>DAOTUI010000170.1:0-24591 GCA_034437035.1 Chloroflexaceae bacterium
CCGGATCGCATTGGAATGCGGTCAGTGGGACCGGCAGCGGCTGCCGCTCCAGTGCAGTATTTTCCGCATTGGGACGGGCTGTGGACGCGCAGAAGCGCGTCCCTACCATAAAAAGCCTACACCTGAGAGCCCCGCCCCGCCCCGCTTGATCTGACGGCGGTCATTCACACGGCCTACCGTCGCGGTCGCTACGACCTGGATATTGACTATCGCCGGCCGCCGCCACCGCCCGATCGCGCGGCGGACGATGCGGCCTGGCTGGATGCCCATCTGCGCAAGCGCGGGTTGCGCTCCTGATTGCCGGGCTTCCGGCCGCGTTTGCTCCGGTCTGGTCTGTGCTATCATGACTCCAATCAACATGTTCAGGAGGCAGATGATGGAACCGCCATTTCCGGGAATGGACCCCTATCTGGAAGCGCCGACGATGTGGCCGGATGTGCATCATCGGTTGATTACAACTATCGGTGATCAGCTCCAGGCGGCCCTGGCACCACGCTACCGCGCCGTGATCACGCCCTATGCGACATTCGAGAGTGTTGAGATTGCACCCGTGCGCAAGGTGGTGCCGGATGTCGTGCTGATTGAGCGTGATCCGACCGCGCCGGCGGAGGGCGATGTAGCCGTCTTCGAGCCGGCCCCCCTGACCCTGCCCGCCGTAATGGAGGTGGAGGTCGAGTATGCCCGCATCGAGATCTACACCGTCGGCCAGCGCACGCTGGTGACGGCGATTGAACTGCTCGCCCCCGCCAACAAACGTCCGGGAGTGAATGGAGCCGACGCCTACGAGCAGAAGCGCCAGGAGATCTTCGGCAGCACCGTCAACCTGCTGGAGCTTGACCTGTTGCGCCATGGACGCCGCCCGCAGGTCGCGCGCCCGCTCCCCGATGCACCCTATTTTGTCTTCCTGAGCCGGGTGCAGCGCCGGCCCTACATCGAGATCTGGCCGCTCTCGCGGCGTGAGCCGATCAAGCTGCTGCCGGTACCGCTGCTCTACCCCGACCCGCCCGCCCCGCTTGATCTGACGGCGGTCATTCACACAGCCTACCGCCGCGGCCGCTATGACCTGGATATCGATTACCATGAACCACCGCCGCCACCCGATCTCGCGGCGGACGATGCCGCCTGGCTGGATGCGCACCTGCGCGCGCACGGGTTGCGCCCTTAATTGCCGGGCTTCCGGCTTGTGCTGCTACCTGGCGCTCTCCGGCGCGGACTTGAGCAATAGCAGTAACATCACCACCGGCATTGTGGCAACAATGCTGTGTGGCAGGCGCGGCGGCATATGCACCCAGGTATTTACCCGCCTGGAGCCGGCGGAGGAAGAAGATATTATCATCCTGAAAAATGGTAAGCTGGTTATGAATTTCACGGAACAGCCCTGCCGGAGGCAAAACTACCTGCCAGGTCAGTGACGGCGTAATACCAATCTGACTTCCAAACTGCCAAGACCAGACAAACCACGAAGACTACGAAGAACCACGAATGGCGGCACAGCGGGTATGAGCGCGTGTATCCATTTCATTGCTTCGTGCATTGCATGGCCTTCGTGGTTTTCTTGCAGGTTTGGCCGTAAATTGGTGTAACTCTGATGGAAAAGGAGATTATATGAAAGGCGCGAGTACAGCTTTCGTCGTACTGGCGGCGCTATGCTGGGGGCTATCGGGCGGGATCGGCGGGATGCTCATGGCCGAGGGTTGGGACGCGTTCGTGGTGTCGTTCTACCGGGGTGCGATCGGGCTGTTGTTTGTTCTCATCTGGCTAGCGTTGCGCCCGCAGGGCAGTGGACTGACAAGTCGCCGGTTATGGTTCTGGTCGGCAATTGCCGGTCTCGGCGTCGCCGGCAACTTCGCTTTCTACTTCGTGAGCATCGCGGAGGGTAGTGTCGCGGTTGCGGTGACGCTGATGTACTGCGCGCCGGTGTTCGTTTATCTCGTGTCCTTCGTTCTCAAGCTCGAGCGACCGACTCTGCTTAAGTGGGTCGCGATCGCCGTGGTAATGCTTGGCGTCGTGCTGATCACACGTATTTACGAGACTGAGGCGGGCAACGTCACGCTGATCGGCGCCGGCGCCGGCCTGCTTTCCGGGCTATCCTATGCGGTATTTATTTTCGGCTTCAAGTATGCGGCACCGCACGGTAGCCCGCAGGCAATTCTCGTGATCGCGTTCACCGCACTGGTCTGCATACTCATCTGGCCGAGCGATGCCGACCAGACTGTGGCAGTGTTGAGCACACCGAGCTGGCCGCTGTTCGCAGTGCTGGGGGTGCTTGGCGCGGGATTGTCATTCATTCTCTATATCATCGGCCTCAACCATACCGCGCCGGCTGTGGCCTCAATTGTGGCAATGGTCGAGCCGGTGACCGCAGCGCTATTCGGCGTCGTAGTTTTAGATGAAAACCTGGTTGTCTCGCAGATTTTCGGCATGGCACTGATATTAGTCACAGTGACCGCGTTGAGTGTATATTCAGGCGCTCAACCAGTACCGGCACAGTCGGCGAGTTAGGCGGGTTTGCCGGCGCGGTGGCTCCGGCAGTTGTGGCGCTGGTCATGCTGGTCGAGTCGCTGCAACGCTTCTTCACCGATGTGACGATCCACTTTCCGGAAGCAATTGTCGTCGCGGTCATCGGTCTGGTGGTCAATCTGTTTAGCGGTTTCGGCTGCGCGACCATTCTGGCGGGTGGGACCGCAGCACCTGGCGGCAATGGTGGCGGTGGTGACGCACTACCCCCAGCCGCCGGACCACTACAAGCAGATATTGTTGGTAGGGACGCGCAGAAGCGCGTCCGCATCCCGTCCTGCGGCGAGACGTTATGCCCTGGTCATGGAGCCAGGGCAAAATCTCGTCGGTTAACCAGGGTAAAATCTATCGCAATGACCGATGCATCCCCAGCCGGAACGGCTATGCTGGAAGTAGCGTAGCCTGGCTTGTTGTGTCTCTGCTATCCCGCACATCACCGGCGAAGCTGCGCTGCCGAGAACGGTGTGCCGTTGACATACGGAGAGACTGGCAGAAGGAGGATGATCATGAAAGCGATGGAAGCGGAAACGCTGACCAGGATGGGTTCCTGGCAACTCGCATTTGAACCGGAGTATGGACATCTGCAGGAAGAACAGGTCTATGCCGGGTATATCTTCCGTGTGGGCGATGCGCATAACGAGCGTATCGATATTCCCAACGAAGAACATGCCCGCAGAATCATTACCTTGCTTGACGAGCGTGATGCATTGCTGGCCGAGCGCAAAGGATAACTATGCGGACTACATTTCCGGACAACTTCGCCATCCCCGGCGGGGAAGCTGCTCTGCTCAGGCTTCCCCGCCGGCATGTTCATGTTCCCACACTGACGACTTCATGTCTTTCGCCTGCATCACTTCTTGCGTGACTCTGACCCCACCGCGTATGTCCTGTCAATATCAGGAGTTACGCGGTGGTTCATCAAACCGGGCGTTTCACCCGGTGAACGGCAGAATCGCCTGCGGCAGCAGGGTACGCTTTTTATCTTTTTTACAAAAATGTTGCACGAAGTGCAACATTTTTGTGAAAAAGATAGGAATCTTCCGCCCTGCCGGAGGCGATATCTCCTGCCAAACGCGGGATCGCCGGATACATGTCAGTATTGGCCGTTTTGCGATGTTCGCTCATGTCGTGTTCTTTCGTGGTCCAAACTCCCACCGCGTAACGTGTGTCAATATATGCTATCATACCGGCAAATACCAGATTCATACCAGTTTGTCATCAAACCAGCAATAAGCCGTACCATAGGCTCCAGGCGCAAGAACGGCACGCTCCCGGCTCATCACCTCGGTGTCCTCGGTAGCTATGACAACAAGTCCTTATCAGGAGACAGATGATGGAACCGCCATTTCCGGGCATGGACCCCTATCTGGAAGCGCCGGGCATGTGGCCGGATGTGCATAACAGTTTAATCTACGCCATCCGCGAGCAGATCCAGCGCCAACTGAGCCCGCGCTACAAAGCAGTGATTACCCCCTACATCTCCCTGGAACATCTGGCGATTGTGCCGGTACGCCGGGCGATTGTGCCCGATGTTGCCGTTCTTGATCGTGGCGAACCGGGTGCAGCGACAAGCGTATCCACCATTGCACCGGCACCGCTGACCCTGACGGCAGCAATGGAAGTCCCTACCCGCCTGGCACGGCTTGAAGTGCGCGTGATTGAAGATGAAACGCTGGTGACGGTCATCGAGTTGTTGTCGCCCGCCAACAAGCGTTCCGGTGCCGACGGTGCCGATGCCTATGAGCAGAAGCGCCAGGAGTTGTTCCGCAGTGAAGCCCACCTGCTTGAGCTTGATCTACTGCGGGGTGGGCAACGTCCGCGCCTGCTCCAGCCGCTACCGGCTGAACCGTATTTCATCTTCCTGAGCCGCGCCAACAACCGCCCCTACATCGAAGTCTGGCCGCTGTCGTTCCGCAACCCGATTGATCTGATCCCGGTGCCGCTGCACTACCCGGAACCGGATGTGCCGCTCGATCTGAATGCCTGTCTGCGGCAGATCTATACCAGCGCACGCTACGATCTGCAGATCGACTACCGCCGGCCGCCCCCGCCACCCGACCTCGCGGCGGACGATGCCGCCTGGCTGGATGCGCATCTGCGCGCGCACGGGTTGCGCCCGTGAGCGCCGGGCTTCCGACTCGTGCTGCTATCCGGTGCTCTCCGGCGCGGACTTGAGCAGCAGCAGCAACATTACCACTGGTGTTTTGGCAACGATGCTGTGCGGCAGGCGCGGCGGCATATGCACCCAGGTATTCGCCTGCGCCTCCACTACTTCCTCACCGAGGGTTACGCGGGCTTCGCCCTGCACAAAATGCAGCACCGCCGCCATCGCCGCCGTATGTTCCGACAGCTCCTGCCCCGCCGCAAAGCCAAAAAGCACAGCCTTTACCTGCGCATCCTGGTAGACCGTCCGGCTGATCGTCCCGTCGTCCGGGATATCTACCTGGGCCGCCAAATCGAGAAATGTTGTTGCATTCATTCGTATCTCCTGCTTTATTCCAGTTTCACCCCAACCAGTACAATTGCGGCCAGATGCGTACGATAGTGACGAAAGACCCGGCGCATTGCCAGCACCCGCCGGCGCGCCACCGGGGTACGCAGCACATTCCAGGTAAACTTCAATGCCCGACCCAACCCCTCGTCCTGCACCAGCCGCTGCGGCTCCAGCAGATGCATCGGCGCAGTGCGTGCCGCCTGGACCTGGAACCCTTCTGCCTCCAGCAGTGCCCGCCACTCGGAAGACGTAAGCGGCCGAGCGCCGACGTGGATGGCCTGCGACAGTTGCTGCAAGATCGTTTCCTTCGTGGTTGCGTCCAGCATATCCGGCACCAGGCACAACTCGTGGATGCCGTAACGTCCGCCGGGCTGCAGCACGCGGTAGGCTTCACGGATAATCGCGGCCTTCCGGCCGGGAGTATGCATGTAGGACTTACGCGGTCCCTCCCCCGGCAGAGCATGTCGCCTCCGGCAGGGCGGAAGATTCCACTCTTTTTCACAAGATTTTTGCACATAGTGCAAAAATCTTGTGAAAAAGAAGGAAAAGTACCATGCTGCCGCAGGCGAAATCCGCCGTTATCGGGAACAAAGGGCCCGTTTGAACGCGCACTGCGTAAGTCCTGGCATGGTTAGCATGGCCTCGCCATACATCACCGTGGCCGCGGCGGCGGGTAACCCGGTGTCTTCCGCGCGCCCGACGATGCAACGCTGATGCGGACCGGTCAGGTGGTGTCGAACGATACCCGCCGCAGCTTCATCACGCTCGACCCCGATGTAGGATGCCGGATAGCGCTGCAGGGCAAACCGCGCGGTCACGCCCAATCCAGGGGCAAACTCAACGATGGCATCGGTCGGCTGGATGGCGAGCGTCTCCAGCATAGAGCGGGTGAGGTGCAAACCGCCTGGACGGAGCACCCGCTTGCCCATGCGTGCTAACAGCCAGTGCCCGGGCATGCGGGACATGTTCAGCTCTGCTCCCGGCAGGTGTTCGTGGGTCTTGGTCGGCATCTTCATAGACTCCTCCTGGTGTTGACACGCGTAACGCGGTAGGCGTTCAAATGACAGGACTTACGCGGTGTGCGTTCAAACGGACCGTTTGCGCTCGATAACGGCGTATTTCGCCTGCGGCAGCATGGTACGTTCTTGTCTTTTTCCGGAAAAAGAATGTCCCATTCCACCCTGCCGAGGCGAATCGGGCCAGTTGTCCAGGCAGACGCCTGGGTTTGGAACCGACCGCGTAACTCCTGTCAAATGAGACACGGGCCTCCGTGAAAGCCGGTTTCACCTGCGACAGCATGGTACTCTTTTGATCTTTGTTTATGAAAAAGGATGTCCGGTTCCACCCTGCCGGAGGCGATATCCGCTTCCAAACGAGTGACCGCATAAGTCGTGGTATTGACACGACTCAGGCAGTGGGCGTGCAAATCAGCTAGGGAAGCGGAAGCTCTTGTTCACCCCAAGCTCCCTCAGACGCTCTACTCGTGGGCTTGCTGACGCCCAATTTTCCGGAGGGTGGGACAATTAACAGCTTCCGCTTCCCCTATGCACTTCCCTATTTTGGTACAGTCATATTGTGGGCGAAACAGTGTTAGACCATACTTGCCTGTGGTATGAGCATAGACTACTTTAATATAGTTGTCAAGGCTGACCATAACATTTTGAGAGAAATCCAGGATAGCCGGTTAGACCCCGGAACGAGCCCTGGTCAAGGCAATTGGAAAGATCTGAGCATAGCTTCAGGGGAAACTACGCAGGGAAAAACCACATCTGACAATACCTGACCAGCGTAGCGTGAAATGTCAAGTTCAGCGCATCAGCAAGGCAAAAGTCTACACGTTAAAAATATACATGACTACTCGCCGGACGGCTTGCAGGTTGTGATCTTTTCACCCGATCGCAACCCGGGCGACCCTGACCGACTATTGACATGAAGACAAACGTATGCTATGGTATGAAATAACAGGCAAACCTTAAACTATAGCATATACTCTACAGGTAAACCATAAAATCATAGGGTGCATGCGCATTCTGCGGCCCGAGCGGAGAGATCCGTGTGATGCTCGGGCCGCAGGTCGCCTGACCCTAATCAAGAGGAGCGCCCGATGTGTCACCACTTTACGCTGCTTGCCCATCAAACCGATCAACGCTTTATTGCCCGCTGCGAACATGGAATGATTCATCTGAACTGGGATCAGATAACCATGCGCCTCGCGCCGATTGATCTGTTACGGATAGGCAATGTGCTGGATCAGCTTGATGCGGATATAGACCGGCATCTCTTTCGGGCCGGGCCGGTTTGTCTGGTCCGGGACGAACGGGGGTATGTACAGGTCTGGATCGGGAGTAGTTGCCTCTATTTGACTCCCGTGGATTTTATGCAGGTTGCGGATATGGTACGCATCGTCATCGCGCACTACTCCCGCATACCGCCCGAAAACAGAAGGAAAGATACGCATCCATTCGACGTATATCGTACCTACCAGGTAGCTCCGGCACGCGCAACCTTCCTCTTGAACTGACGGACTGTCCCCGGCCGGCGGTATCCTCTCCGGTGTAGGCTTTTTTGCTGTTATCGTCTGAGAATGCGGTTGGTGGGATCGGTAGAGACCGCCGTTCCAGAGCAGGATTTTCCGTATTGAGACTGGCTGCGGACACGCAGAAGTGCGTCCCTACCACAAAAAGCCTGCACCGGAGCGCCGGCGGTATTCCGGGCTCCGGCTCTGTTTCTCAGCCAGAGCCGGATATAGCAACGATAGATGTTGACAAAGTATGTTTATTATCATATACTAATAAAGACCATTCGGGTATATAAATCAACCGACGCAGTATGTATCCCGGTCAATCGCCGCGAGTCTGCGGCGTTGGGGTGCCGGCTGCAAAGCGTATCCGGCAAATATACCGGGTTTAAAACGGGGGAGCGTTATGCATACGGGTACATCTTCCGATTATGACCAACATGTTGAGCATCGTTCCGATCTATCTCCAGCAGTACAGCCGGCACCACCGCTTGCAACCCGGATGCCCGCTCCCCTCCTGGAAGTGCGCGATGTCAGTTATAGCATCGACGGGGTTACGCTGGTCGATACCGTGTCACTTGCCCTCCAGCCAGGCGAAGTGCTGGTTATTGTTGGGCCAAATGGTGCGGGTAAGACTACGCTGTTGAGTCTGTTAACCGGCGATGTTGTGCCGAGTGCCGGCACCGTGCTGCTTGATGGCGTTCCGCTGCCGCAGATAACCCCGCGCGCCCAGGCGCAGGCGCGTGCCGTCATGCGTCAGCGCATCACCCTCTCGTTTCCGTTTACCGTGCAGGAAGTTGTGTTAATGGGACGTAACCCGCATCTGCGGCAGCAGGGTGAAGTGGCCGACGACTACGCCATTACCCGGCAAGCGCTCGAAGCAACGGAGATACGGTCCTTCGAGGAGCGCAGCTTTCCCACGCTATCCGGCGGTGAGCAGACCCGTGTAACCCTCGCCCGTATTCTTGCGCAGACCGCGCCCATCCTGCTGCTCGACGAGCCAACCGCTGCGCTGGATCTGCGTCATCAGTATGCAACTATGCAATTGGCACGGGCAGTTGCGACAGCGGGAGGAGCGGTACTGGCAATCCTGCACGATGTAAACCTGGCGGCGACCTATGCCGATCGCATCGGCCTGATGACTGCCGGGCGGCTCTGTACCCTGGGGACGCCCTGGGAAGTTCTGGACGCGCGGCTATTGGAACAGGTCTACCGCGTGCCGATTGTTGTCCGGCCGCACCCGACGATGGATATTCCACTTGTTCTGGTGTCACCAGGAACACCGGCATACACCTGGAAAGCGAGTTGAGCATGCCTGTTCCATACCGTTCGATCTCGGTACGCATCTGCCGCCATGTTTCTCTGATTATCTCCCTGTCCTGTTCACTGCTGCTGCTCTCGGCATGTACCGCGCCCGGCAGTGCGGCCACGGCTCCCTCGCCCACCGTTGCCCCCGAACCAACGGCGCTTTTGCGGGCAACGGTTCACCCTACTCCCTCCGTCACCACGGCTGTAGCCACCGCAACGGCGATCAGCAGCGCCGGGGCAGAGTCACCGCAACTGCCTACTACGATCACGGATATCAACGACCAGGCGGTGACGGTGACATCGGTTGAGCGGATCATCAGCCTCAATGGTGACATCACCGAAATCGTGTTTGCCCTGGGGTTGGGAGCCAATCTGGTGGGCGTGGATATCAGCGCCGGCTATCCGCCGGAAGCGGCGGAGTTACCCAAAATTGGCTACCAGCGGAATCTAAACGCTGAGGGGTTGCTCGCACTCAACCCGACCGTTGTGATCGGCGATGAGGCGGCCGGGCCGCCGGAAGTGCTGCAGCAGGTGAGCGCCGCCGGTGTGCCGGTTGTCATCGGGGCCGACCCGATCACCCTCGACTCGCCGCTTCAGAAGGTCCGGTTTGTGGCGGAGGCGCTGGGTGTGCCGGAACGGGGCGCGGCGTTAGTTGAACAGATCACGGCTGATTTTGCCGCAGCGCAGGCACTGCGGGAGCAGGCAACCAGTCCCGCGCCGCGCGTCATCTTTTTCTACCTGCGGGGTACAACCACCCAGGCGGTTGCCGGGAAAGATACCCCGGTCGATGTGATGATTACCGCTGCGGGGGGGATTAATGCGGCAGCGGAGGCCGGGCTTGAAGGCTTTGAGGCACTCAGTCCGGAAACCGTTGTTGCTGCCCAGCCGGATGTCTTTCTGGTTCTGGAGCATGGGTTGGAGTCTGTGGGTGGAATTGATGGTCTGCTTGCCATTCCCGGTCTCGCCGAGACGCTCGCCGGCCGGGATCGGCGCGTGGTGGCAATGGATGATCTCTATCTGCTCGGTATGGGGCCACGCGCCGGGCAGGCGCTGCAGGATCTTACACAGGCATTCCACCCGGAGTTAGCAGAGTGAACACGCATACGAACAGTAGAGATGAGCCGATATGCTGATACGACGGTTAACAATGGCCCGACCACGCCTTCCTGCAGGAAGTGTCCGTATGCCAATGCCGCTGCTGCTGTTGCTCCTGCTGTTGCTCCTGCTGGCGGCGCTGTTCGTCAGTGTCGGCATTGGCCCGGTGGCGGTTCCGCCGGATGTGGCGCTGGCGATTCTGCTCAACAAAGCCGGCATGACCCTGGATACTCCGATTGCGCAGCAGCAAGAGGCGGTGCTCTGGGTGATCCGGTTGCCCCGCGTGTTGTTGGGAGCACTGGTCGGCGGAGGTCTGGCGGTGGCGGGTGCCCTGTTGCAGGGTGTGTTTCGCAACCCGCTGGCCGATCCGGGGTTGATTGGCGTCAGCAGTGGCGCAGCGCTGGGCGCGGTTGCGGTTATTGTGCTGGGCTTTGCGCCCCTGGGAATCTTTACCCTGCCGACCGTCGCCTTCGTGGGCGGTGTCCTGACGACGCTGCTGGTCTACCGCCTATCGCAGCGGCATGGGCGCACAGATGTCGCCACAATGCTGTTGATCGGGCTGGCACTAAATGCCCTGGCCGGCGCGGCGACCGGGTTGCTGACATATCTGGCCGATGACCCGGAGCTGCGCTCAATTGTGTTCTGGACGATGGGTGGCCTGAGCGGTACGCTCTGGGAAATGGTGCTGGGGGCCGCGCCATGCATCATTGCGGTACTCCTGCTCGCGCCCCTGTTCAGTCGGGCGCTGAATCTGTTTGCGCTGGGCGAGGCTGAGGCGCGGCATCTCGGTGTCGCCATCGAGCCGATCAAGCGGGGAGCAGTGCTACTGGCGGCGCTGGCAACCGGCGCGGCGGTAGCGATGGCCGGGCCAATTGGCTTTATCGGTTTAATTGTCCCACACATCATCCGGTTGATGGCCGGGCCGGATCATCGCTTCCTGCTGCCGGCCTCGGCGCTGGGTGGTGCAACGCTGCTTATCCTGGCCGATCTCCTGGCACGTACGATTGTGGCTCCGGCCGAAATCCCCGTGGGACTGATCACCGCCTTCGTCGGAGGACCATTTTTCCTGGGATTGATCCTGCGCGCACGCCGGGTGTACGGTTGAGCCGGAACTAACCGCATGCCCGCGTCTGATCATACGCCGTCGTGTCTGGTTATTGTCGGCGACCAGACGACCAGTTGTGTACCGAAGAAACACTCGTGAAAAGATAAGGAGCAGTGCCATGGAAACAGAGCATATTGGTGTCCAGGAGGTACAGGATGACCCGCAGGCCCGCGCGCTGCTGGAGGCCGCCGCAGCGCAGAATTATAAACTGCCACTCGGGTTTCCCGGGTTTCAGGCTGATCTGATGGTCCAGATTGACGACCAGACATCGCACGGAAGCGTGACCGGCTACACCCCACGGCATATCACCGTGACACTCCCGGATACCGCAGCCCACGCCTGGGCCGCACGCGAACTGCAGTCTATCCTGGGGCATCGCTGGCCTACCCCGTTTGCCGAGCGCGATGGACGCTACACGCTGACGCTGGACACAACGTATCATCCCCTCGGGGTTCGGATCAATCTGCATGGCGATCCACTCCAGTCATACTATCGGGTCTGCGATGACCGGATCACCCAGGTCTATCGGGTGATGGGCGACCAGAAATTTACCATCTCTCTTCTTGATGTCCACACCCTACCGGATGGACGCCATCTGCCGAAGCACTTTACTATCGTCTTTCAGGATCAAGCCGGCGGGAGTATCGCGCGTAGTGCGGCATACACGGATCGGTACGTCGCTGTCAGCAACTGCTGGCTGCCGGCACTGCGGCGCGTTATTGTTACCGATACGCATGGAGCGCACACCTACGTGTTGGAGTTGAGCAACCACCGGCTGCTGGACGAGGCGGGGACAGCCACGCCCCTGTCAGCATACGCCCAACTGGGCATCAGACTATAGGCCGGGAACGGAGTCTCAAAACCAGTTGCGCTGGATAACACGCGTTACGCGGCAGGTGTTCAAATGAGACACGGACTGCCGTGAAAGCCGGCTTCGCCTGCGGCAGCATGGTACGCTTTTATCTTTTTTCACAAAAAATTTGCACTGTCTGTAAATTTTTTGTGAAAAAGACTTGGGATCTTCCGCCCTGCCGGAGGCGAGATTTCCTTCTGGGTTCGTGACCGCGTAACTCGTGTGAATAACGGGAAGGATTTCATGGAGGATGATCTGTATCAGCGACGGATGCTTGCCCAGGATGGTGCAGATTGGGCCACATTTGCCCTGCCCGACAGCAGCGTGCAACTTGACCTGGGGTAGGCGGGATTGCTCCTGCCGGAATTGCTGTTTCGACGCTTCTGTGACTTTGTCGCATTGGGACAGCGCTTTGCCGCGCGCGGAAATATTACCGCTACCACGCCACCACAGCGAGTACTGCGTTACTGTCACCGTACGCATACGATCATCATCGGCATTGAGCAGACGATCCTACGGTTCCAACCGCATGAGTTCGCGCGTCTGTCAACGTTATGCCGGCGAACAATCGAGGTTCTGGGGCCGGCGCAGGGTATGGGTACGCCCCCACTACCCCATATCTCGCGCAACTAATCAAGGAGTATATGCTATGGCTAAAACGGAAGAACAGCGTCTGCCGGCGATGGACGGACGTGGCTGGGCAATCCTTCGTCTGGAAGATGGGAACATATTGCTTGATCTCGGCGCGGTATGTCTCATCTGTAATCATGCTGATTTTATTGTGCTGACGAACCTGCTGGCTGCCGGATTATCACCCTATAACCTGGGTGACATCATCGCCTACGCCGGACCACGCCGGGTCTTCTTTGCGTGTAAACAGCATGTGCTGGTCCTGCTCTTTGACCAGACGATCCTGTGCCTGTTTCCGGCTCAACTGCCGATCCTGGTGGCAATGTGCCGCAAGGCGGTTACAACGCTAAGGCCAGTTGAAGTGCAGGAGCAGTCATCGCATACGAATTTATTGAACTAACTCACCAGAATTGTTCTGCCGCTATCGATAGCGGTACTTATACTACGCTAGAACGGAATGGAACCTACCATGGTATTGGCGCGTTCTCCCCCATAATAATTCGGGAACAGGTCGGTGTGAAGATCGAGCGAGTAGTCACGGAAGTACAAATGGAAAGAGAAGAATGTATGCGCGGCAGATATCAATGGCGCCTGTGGGCGGGCGTTTATCTGGTGATCGTGATGATCCTGGCGGCCTGCGGCAGTCAACCCCCGGCCGAAACAGAAATGGAAGAGCCGGCAGTGACAGAAGTAGCGGATGTTCCAACGGAAGCATCAACCGCTGAAGAAGAACCGCCAACTGAAGCGCCGACCGAGGTCGCCGCAGAGCCGGCTGATCAAGAAGACCCGACAGCCGTGGCCGATCTGGCAGCAATCAAGACCTACACCATTGAGAACGCCGAGCAGATGCGCGCCGGCACAACCGCCCTGCTGACCACGACGCAGGAGTATTACGCGATCATTGAAGCCAACGGTTTTGACTATGAAGCCACCTGGGAAGCGAACAAACCGGAGTTGATTGACTTGATCGAGCAAGCACGCGAGGACTGGCTCCTGGCAAGTACCTTCTACGAACTGGATGAAGGCATCATCGCCGGGGTGCCCGCGCTGGCCTACTACGATACCTGGATTGATGCCGGCCCTCCGGCCTCGGTTGACCCTGCCGAAGCGCTGGAGTGGGAACTCGAACTGCCCGACGGCACCGTACTGGAAAGCCCCGGCAATTTTTTCCACAACCTGACCGAACCGGCGCTATGGGGCACCAATCCCGAGTTCGTGGGGTTAGAGGTGGACCTCAATGGCGATGGGGACATCGAGCCGAGCGAAGTGCTGCCCGATGCCAATGTGCTGCTGGGCACGGCGCAGGGGCTGGATGCGGCAACCGCCGAGATGCAGGGCGCGGTGGAGGAGTGGGAGCCGACGCTGAGTGACGTCTTCACCGCGATGGTGGTGATGGTGCCCACAATGAACGAGTACTTCGAGCAGTGGAAGCTATCAACCTTTGTAAGTGGTAACGAAGCGGAGGAGCAAGGCTTCACTGCGGTCAGTCGCCTCTTCGACATTAACGGTATTCTGAACGGCCTGAATGTGACCTACGAGAATGTGGGCGTGCTGGTGGCGCAGGAAAACGCGGAACTGCACGCCCAGATCGAGCAGGGATATGCCGACCTGATCGACTATGTCGATGACCTGTATCAGCAAGAGCGGGGCGGGCGCGTCTTCACCGCCGAAGAAGCCGACCTGTTTGGTACCGAAGCTCAGGATCAGGCCACCAACCTGGCGGCCCTGGTTGCACAGGCTGCCGATGAACTGGAAATTGAAGTTGCCGGCGACGCACCCGCCGATGCACCGGATGCGGAGGTTCCGGAAACCGGTGCGGAGGTTGCACCGGAGGAGGCTGTGTCTACCGCGGAAACCGGTGATGCCGGCCTGAGTGGTGAGATTGTGCTCTACACCACCCGTGGCGAAGCCCTCATCAATGGTGTGCTGGAAGCCTTTAATGAACAATACCCCGATATCACCGTCACGGTAGTACGTGGTAGTAACAGTGAATTGGGCGCACGCATTCTTGAAGAGCAGGCCAATGTGTTCATTAACAGGAGTTACGCGGTCGGTTCCAAATCAGGTGTTCATCTGGATGAACGGCCCGCTTCGCCTCCGGCAGGGCGGAAGATTCTAGATCTTTATCATAAAAAATTTACACAGAGTGCAAATTTTTTATGATAAAGATAAAAAGAGTACCATGCTGCCGCAGGCGAAGCCGGCTTTCATCGGGTGAAACATCCGGTTTGTAGATCAACCGCGTAACTCCTGTCATTAATAGTGACACCCTGACTATGGAAGATCTGTACAACGAGGGGGTCTTTCTGCCCAACGATGCAGAACGAGTTATGAATGTACCAGTGCAGTATCGGGCTGACGATGGCAGTTGGGCTGCGTTAACGCTGCGCGGGCGTGTGCTGATGTATAACACGGATCTGCTGAGCGCGGAGGAGGTACCGACCGCGCTGACCGCGCTGGCCGAGCCGGAGTGGTCAGGCCGCATCGGTTCCGCCGATAGCACGAACGGCGCGATGATGGCAACCATTGTTGCTCTCAATCGGCTGATCGGTGAAGAGGCCACAACTGCCTGGATCGAGGGGTTGGTGGCGAACAACACGCTCTTCTCCGGCAGTCACACCGACATTCGGCAGGCCGTGGGGGCGGGCGAAGTTGAGTTGGGCCTGGTGAATCACTACTACTACTTCCTCTCGCTGGAAGAGGGTGCGCCAGTTGGCGTCGTCTGGCCCGACCAGGGCGAAGACCAATTCGGGCTCATTGTGAACTCGACCAACATCGGCATTCTGGAGGGCACCGAGGGCGAAGCGTTAGCGCTATCGCAAGCCTTCGTCGACTTTATGCTCTCCGACACCGGGCAGACGATTTATGCACAGGGCAACTTCGAATGGCCCATCGTCGAAGGTATCCCACTGGCTGAAGGCGTGCCTGACCCGGAACAGTTTAAGCTTGCGGACATCGACTTGAAGTCGCTGGTCGATGGTATCCCCACGGCACGCGAGCAGGTGCAACCGGCCGGGATGCCGTAGATCTATCCGTAGCGATATCCCATAAGCAACGCACGCACATGCTGAGACATACCGTATCAGTATGTGCGTGCAGCATGGTACCAGGTTGGAATGTGAGAAGGGGAAAAATACCCGATGTTTCGGCGATGGCGAATTCTGTGCCTCCTTGTTCTGGTGGGAAGTCTGTGCCATCTCGCAGTGTCCTCCACCTATGCGCAGCAGCAAACGCCCTGGCAGGCTGCTGACACAATCCGTGAACTGACGTTTCAGGCGCAGGCCGATATCCTGGCGGGCCGCCCACCAGACAATGCTATTGCATTGATCGACCAGGCGCAAGCGCACTATGCCGGGCAGTTACAGCCTGCCTATGCGACCCTTGCCCCGGATGCCGATCAGGCTGCACAGGAAGCGTTTGCCGCCGCCCGGAGTGCCGCCGCTGCCGCCAATGCTCCCGCGCTGGCCGCCGCTACCGGGAGACTGCAGACGGCGCTGCTGTGGGGCAGCCAGGAAGCTGCACTGCAATCGTTGCAAGCCGGCGAGATTGATACCGCAGCGGCCTGGCTGCGGCTGCGCGAGTTCCGCGAGTCCACCAAAGTGAGCACGGTTGATAATCCATCGGCACGGGCAATCGCGCAGCTTCAAGCGGGCGCGATCTTGCCTGATGCAGCCGTAGCCACCGTGCGTGACGATCTGAACGACACCTACTTCTTCCGCCTGCGAGCTGCGCTTGCCGAACTGGGTGCGGCGGCGGACAACGGCTTTGCCACCCGCGCTGCCGACTGGGCCGGACGTGCTGCGGGCTATTTTGCACTGCTGCGGGATGACTTTGTGCGCAAACAGGGCGAGTCCGCCGCCGCTGAGGTTGAGATAGCGCTGGCAACGCTGACCGAGCAGGCGCTTGCCGCCGATTGGTCAGGCATCGAAACCACCCTGCCGGCAGCGCTTGACCTCCTGAGCGGTTACCAGCCGATTGCACTGGACGCGGCAACAATTGCCGACCGCGGCACACTGCTCTACACCTTTACTGACCTGATTTACATCGAATACAAAGATGGTGTACGCAACGGTGAAATCACCATCCCCATCGAATACTACGAAGCCCAGACCTTCCATGAGCAGGCCGTTGCCATCTATCAGGAGTTGCGCCCCACTCTGGAAGCGCGTGATCCGGCGGCCGCCGAGCGGCTTAACGCGATCTTCACCGAGATTGACATGATTATGGAGAGCCTGGGTGACTCAGCCCGGGTTGAGACCCTCGTGGCGGAGGCGCTCGACCTGATCGAAACCACCCTGGCGATTGAGCCGGCCGCCGGCGACGCGGGCGCATCGTTTACGGTGATTACGACCTTGCTGGATGGAGTCGTTGTTGCCGCCGAGGAAGGACGCTACGACGATGCTGAGCGTACGCGCCTGGAAGCCTACGCTGTCTTTGAAGGCGGCCCCGAACAGCGGCTCGCCAACCGTATGCCGCTGCTCTCGCGCGAACTGGAAGGGTTGTTCTGGGAGGGCATTCATGGCGAACCCGGGCTGGCGGTGCTGATCCGTGCAGAGGCTGCGCCGGCCCGGATTGCCGCCGTCATTGACCGGATCAAACCCCGCCTCGCTGAAGCCGACACGGTGCTGGCGAGCGGGCTGACCGGCATCTTTGCCGCGTTGAACAGTCTCGCGATCATTGTGCGCGAAGGGCTGGAAGCAGTGCTCATTATCGGTGCTATCGTAGGCTATCTGCGAACCACTGGCGAACCGCAGAAGTATCGTACCTGGGTCTATGGCGGTGTGCTCGCGGCCATCGGGTTGAGTCTGGCGACCTGGTGGGCCGCCAGTACGATTATCACCATCACGGTTGCCAACCGCGAGCTGATCGAGGGCCTGACCAGCTTGATCGCCGTCGCTGTGCTGTTCTATGTCACCAACTGGCTGTTTCACAAGGTGTATGTGCTCGACTGGCTGGCGTTTGTCAAGCAAAACGTGGGACAGGCAATCAGCAGCGGCTCGGCGTTTGGGTTGGCGGCACTGGGTTTCACGGTAGTCTACCGCGAAGGCTTCGAGACGGTGCTGTTCTATCAGGCGCTCCTGTTTGACGCCGATCCCGCGTGGGTGCTGGGTGGCTTTCTGGTCGGGCTGAGTATTATTCTAGCGGTGGCCTACGCCATCCTGCACCTGGGGCAGCGGTTGCCACTCAAACCCTTCTTCACTGTGACGGGTGTGCTGTTACTGCTACTGGCCTTCAGTTTCACTGGCTCCGGCATCCGCGAACTACAAGAAGCCGGGGTAGTCAGCGTGACGCTGCTGCCCATTGTTCCCGAACATCTGCTGCTGATGGAGATTCTGGGTATTTTCCCAACTGTTGAAACGACGCTCGCCCAACTGCTCTTTGTGGTTGCCCTTGTCATGACGTTCGCACTGAGCTTCCGGCGCGGACAGCAAACAAAGGTACAGGCGGGTGTGCGCTCATCATAACCAAGGAGATTGCATGCCACGCTCTGGTTCTCACTGGTTCCTTGTGCTGTTACTGGGCTGCATCAGTCTGGGACTTGTCGCCATACCCGGCCATGCCGCGTCACGGCCCTACTGGCAGACCGCCGACATGATGCGTGATAACCTGTTTCAGGCGCAGGCCGAACTGCTCGCTGCGGCACGCGCCGACGATCCACAAGCCGTCTATGCCACCGCAGCCGAACAGGTTGCCGATGCACGTACCGCCTATACAACGGCGCTCCAGCCGACGCTGGCGACACATGCTCCCGATCAGGCGGCCCGCCTTACGCCGCTGCTGGATGCGGCACAGCAGGCAGCCGCAACCGGCGAAACTGCCCAACTGGCCCTCCTGCGCGGCACGATCTGGACGACCCTGCTCCACGGCAGCTTCCTGGCTGCCCGGCAGACGCTCACCAACGGTGACAGCGAGGAGGCGCTGGCGTGGCTCCAGTTGCGTGAGTATCGCCAATCGACGAAGGTCAATACGGTGGATAACCCTGCCGCCGAAGCGGTGGTCGCGGTGGAGCAAGGGCAAACCGCACGAGACACGGCGCTGGCCGTGGTGGCCGACGACCTGCGCGATACCTATTTCTTCCGGCTGCGCGAGTCACTCAATCAGCTTGAGGATGCCGTTGGGCGTGGCTATGCCAACCGCGCTGCCGAGTGGGTCGGGCTGGCAACGGGTTATTTTGAAATCTTGCGTGCTGACTTTGCCGACAAGCAAACCCCTCTGGCGGCGGATGCGCTGGACGAACAGTTTGCTGCTCTGCAATCTGCCACCCTGAACCAGGATTGGCCGACCGTGGAGGCTGAAATAGACGCGATCCGCGCCCAACTTGGCGACTATCAGCCTGTCGCGCTGTCGCTGGAAGAAGTTACACGCCGCAGCGAGTTGCTCTATCTCTTCATCGACCTGGTATATATCGAGTACAAAGATGGTGTGCGCAATGGCGCGATCACGATTGAGACCGAATACCGCGAGGCGCTGACCTTCCGTGACCAGGCCGAGGCGTTCTTCCAGGAGTTGCGTCCGCGCATCGCAGCAGTCGATGCCGAAGCTGCCGACCGGCTGGCCGTACTGCTCGCGGACATGGAAACCGTGATGCTGGCGCTGGATGACCCGCAGATCGTGCAGAATCAGGTTGAGGCGGCGTTGGGGCTGGTGGAGCACACACTGGGTGAGCAAACGCTGTCCGAGGACACATCCGGTTCATTCATGGTCATCGCCACCTTGTTAGATGACATGCTGGTTGATGTGCAGAACGGCGAGTATGACGTGGCCGAGAACACACGCATCCAGGCCTATGCCATCTTCGACGCCGGGCCGGAACTGCGCCTGCTGGCGGTTGCGCCGCAACTGGTTGAACGCATCGATGCACTCTTCTGGCAGGGCCACGCCGGGCAGATGGGCTTCGCACAGGCGATTGCCGCCCGCGCATCGCCGGTGGAGATAGCCCGGATTCGCAGCGCGATTGACCGTTCGCTGGCCGAAGCCCAGGATGTGCTGACGACAGGTGCCGAACCGCTGGTGGTGATTACGAACGCGACAATTATCGTCTTTCGGGAAGGCTTTGAAGCCGTGATCATTCTCTCCATCCTGATGGCAAGCATGACCGGCGCGTATGCGGTCTATCGTCGCCCGATGTTTGGCGGGATGTGGGTGGCATTGCTTGCCTCCGCGCTGACCTGGTGGCTCGCACATCAGGTGTTGCTTTCATTCAGCCGCTTTGGTGAACGGCTGGAGGCGATTGTCTCAGTGATTGCGATTATTGTGCTGTTAGTGATTACCAACTGGTTTTTTCATAATGTCTACTGGGACGACTGGATCAGCCGCTTTAACCAGCGGAAACGCCGCCTGTTGCGCGGCAGCACCGGCCAGATGATCGGCTTTGCGCTACTCGGATTCACCAGTGTCTACCGCGAGGGTTTCGAGACGGTGCTGTTTCTCCAGGCACTCGTGCTGGAAGCGGGTGTCTGGGTTGTGCTCCAGGGCGTGACGCTGGGGTTGATCGGCGTGCTGGTTTCCGGCTTTGCATTGTTTACGCTCCAGAAAAAGCTGCCCATTATGCAGATGCTTATCCTGACGGGCATTCTGATTGGTGTCGTGCTGACCAATATGGTCGGCTCAACCATTCATGTGATGCAGATCGTTGGCTGGTTGCCGGTCACGCCGATTGTCGGGTTGAACCTGCCCTACTGGATGGGGCTCTGGTTTGGGGTCTATCCAACCTGGGAAACAATGCTGAGTCAGTTCCTGGCAGTTGTCGTTGTGGTTGGCAGTTACTACCTTGCCGGTCATATGCAGCGCCGCGAGCTTGGCGTGGACAACCTGCGCCGGCAGCGTCGTCGGCAGATGGAAGTCAGAAATCAGTGATGATATGCCGGCCAAAAGGCGGTCGGTATCAAAGGAATTCTCAGTATGCCCGAGATTGTGCTCTACTACGGCAGCTCAACCGGCAACACCGAAGATGCTGCTGAACGCATTCAGCAAGCATTCGCGCGTATCCAATCAGGTCTGGTGCAGGTCATTAACATTCTCGATGACATGCGCCTACGCGAACTGGATGCGTACAACAAGCTCATTCTAGGCGTGCCGACATGGTATGTCGGGCAGTTGCAGGCTGATTGGGAAGCGGTGTTACGCAAGAAACGTCTTCAGAAGAAAGACCTGCGTGGCAAGCAGATCGCGTTGTTTGGTCCCGGCGACCCGATCGGCTACCCGGATACCTTTCTGGATGCGCTCGGCATTGTCGGCAACATCTGCCGGCAGCAGGGGGCGGTGCTGGTTGGACGCCGGCCGACAAACGGGTATCAATTTAATGCATCTCTGGCTGTGGAAAACGACTGTTTTATGGGTCTGGCGCTGGATTATGATAACCAGCCGGATTTGACCGACGAACGAATTGGTGCATGGGTACAACAACTAGGAGATGAGTTTGGACTGGCAGACCCGGCAACACCATAAGCTCTCATTGCCGTCCCATGCTCCGTCATCACCCGGGTGGCGCACGCGACCACGTCTCCCCTGGCTACTGGTGAGTATCGCCACAGTCGTCTGCCTGCTGGCAGCGATGCCCCTCATCTATATTACCTATCACGCCCTGCAGGCCCGGCCGGATCTATGGCGACAGCTCATAGTGGGGCAACTGCCCCGGTTGCTTGGCAATACGCTGGCACTGGTTGCGACGGTAGTGACTGGTACGTGCATCATCGGCACGGTGACGGCATGGCTGGTGGAGCGCACCGACCTGCCAGGACGCACGATCTGGCGCTGGTTGCTGGCCCTCCCACTGGCGATTCCGGGTTATGTGGCGGCGGTCTGCGCAATGTTTCTGCTGCGCCGGGGCGGCTTCATCGATCAGCTTGCGATGCAGTATCTCGGCTTCGAGCGCCATCAATTTCCACTGCCACCGCTGTTCACGCTGGGAGGCGTGACCGTGATTATGGCGCTCTATACCTTCCCATTTGTGTTTCTGGCCGTGTCAGCGGCACTGCGCGCGCTCGATATTACCCTGGATGAGGCGGCGCGTGTCTCCGGGCGCGGGCCGGTGCAGGTGTTCTGCTCACTGACCGTACCAATGCTGTTGCCTGCCATCGCATCAGGCGGATTGCTGGTGGGCCTGTATGTCCTGTCCGACTTCGGCACGGTGGCGCTGCTGCGTTACCAGACATTTACCACCGCCGTCTACCGCCAGTTTGCGGGCACGGTGGGTCGTGAGGCTGCCTCTATCGTGAGCCTGGGGTTGATTGGCCTTAGTCTCCTCCTGCTAGGGGGCGAGGCATGGATTAACCAGCGTGATCGGGTGTATACCCGTGCGGGCACCTGGCAACCCCGGCGACTACTGCACCTGCAGCGCTGGCGCTGGCCGGCGTTCGCTGGTGTGTTCGGGCTGGCAACACTTGCACTGTTTCTGCCGCTGCTGGTGTTAAGCGGGTTGACGATACGGGGCATCGTGGCCCCTACCGCCATTGATCGCATCTGGAGTGTAGGGTCTGAGACGATCTGGCGCTATGGTTGGAACAGCCTGCTCGTGGCTGTATTGGCGGCTACGTCGGCAACTGCGCTGGCCGTTGCCCCGGTCTTCCTGGCCGCGCGCTATCGTGGCGTATATGCGCAAACATTGCTTAATTTGAGCAAAATTGCCTTTGCCCTACCAGGCATTCTGATTGGCCTGGGCTTTCTCATGTTTTTCTTGCGTACGCCGTTGTACGCAACGCTCGTGGCGCTCGTGTGCGGTCTGGCCTTCCGACTGCTGCCGAAAACATTGACAACAACAGAAGCCACGCTGGCGTTTGTGTCGCCCACGCTTGAACAGGCTGCTCAGACATTAGGAGCGGGAATCGGTGCCACCCTCTGGCGTGTAACGTTTCCGCTGGCGGCACCGGGGCTGCTGGCAGGCTGGGCGCCGGCGTTTGCCACGGCGATGAAAGAGCTACCGCTGCTGGTCATTCTCCGCCCACCCGGCTTTGATACACTCTCGATACGGATCTGGGAAGCAGCGAATGACTCGATTTACACGCAGGCTGCTCCGCCGGCGCTGCTGATGATCATGTTGACTACCTGTACGCTGGGATTGGTCTACACCATCAGGCATTTCGGTCTGGATCAGGTAGTACATATACACGATAGCAAACCAGAATAAGTGAGGTAGTGCTATGGAGGAAGCATGTGCCAATAAACAAAGCCAGGACTTACGCAGTTCTCCATCTGGCGATGTATTTCGCCTCCGGCAGGGCGGAACAGACCACCGTTTTCCCGAAGTTTTTGCATAACATGCAAAAATTTCGGGAAAAAGATACGAGCGTCCCTTGCTGCCGCAGGCGCATCGGGCTTCCATCGGGTGAAACGCCCGGTTTGCACGTCCACCGCGTACGTCCTGAAAGCGATGTGCAGCGTTTGATACACGCTGCACTTGAGTGGAGTAGCGATAACCACCAGCCGAAAGGAGATGGTTGATGTCCGTGTTTTCCCGCCTGCTCATCGCCGGCATAACTGCTGCCCTGTTTCTCCTGGTGCTGTATGCATGCATGGATACGTCTGCGCCCGCCGAAGGCGCAGACGCTATCCTCTTATTGCTTGATCAACCAGCGGGTCTGTTTCTCACAGGGTAACTCCGACATGATGCCCAGAGCGCCGCAGGGCAATTCCACCAGACGCACTCCAGCTTCGCACTAGGTTCTGTTGACATTTGACATGCAGCACAACCAGATCAGGACACTGGTAAACTGCAGGAAGCCCATATACCGACTGTCCAGTTTCTCGAAGCGCGAAAAGACCCGACGAAAATGCTTGATTTTATTGATGAAACACTCCACCAGATGCCGCTCTTTATACCAGTGGGTATCGTAGGCAATGGGCTCCGTGCGCCTAGGGTGCGCGGGGATGACCGCTTCTGCGCCCTGGTCCGCAAGCTGTTGGCGCAGATCATTCGTATCGTAGGCACGATCCCCAATGACCCGTTCGGGGGACAATCCGGCCAACACGTGTGCCGCCTGCGGGCTATCGCCAGCCTGTCCCGGGGTGAGGATCAACCGCAACGGGTTGCCCACCCCATCCACACTGACGTGGATTTTGGTGCTGAAGCCCCCGCGACTGCGTCCGAGCGCCTGTGCATCCTGGCCGCCGGTTTTTTCCTGGCTCCAGCGGCACAGGGATATGCACGCACCACCGTGCTATCGAGGATCAGGTGCTCCATATCCGGATCATCCGCGAAATGGGCCAGCATCTGCCCCCAGATGCCCTGGTCACACCAGCGCGCAAAGCGCTTGTAGCTGCTATTCCAGTTGCCGTAGCGCGGCGGCAGATCCCGCCAGGACGCACCAGTGCGATTGATCCAGAGTACCGCTTCAATGAAACGACGGCTGTTCGCCTCGGTGCCGAGGTACACATCCGGACATTGTTCCAGAACGTCGCGTATTTTCTGCCATTGGTCATTGCGTAACGTTCTCATACATCCATGATGACACATGTGTCAAATGTCAACACAACCTAGTTCCCCGCCGGCATTGCGGCAACATCAGTGGCAACACTGTCGATTGGTTTAATATCGAACGTCCTGACCAGGAAATCGGCCACGTTTGGCGACAGGAACGCGGGCAGGGTTGGTCCCAGCCGAATACCTTTGATGCCGAGCGACAGCAGTGACAACAGCACCAGGACGGCATGCCTATCGGACATGGAAGCACCACTTCATGAAGCTGCAGCATATACAGTACGGGGTGGGCATTCAGACCAGGCGGTTAATCTGATGCAAGCCGGACTCGCCCGCGGCAGCATGGAATCTTCCGCCCTGCCGGCGGCAACAGATCCTGCCAGGTTCGTGACCGCGTAACTCCTGTTGTGTATAGAACTTGTGTTCTTTTGAAGTGTAGCCTTACCGTTCGCTTATTTTTTGGGGCACTAAATGGAATTTTCATCCCACTTGAGTCTGAAAAAGCGACAAGATTCGGAACACTCTCCCCACTTTGGTGTACACGATTTCGTAACGTGTAAAACATTTCTGCAATTTTCATCACCATGTGGGACGAGATGCTTCCCATGTGGCCGTTTTTGACCCGCTCGTGGGGAATTTTTATGAACTCGTTCCG
>DAOTUI010000171.1:0-67673 GCA_034437035.1 Chloroflexaceae bacterium
TTTTCACGAAAATTTTACACAAAGTGTAAAATTTTCGTGAAAAAGAACATCATGTACCACGCTGCCGCAGGCGAATCGGACTTCCAGCGGGTGAAACGTCCGGTTTGCATGTCAACTGCGTAAGTCCTGAATCTGCTTCAGGGCGGCCCGTTCTTCCTGGGCCTGCGTCTGCTCGGTAATATCGCGCACGAGGGCAATCGTTTCATTATCGCCACTGGCTACCATGCGGGTTTCAAAGGTGCGCATGCCCGTCGGCATTGGCAGTATTTGAACAAATGCCTGGGCCTCACCAGAGGCAAACACCTGCCGGCTTGTTTCCATGTATATGCTTGAGGCTTCCGGCGGCAACACTTCTCGCACATGTTTCCCAATGATCGTATCCGGATCGGCGTAGAACTCGGTAACATTCCCTGACTGGTAATCCAGGAACGTACCATCCCGACTGATCCGGAACATCAGGTCCGGTATGCCGGTCAGAAGCGCCCGATTGCGCGCCTCACTCTGGCGCAGTTCATCTTCCATCGCTTTGCGTTCACCAATATCGCGGATAATCGCGCCCACGGCGAGGGGTTGGTCAGCCGCATCACGAATAACAAAAGTGGCGACATCCCCCGGAAATCGGCTGCCATCCCGCCGCTGATACGTTATCTCACCGCGCCAGAAACCCTGCTGCATTGTTCCATCAACCGAGTCCTGACTCTGCTGTACCCGTTCCTCCGGCGGAACCAGTTCCTCAATAGTTAATCCACCGGCCAGATCTGTGATACCAAACTGCGTGTAGAAAGCAGCATTGGCATAGATGAGTTGTCCATCCGAATGAGCAACGCCAATTGCATCGGGCGCATTTTCCACCAGTGCCTTGAAGGTCTGTAACTCCTGCTGATGCTCCTTCAATGCCGTAATATCTTCATACATCCCCAGCAGCACGATGATTTCGCCGGTATGGTTATGCAGCGAAATCTTACTTGTACGCAGCCATCCCCGTACGCCAGCGGCTTTCCGGATCGGCACTTCAATGTTGTACTGGGGCGTATCCGTCGCAAGCACCTGCTGATCATCAGCCCGGAACTGTTCTGCCGGCTCAACCCAGGGCATATCGAAATCGGTTTTGCCGACAACTTCCTCCGGGGTGGCAATCCCGGCATCCAGGGCAAACCGGCGATTACACCCCAGATAAGTTAGATTACGGTCTTTCCAGAAGATTGTCTGCGGCAAATTATCAATGACGAGCCTTAGCATCTGCTAGGCTTCGTAGAGCATATTTGTCGCCTGTTTGCGCTCGGTGACATCAACAGCCAGACCCTAACTTGACCATCCCTCAATTGGAACATCACGGGAGATATTGGACCAGGATAGGGTTTTCAGCGTGCCATCCCGCGCCACAACGTCCCACTCCCAGTGCCGAAAGTTGTTTCCGCGTGCGGCCCACTCCTGGATCATATGCAGACGATAGGGTTCATCCGGCCGGATAATTTCCATAACAGCGGTTATGGATTGACCGACCAGTTCGCCGGCGGGGTAGCCGGTGATCCGCTCAGCCTCCTCATTCCAGACAATCAGGGTACCCTGATCATCAAACACCGTAAGCATGACGGGCATCTGTCGGACTATCCGTCGCAGTTGTTCGCCGGCAAGCGGTTGCTCGCCGGGTAACATTTGCGGTAGTGGTACTGATCCGACCACCTGTTCATGCAGCGTGTGGTTCTCCCGCTCTAACGCCGCTACCCGCTGCTGGAGCCGGGTAATATCTGATTGTAACGTTTGTACTGTATGGGCAGTATCCGGCATAGGAGTACGCCATATCCTTTCCTTACAACTTTTCTCTTCTCTGGTCTATTGTCAGTATAGCACCTGCGAGTAACGGGAGCGTTTCGGGAGCGGATTGAGAATAGGTAGTCATACTGATAGAAAGTAAAACTCCCCGGCAACCGCTTCCTACTCCTACGGACCATACCGACGAACGGTCCGGCATGTACACAATTATTTCCAAAGCCACCACCAGCGCGGCATATATTCTGCTGCTCCACGCCATCCGGATCATATAGATAATGTACGGGCGCAGTGGCCGGCGCTGCGCTACCTGCCCGAACGCGAAAACATTGCTACGACCATTAACATAAATATACCGGGGGCAACTAACGGATCTTTGCAATGTAAGCCAAAAGGATCAGGCACATTGCCGGCAAACCAATTTCAGGTGGTTTGCAAAGGGCTTAAACCAGTTGATCTAGTCGGTATAGTGTGCTACAATGTCAGCATACTAGGGAAAACCCTAGGTTGTCGTTTAGGGTAGTGGAACATCCGGCAATCTGAATGCTCAGGTGATCCGCAAAGGAGGTCTGCGAGGCTCCCATTTAACTAGAACTGTTCATGGATTTGGCGGTGATGAGGTACGGTTTGTTTTTCTAGGATGAGGGTTAATGTCCGCGGCGCGATTGGACTCCATGCAGCGGGAAGAAAATAGTGTTTCGCGGCATTGCAAGCAAGTCAATTCTGTAAGCCTGGTCACGCTGTTTCTACGCCGGGTGGTCCGGCGGCATACGTGGCCTGTTGAAGCCATTGGCTCTGGAGGAAATCATGGAAAACGCAAAGAAATTTATCGGTGAAGTCGATCTGAACGAAGGTGTTGTGCCAATTACCAAGGCCGCTTCTTCGCTTGCCTCGCTGATTAAGCGCTCGCACTCGCATCAGCAACCGATTGTTGTGACGCAGAAGGGCTATCCGACCGGCGTTATTCTCGATGTTGAACTCTTTACCATGCTGCGTGAGAATGCGGAGCGGTATCTGGATACCCTGGATGCAGAGACACGGGCAGAGCGCACGGCGATTTTTTCGCGCATGCCGCAGGCCATTGAAACTGGTGAACCCACGGAAGCGGTTTAATCGTTGTCACTGTGGGTAGTATCTCCATTCGTTACGCCCCCACGGTCAGGGATACCTGGTCGTACTGAGGGTAGGGGCACTATGCTTGAACGAATGACCGGTACTACTTGATGGAACTCTGGCTGGTTTATGGATGCAGGCTGCCCACGCGATCCTTTTCAGTGAAAGGTGAGTAGCCTGTTAATCCTCCTCTTCTACTGCGTACGTTTAATGAGCACCTTCCGCTAGACCTGTACATCGCGCAGGAAGACCGCACTCGCCTCGGGCAGTGATGGGTTAATGTACATCCCACTGCCCATCTCAAACCCGGCAGCCCGGTTAACCCGGGGTACCAGCGAAATATACCAGTGAAAGTAGACGCTGCCCGGTTCTTTCACTGGCCCCGAACGAATAATCATGTTGTAGTCCGGATCGCGCAGGCCAACGTAGAGCTTGTGGACAACTTCCTGCAGCACCTGCGCCAGGCTGCTGATCTCTTCCGGCTGGATATCCAGGAAGTTCGCGCTGTGGCGGCGGGGAATAATCCAGATGTGGAAGGGTGAAAGCGCGGCATAGAGCACAAAGGCCACAAAATGCTCATTCATGGTTATCACCCGTTCGCCCCGCGTCATTTCATCCTCAAGCATGTAGCAGAACACACACTGCCCATTGTCATCAAAGTAGCGACGCGCTTCATCAATGCGCCGACGGATACTGTTGGGTACAACCGGTAGCCCAATAATCTGACAGTGTGGATGGAGCAGCGATGCCCCGGCACTCTGACCATGGTTTTTAAAATAGATAATCTGTTCAACCCGATGATCGGTACTGATTTCCTGCCCGCGCTGCTGAAATGTCTCCAACACTGATTGAATTTCATGGGGCAGCATCAGTGCCAGGGTCGTGTTGTGCCGGGGATGTTCAACCACAATCTCGTGATGCCCGACACCCGCGATCCGGCGCTGGACGCCGTCAAAAACGCGGGTAAGCATGCCCTCTTCTGCCAGTGCCGGGAATTTATTGCGCACGACCCGGGTATGCCACGGTCCTTCTGTTGGAAACCGTTCAACTTCCAGGTCAAGCTCTTCATTGCCAGGACAGAATGGACAGTTCGGGTCATAGGCACTATGTTCTTCGGTCAGCGTTCGGTGGGCGGACTCGGCAAACGCATTGGGGCGTTTGGAACGCTCACTGGCAATAATGACCCACTCGCGGGTCGCAAGGTTCTGTCGCAATTCGGACATGGCTGGTTCCTTATGCTGAACGCGGCATTGTCATTCCCGGTTGCGGCTGATCCACAACGCGGATACGCCGTTCGTAATTCCATGCTCCCCTGACGCTGATGTCAGAGGTTTTCTCATTCTCGCTGTGGCATACCACATATATGGTATTAGTTTAGCATATCATACCGACTGAGGGAGCGATTCGCGCATCTGCAATAACTTTGCTACAATAAAACTGCGTTTACCGATTATTTACAGGACTTACGCGGTGGACGTTCAAACCGGACGTTTGACCAGATGGAAGCCGGCTTCGCCTGCGGCAGCATGGTACTTTTTCGATCTTTTTGGAAAAAAAGTGGCGCTCCAAGCCACTTTTTTTCCAAAAAGGATGGTCGGTTCCGCCCTGCCGGAGGCGAAAATTCCTTTTGGGTGAGCAACCGCGTAACGCATGTTATTTACAAAAATGACGCGGTGGGTATTCAAACTGCACGTTTGACAAGATAAAAGCGGTCTTCGCCTGCGGCAGCATGGTGCTTCTTTTCTCTTTTTCACGAACATTTGGCTCAAGGAGCCAAATGTTCGTGAAAAGAATGGTCGGTTCCGCCCTGCCGGAGGCGAAGTGCCCTGCCGAGTCAGGGAAGCGGAAGCTCGTAAGTGTCCCATATTCTCGCTGGCCGGGCGTCAGCAAGCCAGGGAACAGAGCGGGGTGAGAAGGATGGGATAGACAAGAGTTTCCACTTTCCTCAGTGACCGTGTAACGCATGTTATTTACACGAGTTACGCGGTGGGGCCTGTTCCGGCCCGGTGTCAGACCCAAACGCCGGCTTCGCCTGCGGCAGCGTGGTACGTTATGGATCTTTTTCAGGAACACGTTGCACGTTGTGCAACGTGTTCCTGAAAAAGAAGAAGATCTTCCGCCCTGCCGGAGGCGCATCGGACCGTTCATCCAGGCAAATGCCTGGTTTGAATGTCCACCGCGTAACGCATGTTATTTACAAAAATGACGCGGTGAGTACACACATCCGGCATTTCATCGCAGCGGCGTGTCGTTTTGCCTGTGGCAGCATGGTACCTCATTCCTGCCGGAGACACAGGAAGCCCCCAAACGAGGCATTGGGTAAGTCGTGTTACTTACCCAATGCCAGACTACAGACGACGACGGATTACGAACTGCGGACTACAGAATCTGAGGTACAACGTGACTGACATCAGCGAGCCGGCTACTCCGATTGTCCTCGAAGCGCGCGGTATTACAAAACGATTCCCCGGTGTTATCGCCAATGATAATGTCTCGCTCTGTTTGCGTCGGGGCGAGATTCTGGCGCTGCTGGGTGAGAATGGTGCCGGCAAATCAACCCTCATGAACATCCTCTACGGCCTCTATCATCAGGATGCGGGCGAGATCCTGGTCAACGGTCAGCCGGTGCGCATCGATAGCCCGCACCATGCGATCCGGCTGGGCATCGGGATGGTGCATCAACATTTCCAACTCGTGCCGGTGATGAGTGTCACCGAGAATGTTATGCTGGGAACCGAGGTGACGCGCAGAGGCGGATTTCTGGACCGGCGGCGCGCCGCCGAGCAGATTCGCACTATCTCGCGGCAGTATGGCCTGGAGGTCGATCCGGACGCACTGGTGGCCGATCTACCCGTGGGCGCACAGCAGCGTGTTGAGATTGTGAAAGCGCTCTATCGCAACGCCGACATGCTCATTCTGGATGAACCAACCGCCGTGCTGACGCCCCAGGAGAGTGATGATCTCTTTCGGATCATGCGTACCCTGACCGAACAGCAAAAGTCAATTATTTTTATCACGCATAAACTACGCGAGGTGCTGGATGTTGCTGACCGCATCATGGTGCTGCGCAATGGAAAAGCAGTTGGCGGAACAACTCCAGACCGGACGACCCGCGAAGATCTGGCGGCGATGATGGTCGGGCGCGAGGTGTTGCTCCAGGTTGATAAAACGGCGGCAAATCCCACCGAACTGGTGCTGCAGGTGCATGACCTGCGTGTTCTCGATGATCGCCAACATGTCGTTGTTGATGGCGTCGATCTGGAGGTCCGCGCCGGCGAGATCCTGGGAATTGCCGGGGTACAGGGCAATGGGCAGAGTGAACTGGTCGCCGCACTTACCGGCATGCGTCCGGCTGTGGCGGGCAGTATCTCACTGCTGGGCCGGGAGGTTGCGCGCGCTTCCCCCCGCCGGATCAGCGAGATGGGCGTGGCCTACATTCCCGAAGATCGCCAGCGTGAAGGTCTGGTGACCAGCTATCCGCTCACCGATAATGCCATCCTGGAGATGTACTACCGCAAACCTTTTGCACGCGGCATCTTCCGCGATGAACAGGCACGCATTACGCATGCGCAACGGTTGGTGGCCGAGTTTGATGTACGTACACCCAGCGTCCATGTTCCCGCCGGCTCGTTGAGTGGCGGCAACCAGCAGAAGTTTATTGTAGCCCGCGAGTTTACCCGGCCGATCAAACTGCTGATCGCCGCGCAGCCAACCCGTGGTATCGATGTCGGCTCGATTGAGTTTATCCACCAGCAGATTGTACGCAAGCGCGACGAAGGCACGGCGGTCTTGCTGGTCTCCGCCGAACTGGACGAGATCTTATCCCTGTCGGATCGGATTGCCGTGATGTACCGGGGCCGCATTATTGCAACGCTTCAGGCGGCGCAGGCCGACCGCGAAGAGTTAGGCTTGCTGATGGCCGGGTGTGAGCTACCCAACCATTGATGATGTGAGAGGATGCCATGGCCAAACCCACTGAGGTTGATAAACAACCGCGACGGTCAATGTATTTCCGGGATATCTGGGGATGGGTTTCGCCGCTGCTGGTTCCGCTCTTCGCCGTGTTTACCGCACTGGTGATGGGGGCAATGATCATTGAGTTGACCGGAAAGAGCTGGTTGCTGGCCTATGGTGGGTTGTGGGATGGCGCGCTGGGTTCCCCCCAGGCCATCGCCAACACGATTGTGCGCTCCACGCCCTTTATTATTACGGGGCTGGCTGTGGCGCTCGGGTTTAAGGCCGGGCTCTTCAACATTGGTGCGGAAGGCCAACTCTACGCCGGGGCGCTGCTGTCGGTGCTGGTCGGTATCACCTTTACCGGGTTGCCGAGTATTCTGCTGGTGCCGCTGGCGATTGCCGGAGGAGCAGTGGGTGGTATGCTCTGGGGCGCAATTCCGGGCTATCTCAAGGCCCGTACCGGTGCGCACGAGGTCATCAATACCATTATGCTCAACTATATCGCCATCCGCCTGACCGAGTGGCTGATTAAGAGCCGCGATCCCTACCTCCTGGGCGACCCGGATGATCCGAGCAGTGCGCGCACACAGCTTATCAGCGAGCAGGCCCAACTCCCGGTTATCCCCGGCACCGATCTGCACGCCGGCATTTTAATGGCGGTTATTCTGGTGCTGCTGGTCTACTGGCTGCTCTATCGGACCACGATTGGCTTTGAGCTACGCACGATCGGGGCTAACCCGGCGGCGGCGCGCTATGCCGGTATCAAGGTGCCACGCACGATTGTCCTGGCGATGGCCCTGAGCGGGATGATCGCGGGGCTGGCGGGCGCGGGTGAAGTGCTCGGGGTAGAGCAGGCGCTGAAAACCGACTTTTTCTCGGGGCTGGGCTTCGATAGTATTGCCGTTGCGCTGCTGGCACGCAGCAACCCGCTGGCGATGATCCCGGCAGGTCTGTTGTGGGGCGGTCTGCTGACCGGCGCACGGCTGATGCAGGTACGCGCCGCGCTGTCGATTGACCTGATCAAGATTGTGCAGGCGCTGATTATTATGTTTGTTGCTGCCGATCAGATTGTGCGCCGGCTCTATCGCATCCGGACACGCCAGGCCGGGGAGGAGTCGATCTTCTCACGGGGATGGGGCGCGTAACCCGGCCCTGGTTGTTGTGAGGACAACAGCGGTAGTGGCAATCTTCCGCATCTATCCGGGAATATTTCCGGCAGCAGGAAGGGAGGCGGACGCGCAGAAGTGTGTTCCTACCAAAAAAACGTCGGGAGGAAGCTCACCTCAGGTATAGACTTTTTCGCCGGATCGCAGTTGATTATAGTCACTGACACGCGTTACGCAGTCACTGACCCGACAGATATTCCGCCTCCAGCAGGGCGGAAGAAACGCATGCTTTTTCACAAAAACATTCACGTTGTGAATGTTTTTGTGAAAAAGCAACAAGAGTACCATGCTGCCGCAGGCGAATCGGGCTTCCACCGGGTGAAACGTCCCGTTTGGACACGCACCGCGTAACTTCTGTCAATGAGAGCGGCATTGGACTGCTGCTCCAGAGAAGCGTTTCCTACATCGAGGCGGGCGGCGAACGCTGGTTGGAATGCTCTACTCGTATTAAGCCGAACCTGGCTCAATCCGCATACCACTGCCCGGCGCAGATTTAAGTTTCCGCCGGTAGGTTGGGGCAGGCATACCGGGATTCCCCGACTGCAGCAGATGCGCCAGGCTCTGCAACCCGCGATACTGCAACTGTTTGACCGAGCCTTCAGTACGCCCCAGGCGTTGCGCAACTTCCTGGACTGAGAGTTCATCCACAAAACGCAACCAAATAACCTGTTGCTGACTGTAAGTCAAACATTGCAGATTCTGCCGGATTTCCTCGTAGTCGAACTGCGTAGCCAGAAGCGTCTCAGGACCGTCGCATATATCGTCCATCTGATCTAAGGGGAGGGGACTGCGGGCATGGCGGCGTAGCATATCCGTGGTTCGGTCGCGTGCGATACGATAGAGCCAGGTGGCGAGGGACCAACCGCGATCTTCGTAGGTGGTTATTCCCTCTAACATACGGAGGAACACTTCAGCACAGAGATCTTCAGCCTGTTCGGGATGGCCGATGCGATAGTAGATGTAACGATAGATACCCGAAGCGTGGCGTTCGTAGATGGCTGTAAGGGCGTGCGGATCAGCGGATTTGGCCTGACGGATCAACTCGGTATCATTGCTGGTACGTGTCATGGCAATTCTCCCGGTATAGCCCTGGCGGGTGATGCACGAGTAAGCGAGTGAGACCATACCCGTACGTAGTATAGCATGCGTCTTGCGTGCGAAATGTAATAGTTTCGTCATAAGAGCGTGATCAAAAAGTTATCGTGCGGGATGTGCTACAATGCAACTACTATGGAACAGAAACGCGAACATATGGTGCATACGCAACTACGGCGACGCGGTATCAGTGATACCGCGGTGCTACAGGCAATGGGCACTGTGCCGCGGCATCTCTTCCTGCCGGAGTCTATCCGCACACAGGCCTATGAGGACCGCGCACTTCCTCTGGAGGAGGGGCAGACGATATCGCAACCCTTTATTGTGGCGCTGATGGCCCAGGCGTTGCAGTTGCAGAGGCATGAGCGGGTGCTGGAGATCGGCACCGGTTCGGGGTATGCCGCCGCCGTGTTGAGCCACCTGTCCGCCGAGGTTTACACGGTTGAGACGGTACCGACGCTAACCGAGACGGCGCGTGTACGCCTGGCTGAACTGGGCTACGGGAATATACATGTGCTTCAGGGTGACGGCACGGTGGGACTGCCTGAATATGCCCCCTTCGACGGAATTGTGGTCGCCGCCGCATCGCCCTGGGTGCCGCATCCACTGCGCCGGCAACTGGCCGTCGGTGGGCGGCTCGTGATCCCCGTCGGCGGGCGAGATGACCAGATGTTGCTCCGACTGACGCGGAGCAAGCAGGAGGTTCAGGTTGAGCGGCTGAGCGGGGTACGCTTTGTGCCCCTGCTGGGTGAGCATGCCTGGAAGGATGATCATTGATGCGCTGCACGCGATGAACATTCAAACCGGGCGTTTGATCCGCTATAGTATATAAAGTGACACGCGTTACGCGGTCGTTGACCCGGCAGGGCGGAAGATTCCTTTCTTTTCCATAAAAAATTTGCACCGTGTGCGAATTTTTTATGGAAAAGAAAAAAGAGTACCATGCTGCCGCAGGCGAATCGGGTTTTCATCGGGTCAAACGCCCAGTTTGAACACGCACCGCGTAACGCGTGTAAAGTGATAAAAGAAAGAAGGAGCAACGAACTGTGCGTAATATTCTCTCGTCCCCGGATGAACGCGCCTTTGCCGGTGGCACCAATGACAATATTGAACTACTGAAGGCCTGGGCCGGAACATCCCTGGCATTTGCGATCTTTATAGTGGGTGGACAGGTTCTCCAACCAGGGTTTCTAACATTCCTGATCATCGCAGCCATAACCTGTGGCATCGGCTTTCTGTTACACGAACTGGCCCACCGCATTGTGGCACGCAACTATGGCGCAGAGGCACACTTTGTTGCCAATAACCCCTGGCTGCTGCTCTCAATTGTGATTGCCTTTGCAAGTATTTTCATTGCGGCCCCCGGCGCTGTCTGGCATCGTGGCTACCTGACCAAGCGCCAGGGCGGGATGATTGCACTGGCGGGACCGGCGACGAATCTGGCGCTGGCGGTGCTCTTTCTGCTGTTGAGTTTTGCGATCCCCGCCGGCGGCTTTTTGTCGGCGATGGCGTTTGTCGGCTACCAGATCAACGCCTGGCTGGGGTTGTTTAATATGATCCCCGCCGGGCCGTTCGATGGCGCGAAGGTACTCAACTGGAGTCCGGTGGTGTTTGGTGTGACGGTGGCGATTGCGATTGTTCTTGTATTTGTACTGCCTCGGGTGGTCTTTTAACCTGTCAACCCTGGGGCGGACGTGCTTATGAATGTTGAAAACATAGGCCAGATATGAAATGACCAGGAGTCCCGGCTGATGACGTTTGAAAACCTGGCATAGTCCAGATATGAAATGACCGGGAGTCCCGGCTTTAGCCGGTGGAATACCTGCCGGGACAGCGGCAGACTGCCGGGAATGCCTGGTCCGGCTGAAGCCGGGACTCCTGAGCGGCAATATCCGGATTGAACATGCAACGTTCTTTAGCCGGTGGAATACCTGCCGGGACAGCGGCAGACTGCCGGGAATGCCTGGTCCGGCTGAAGCCGGGACTCCGGTCCAGCGGATGTCCGAATTTAATGTTCAACGTTCATAAGCCGGGACTCCGGTCCAGCGATGTCCGGATTTAATGTTCAACGTTCATCAGCATGTCCCTACCGCCCCTTGGGAGCGGTTCCACCGGGTGTGACGTATGTTCTTGCACAACGCCACGCATCGTTGGCAGAAACGGCGGCTCCAAGCCGCCGCTCCGTTGCGCGTGGTTTGGAGCGGCGGCTTGGAGCCGCCGAATGCAGGCAAGAGCACATCCATATAATGCAGAACAATAACAATTCGTCACACCCGGTTCCACCCGGCAGGTTGCAGTATCCCGGCAAAGCTGGTATGTTTTGCGGTTGTGCGCGTACGATTCTGGATAATCATGTCGAAGGAGGACGGCTATGCGGATTCCCTTACTGGCAGGGAACTGGAAAATGTACAAAACGACCGGCGAGGCGGTGGAACTGGTGGAGGGGTTGCTCAAGGGTCTGGGTACATTGAAGGAGCGTGAGGTGCTGGTCTGCCCACCCTATACGGCGCTGGAGCGAGTGAGTAAGCTGGTGGCAAACACACCGATTGCGCTGGGCGCACAGGATATCTTCTACGAGAAGGAAGGCGCGTACACCGGCGCAATTGCCCCGCAGATGCTCAAGGATGTCGGCTGTACCTATGTGATTGTCGGGCATAGCGAACGCCGCCAGGTGTTTGGCGATACCGATGAAACCGTGAACCGCAAACTGAAGGCGGCCCTTGCCAATGATCTGCGCCCGATTATGTGCGTCGGTGAGAGCAAACCGCAGCGCGACGGCGGGCAGGCCGAGGAGATTGTCGTTAACCAGGTACGCAACGGCCTGGCCGATGTGACAGCGGCGCAGATGCAGTCGGTTGTGGTCGCCTACGAGCCAATCTGGGCCATTGGTACGGGCGATACGGCAACGCCGGCTGATGCGCAGGCGATGCATGCCGCGATCCGCCGGACGCTGACCGAGTTGTACGGCACGGATACCGCCAATAGCATCCGCATTCAGTATGGCGGCAGCGTGAAGCCGGACAATGTTGATGAACTGATGTCGCAGCCCGATATTGACGGCGCGCTTGTCGGTGGCGCGTCGCTCAAGGCCGATAACTTCTTGCGGATCATTCACTTTCAATAGATCGAGAACGGATAGGTCGGCAACAGGCGGCGTCCGGTCGCCCGTCTTCACATCGCAGGTTGCAGCACCCCCCTGTGTCTGTCACCTGCGATGTGTGATCTATTGACCAGCCAGGGAGCAGTGTATGCTTGTTGAGATCGGTGTCATTCCGGGAGATAGCGTTGTTGCGTGAGACAAAGAACAAGATTGTTTCACATTTTCGGGGACTGTGCTACACTACAGGCTGGCGGGGTGCAACTCATGCACCGCGCCGGACGTAGTGCTAATGAGACAAAACAAGGTAAATCAAACGCAGGGCGGAGCAGCTTCCCTGCGATATCATGACCAATTAACACCAACTCAACCTGGATAAGTATACAAAGGAGATGACATTCATGGCCGGTGAAGTAGATCTGCGAGCAGCGCTTGCGCGCCCCTTTGTTGCCGCCACCAACACTGCCCAGGTGGCCTATCTGCTACTGGAGATCCAGCCAACTCAGCAGGTGGCCCAGGTGCGTATGCCGGTCAATGTGAGTTTTGTGCTGGACCGCAGCGGCTCAATGCGCGGCGAGAAGATTGACCGGGTTCGGCGGGCCGCCACCACCGCGCTGGATCTGCTTGATGCGCAGGATACGGTTTCGATTGTGATTTTTGACCATCGCACCGAGGTGCTAATTCCATCAACCTCGGTGCAAAACCGCCCTGAGTTGCAAGCGAAGATCAGCCGTATTCGTGATGCCGGCGGCACCCGCATTGCCCCGGCAGTCGAGCGCGCCCTGCGCGAGATCGAGAAGGTCGGCGACACGGGCATTCGGCGTATGCTGCTCCTGACCGACGGGCAGACGGAGCACGAGAAGGAGTGTCTGCTCCGCGCCGAGGATGCCGGGCAGCGCGGGGTGCCGATTACCGCGCTGGGCGTCGGCAGCGACTGGAACGAAGATCTGCTCATTGATATGGCGAATCGCTCCGGCGGTACAGCAGACTATATCGCGCAGCCCGACAAGATTACCGACTACTTCCAGAATACCGTGCAGCGCGCGCAATCCACGGTCGTCCGCAATGCCGACCTGATCCTGCGGCTGGTACAGGGCGTGACTCCCCGCGCCGTCTGGCAGGTGATCCCGCTGATTGACAACCTGGGTTACCGGCCCATTTCGGATCGGGATGTCAGCGTCCCGCTGGGCGAACTGGAGATGGGCCAGGGCCGCACGCTGCTGATTGAACTGCTGGTGGACCCGCGTCCGGCCGGGCAGTACCGTGTGGGTCAGGCCGAAGCCGTCTATGATATTCCGGCTCTCGGTCTGGCCCAGGAGAAGGCCCGCGTCGATGTGCTGCTGACCTTTACCGGCGACCCGGCGCAACTCAACCAGGTCAACCCGCCGGTGATGAATATTGTCGAGAAGATCAGCGCCTTCAAGCTGCAGACACGGGCGCTGCAAGACCTGCAGACGGGCGATGTCGGCAATGCCACACAGAAGCTGAAGAGTGCCGTCACCCGCCTGCTGAACCAGGGCGAGGTCGAACTGGCCGAAACCATGCAGCAGGAGGTCGAGAATCTCGAAAAGGACGGCAAGCTGAGCAGCGAGGGTCAGAAGACCATCAAATTCGGGACGCGCAAAACGGTGCGCCTGAGCGACCTGGATCTGCCGAAGGAGTAGGCTGTAGTCCGTAGGCCGTAATTTTCAGGGTGGGATTTTTTGGTAGGGACGTGCTTCTGCGCGTCCGTTCGCCCATCCTGTGATCAACGTTTTCGGTAGGGACGCGCTGCTGCGCGTCCACAGCCGTGTCTGGTAGGGACGTGCTTCTGCGCGTCCGCTCGCCCATCCTGTGATCAACGTTTTCGGTAGGGACGCGCTGCTGCGCGTCCGCCCGCTGACTGGCGAGAACTTCACCCGGAACCACTCCATGTCCTGCATCTCTGACGACGGACGACGGTGTACGGACTACCGACGACGGACTACCGACGACGGATTACCGACGACGGATTACCGACGACGGTGTACGAACTACCGACGACGCCAGGGCTACATCATCAGCGAGTAGCCGCCATCGACAATGATCGTCTGGCCGCGAATCATACGGGCGGCGGGTGAGCAGAGGAAGGCCACAACCTCGGCGAGATCGTCGGGTTCGAGCATGCGCCCGGCGGGAGTGCGCTGCCTGACCGCGTCAATCATCGTCTGCCCCTGGTTGTCAAAATGTCGCAGCGCGTCCGTTTCAACCAGCCCGCCGCTGACGGCATTGACGACGATATTCTGGTCGGCCAGTTCCACCGCCAGGTAGCGCGTTAGCGTCTCAATCGCCGCTTTGCTCACCCCGACGGCCACATAGTCCGGCAGCACCCGGCTGCTGCCCAAACTGCTAATGCCGACAATCGCACCGCCGCCCCGCGCCGCCATCAGCGGAGCAGCCCGCTGCGCGCATAACAGCAGCGACCGCGCATTGATATTCTGGGTCCACTCCCAGCCCCGCGTATCCTGCTCCATCGCGGGTCGCAAAAAGCCGCTGGCCGCATTGCACACCAGAATGTCTAACCCGCCCGCCTGTTCGCGCACCGCTTCAAACAGCGTGTCGATTTTGGCCTCATCACCGACATGGGCGCGCACAATGAACGCCTGCCGCCCCAGCGCGCGAATCGCCTCGGCGGTCTCCTCGGCGGCAGCGCGGTTCCGAAAGAAGTTGACGACAATATCCGCACCGGCGTGGGCCAGGCGCAGCGCAATTGCCCGCCCGATACCCCGCGACGAGCCGGTGATCAGTGCAATCTTTCCCGTAAAGTCCATGCATACCCCTCGTGGACGACACATCACATAACCGGAAGGAAATCCTCCCGCGCCATTGTACCGCAAGTCTGGAGTGTGGTTGCGTTGCAGCCATTTGCGAACCGCATATCGCGCATATGTCGGGTTCATGTCGTCAAATCCCTTGACAACCCCCTGAGACACATGTTATAATCCCGCGAGTGTGAGACGGGCGCATAGCTCAGTTGGTTAGAGCGCAATCCTGATAAGATTGAGGTCCCTGGTTCGAGTCCAGGTGCGCCCACCATAGGGAGCCAATCAGGTAGATTGTGGATTGATCATCCGCAATCTACCGTTGTGTTGGGGCGGTAGCTCAGTTGGGAGAGCACCTGCTTTGCACGCAGGGGGTCAGGAGTTCGAGTCTCCTTCGCTCCACCAGCATTCGGCAGCAGAACGCGGAAGAACGAAAACGTTCTTCCGCGTTTTTGCGTGGTTTCCTGTTCTGCATAGAGAATAACACTCAAAATAACTCCCACGAAAGTTTGTATCGCCGGTCCGGTTGCATCACCACGCCCACCCGCAGCCCCGAATGGGTGTTCTTGTGCTGTCGTCCTCCAACCAATGCTCCTTTGCCGGTTGCCTTTAAGCAAATCGCACAGTAGCGTTACCCGCTACAGTATGCATTAGCACCGACGGCGCACATGCGCTATGATGAGGACGGCAGAACGAAACAAGGAAGCGTGATGAAAACCGATATCCCGTTGAAACGGTTGACGCGCCTCTGCGCCGCCGATCTGCCGGCGCTCGTGGTCAGGAGGAACGTTGAAACGTTCTAACGTTCTAACGTTCTCATGAAGCCGACTCACTCAGGAATGTTTCAGGCCAGAGCACTGCGATTGTCACCTCGCTGTACTGCCTGAGGCAAATGTTGGGTCGCACCATGAGCTTTTGTCAAAAGTTCTTGAGTCGGGTATACTAAATTTTGCGCACTATCCTGACCAGACATCGTTGCTCACCAACCATTGGATGAGTATGGTAAATCCAAATCTACAACATATCGACTTGAGCGAAATTATTGCCCAATGTGATCAGGAGGCACAGCAAACACGCCGGCAGGAAGTTGGACACTGCTTCGAGTTGTTTCGCCGCGCTATTGAAGGACACGATCAGGCTGCCTGGGTAGCGTTGGAGCATCAATATCGCCGGCTTATGCTTGGCTGGGTCCATGCGTACCCGGGCGCAGATCTGCCGCTAGAGGATAGTGACGGCATTGTCCAGGAAGCACTTGAACGCTTCTGGCGGAGCCTGACAAAGCGCGGCGTAACAGAACATTTTGACCATGTTGGCGCACTGCTCAAGTATCTGCGCCAGTGTGTGATTGCGACAATCCTGGATCAACAGCGTCGCGCGCAACGCCGTCAGCGCCTGGTAGAACGTCTATCTGTCGCACCAGCAGCTATGCTTGTACAAAACTCACCCGAAGAAACCATTGTGCAAGAGCTGTACCAGTCAGAACAGCTTCAGCATATCCGGCAGTGGTTGCAGCACAATATTACCAACCCCCAGGAACGGCGCATCCTGGCCCTTTCATATGAGCATGAGCTGACGCCGGCCCAGATTGCTGCGCAGTTTCCCGATGAGTTTGCCGATGCACAGACGGTACGCCGAATGAAAGAACGCGTGCTCAAACGTGCCCGGCGTGCCCTGGTCGAAAAAGTCGCTGATCCGGAATCATCTCATACCTGAAGTTATTTGCGATCACCGAGCGTTGAGTAATAGTAGTTAGAGCGCACGTGCTCAACGTAAGACATAAACGGCAAGAAGGGCAGAGCCGATGGAAGATGAACGACAAACCTTGCAAGAAGGCGACCTCCTGGCTTATGTAGAAGGGGTAGCGCCTGCTGGTGTTGCTCGCCTGATAGAGCAGTCGCCGGAACTGCTGGCAGAGGCTGCCGGCTTCCAGGCTATGGATACCTTGCTCTCTACTGCGCTCGACCCCGTAGACGCGCTCACAATTGATGACCTGTTGCTCTACCAGGCGGGCCTGTTAAACCCTGAAGAAAAACAACAGATTGAGCAGCGGCTTGCAGTCCACCCTGAAATGCAGGATATGCTGAATGCGCTGGCCCTGCCGCCTGAAGATCCAACTCCTTCGGCAGGCTCCGCTTTACGTGAGCGCCTGCGTCAGGCCGGCCGGCAGATTTTTGCAGCCCTACGCCTGCCGGCTCCACAGCAGCCCGCACTAGCCATGCGCGGCGGTGAACAGCGTAACTATGTCTATCAGGCCGGGGGCTATCAGATTATCCTGGCGCTTACACCGCCTGTGCTTCATGAAAACATCCGGCAACTCGAAGGCCGGATTACCGCGGAAGATGAGCAGCAGATACCGGCAAACGCAGCAGTGCATATGTTGCGCGACGGTACGCCGGTTGCCGGCGATGCAGTCGATGAATTTGGCTTTTTTGCTTTCGACCGGCTTGGCCCCGGCAGCTACACCATCCAGATTGATCTGGCAGCTACGAGCATTGTGATTGATCATGTGCCGGTCGAATGAAGCCAATGAACCTGATGACATTGCCGCGCTGCTGCTTGCCCGCGCAGACCGGCCGGAGAGTGTGCGCCCGATTGTCTTGCAGTACATCGCGTTAGCCCTGGATATTATTACGGCGCTCAAGCAGCGCGTTGATGCCGAAAAGTTGCGCAACCCTCACCGCGCGTTGCAGATAGCCGAAGTGGCCCGGATTGTTGCCCACCAGAGCACCACCCCACCGGCGCATGCGCTGGCACAATGGGCACGTGGAAACGCGTTCTACCACCTCTCGCGCTACCAGGAGGCGCTCGACTGCTACCAGGAAGCCCAGGCTATCTACACTGCCCAGGGTGAAACGCTCAGTGTGCTGCGATTGCAGATTAATCAGGTGGCAGTGCTTCAGGATATGAGCGCCTTTCAGGCGGCGCTTGACCTGGCCGAGCAGGCCCGCACCACCTGCCGGATGCTCGGCGCGGCGGCCCGGCGTTACCTTGCCGGCCTGGAAATGAATGTCGGCGCAACTTACCAGCAGATAGGCGCGCAAGAATCAGCCCTTGCGGCCTATGAACGGGGACGGGCTATCTTCACCGAACTGCACGAACATGTAGAGATCGCCCGCATTGACATCAATCGCGCCAATGTGTTGCAAGAGATGGGGCATTTTGATGCCGCCGAAGCCCTGTTTGCGGCTGCCCGCGCCGTGCTGGCTGCCACCCGTCAGGATCAGGAAGTGGCGCGGGCTGACCACAACCGGGGCAAACTGGCCTACCGGCGCGGTCACTATCTTGCTGCGCTCCGCTTCCTCGAAGCAGCCCACCGCGGATTTGCTGCCATTCCCAACCCCTTTGAGATGGCAACGGTCAATCTGTACCGCTCGCTCATCTACCGCGACCTGAATCTGATCCAGGAAACGATTACGCTGGCTGCTGACGCCGAACAGACCTTTCAGCAGGAGAACTCGCACTGGCTGCGCGCTGTGGCACTGACAAACCAGGGTATTGGCTACCAGCGGCTTGGCGCATATACTCAGGCCGGCACCCTGTTGCAGCAGGCGCGGCGTATGTATCAACGTCAGGGCGCGCATATGCGCGTGCTGCTGCTTGATGTAGAACGCGCCGTTCTCGCCTGGGAAGAAGGAGCCACTGACCGGTCGCGGCGGATAGCGCGCCGCCTCGCACGCCTGATTGATGCCCACACCTGGCCCGCCCTGGCAGTGCGGGTACATATCCTGCTGGCGCGCTGTGCCCTGGCACAGGTTCACCCCGATCTGGCCGTCGCGCAGCGTGAAGCCGCCGCTGCGCGCGAGATTGCCGAGCACTACGCATTGCCCGACCGCGTAGCTACACACCAACTCGCCGGACAGGTATTGGAGCAGACAGGCGACATATCCGGCGCATGGCAGCAGTATCAAACCGCGCTGCAAACGCTGGAAGAATTGCGGGCCACGCTGCCGCTTGATGAGTTTCAGCTTGGCTTTCTCGATGACAAACAGACGGTTTTTGTAGACGTGGTGCGGCTGGGGAGGCAGTTCGCCGGCCCGGCCCAGATCTTTGCTATCCTCAATCTGGCCTACACCGCACCGGAAGCATGGCGCGGCTCACCCCCCGGCGATGATGTCGATGATGGAATCTCAGCGAAACTGCAAGCTCTGCGCGAACAATGGCACTGGTATCAGCATATGATCGAAACACCTGCCGACCTGCACAACTATGAACCCAGCCGGCCCGATCCCACCGCCGATGCAACACTGCGCCGGCAGTTGCGTGAACTTGAAACGCAAATGGCTGACTTGCTGCATCGCCGGCGTGTACGCACCACTACTCCAGGCGATCCGCCAGGTGCAACCTGGTCACCAGCGGCAGCCAATGAACTGCCGGCTGCAATCCAGCAGCGTCTTAAAGCCGATGAACTGCTGCTGATCTACTATATAATGGGCGACACGTTTGTGGCTGCCCTGGTCACACCCGCCGGCCTGCATCTGGCCGACAATCTTGCACCAGTGCCTGCCTTGCAGCGTGTGCTGCGTTCGTGGCGTTTCTACATCGAGCATGGCTATGGGCAGCAGGCCGGCGCGCAGACAGCGCGTGCATATATGGCGCGTCTGTACAGCGCGCTGGTAGCACCACTCGAGCCCTATCTGGCCGACCAGAAGCATATCTGGTTAGTGGTGCCGCCGGGTTGGCACGATCTGCCCTTCGCGGCACTGTATGACGGTCAGCAATACCTGATCGAGCGCTTCCGGTTTACTTATCTTTCGGCCCCCGATGTGCTCCTCCGACCCTCCGCGCCGGTACCGGGCGACGAGATCCCACACGCGCTGGTCGTCGGCTATTCCGAGCAGGCGCGGTTACCTCACGTGGTGACCGAAGCACAACAGGTTACCGCGACACTGACGCCCAGCATGCAGACAACCTGCCTGCTGGAAGAAGCCGCCACCCGCGATGCTTTCTGTGCTGCGCTCGGGCACAGTCACCTGCTGCACCTTGCCACGCATGCCACGTTCCGACCTGACAACCCGATTTTCTCGTGGATACGCCTGGCCGATGCCCGCCTGACGGTGGCCGACCTGTATGAGATCACCCTGCCCTGCCGCCCGCTGGTGGTGCTGAGTGCTTGCGAAACAGGGCGTGGTCAACCGCGCGGTGGCGGTCTGCTCGGTATGGGGCGCGGCTTTCTAAGAGCAGGTGCGGCGGGCATTGTGGTGAGCCTGTGGAAGATTGAAGACCGGGCTGCGGCGCAGGTCATGACCGATCTCTATACGGCGCTACAAACTGCCACTGTCTCCGATCCGGCCGCTGCACTCTGTCAGGCTCAGCGACTTGCCTGTTCGCGCGGCGAGCATCCGCATGGCTGGGCCAGTTTTATCTTTATTCACGGGTAGTGGAGATAACACGCCAGAACCAGCGTTGAATAGCATGCCGACACCTACACCTTGATAGTATGAAAGGAACATTACGGTATGGTTTCTCTATTGGTTCGCGTCTGCCTGCTGATAGGCTGCCTGGTGCTGCCGGCAGGGTCTATCTCCGCGCCCATAACCAGCCCTGCCTACGCCTCGCCGGAACCGGCAGGCCGCAATTGTGGGAGCACAACGCTGCTGGCTCACTCAGCCGGTCCGGCCGGCAAAAGCCCGTTCATTCAGAATGAAACACGCTGGGACGACAGCCGGAATATAGCGATTGGTACACCCACCGCCCCGCAGCGCACACCGGCAGTAGCCGTGGCCCCGGATGGTACGCTGCATATGCTGTTTACCGATGAGCGCAACGGCAATGATGACATCTACGCGGCGCGTTCCAGCGATGACGATCAGACCTGGAGCGCGGGTATGAACGTCAGCGATGATGTGACCGGCAGCCGGCAGACCAATCCGGCCGGCTGGATTGCTCCCGATAACACCGTTCACGTCGTCTGGAATGATAACCGAGGCGGCTTGAACGACATTTACACGGCGCGTTCCAGCGATGGCGGTCAGACCTGGAGCGCGAATATACGGGTCAACCTTGACACAGGAACCGCTTTGAAATCAGCACCGCTACTGACCGGCACCAGCGATGCTCTGCTGGCAGGCTGGGTGCAGAAATCCGACCCTGACGCAAGACGTGGCGACCTGGTTGCAGTACGCTCCACTGATGGCGGCCAGACATGGATACGTGTTAACCGGATCAACATCCTGGCAAACGCGGTGTTGGATGGCGGCTTCAGCCTGATAGCCGACCCGGCCACTGGTCGCCTGTATGCTGCCTGGATTGGCATTCCAGCGGGTAGTGCGGAGGCTATACAGGTTTTAATGTCCGCGAGTGATGATGACGGCCAGACCTGGAGCGACCCGATGCAGGTCAACGACCCGGCTGAAGACGCTGCTAAAGCTGCGCCCGCGCTGGCTGTCGATACGGCCAACAACCTGCTGCTGGTTGCCTGGGAAGATTACCGCGAGTTCGCGCCCGTGGTACGCCTGGTCAGTTCAAGCGACGGCCAGACCTGGAGCAGCAGCATTCAGGTGAGTGCGGACGATGGCGCGGCTTACACGCCCCGGCTCGTCATAGACAGCCGGGGTACCGGTCACTGTATCTTTTGCCAGGAAAACACGACCGGCGGCCACATCTATGCTGCCGAGATAGACCGCAGCAACCGCGTTATGCGCGAACAGATCAGCGCTGATCCGATTGGAGCCGGCGACTCTCTGCCGGCTCTGACTATCAATGACAAAAATACGCTCTATGCCTTCTGGACCAACAGCACGGTGAACGGCGAAGGTATTTTCACCGCCCGCCGTTCGGATATCTCACAGGTGTTCCTCCCACTCATTCAGCAGTAGCACCAGGCCGGCCCGGCAGCCGGGGAGAGGCACAACACCTCTGCCCGGCTGCTTTTTGATGCGGACTGAACTCATCCGGCACCTCGTGGCGGCAGTCGCAGCGGAGCGGCGTTGAGTGAGTGACCGCGCAAAACAGAGCCGGTTACGGTTATCAACATCATCACTGTGGAGGGAATCCTATGAATACGCCTATCCGACACCCGCATACCCTGGCCCCCTGGGCCGCGCTGGTACTCATTGTAGCGCTGCTGCTGCCGCTGATGCAGGCCCCACCCATCTATGCCCAGGAAGAGAAATCAAACCCGACCCCGACTGGCTGGTGGTGGCTGGTCAATGTCACCCCTGATCAGGTGGGCGACAAGATCGACGATGGATACCGGGTCTTTGATCTGGATGTGGTTCAGGCTTCGCCGCTACGCTTCAATGCGGTGCTGATCCGCAACCAGGGCATTCACCAGAAAGGCTGGTGGTGGTATTACGGCATTGACACTGATGTTATCTCCAACAAGCTCGACCAGCACCAGGCGCGCCTTATCGATATCGAGAGCTACTGGGTGAACGGCGACCAGCGCTTTGCTGTGGTGATGGTACCGAACACCGGTAGCGACGGCAAAACCTGGTGGTGGTATTACAATGTGTCGGCCGGCTTTGTTGCCGATAAACTCAGCGAGAATCAGGCGCGGCTGATCGATATTGAAACTGAGGTCATCAACGACCAGCGCCGCTACAGCGTGATAATGATTCGCAACCAGGGTAGTGATAATAAAGCCTGGTGGTGGTATTACAACGTCACGCCGCAGTATATCTCGAACCGGCTCAACGACAATCAAGCACGGCTTGTTGATATCGAGCGGCACAGCAATGGTCACTTCACGGTCATTATGGAAAAAACTCAGGGTGAGTACTGGTGGTGGTACTACGGCATCAGCAGCCCGAGCCAGTTGTCTGAGTATATCGACCAGAACGGCGCGCGTATTATCGACCTGGAGCGTTACCGTGACAGCAACAACAACATACGCTACGCCGCGCTAATGCTCAACAACTCCAATGAAATCACCACCCGTGTAGGCCACCAGTTGCGCACCGGCACCGATGGCCGGGTGGGACTCTATCTCAAGCGGGTGAATGGGCCCGTGCTGGCTGCCTTGCAGCATCGCTTCGTCTTCGAGCCTGCCAGCACCATCAAGGTAGTGCCGCACCTCTATGCCATGCGTGAAGTCCAGAGCGGCGATGCCGGCCTGACCGACCAGTTGCCGCGTTACACGGATGCAGCCACGAGCTGTCCTACCACTGCCCAGTCAGGGACTGAGTCACTCGACACCGTGCTCAGCGCCATGATGAAAAGTTCCGACAATGCGCGCACGCGCGCCACAATCGATACCTATGGTCAGTCAAACATCAATGCAATGGCTCAATCGACTGTGGGGATGGCGGACACAAGCATTAACCATGTGATTGGCTGTGGTGGCCCCACCCCAAACGAGCTAACGCTGCACGATGCCGGACTGCTTTACGAAGGCGTGGCGAATGGCAGTCTCCTGAATGCCGGCCACCGCGAAACCTTTTATTCACTTATGGGCGGCCAGAACTGGGGGCCTGTGACCCAGATGGTTGAAGAAGAAGCGCCTGCCGGCCTGAGCGAGGAGCAACGGCAGCAGTTCCGTAGCCAGGTGCGTACCTTCCTGAAATCGGGAAGTTACGGTGTGAGCGGGTTGACCTACCGCTCAAGTGCGGGCTGGGCGCAGATACCCTTCTGTACCAACGGGGTCATTCAGCCGCGCCAGTATGTGTTTGGCATCTTCATTCACGGGGCCGGCGATGCCCAGGCAGCCGGCGATACATGGGTCGGCACGCGGGCCGAACCCCTGCGCGAACAGATCCGCGCGGGTCTGAAAAACTGGGATGACTGCTCCAGCCAGAGCTATATCTGGGCAGGCTCAACCGAACCATACGTTAGCAACGCCAGGCTCGGCGTGGAGTTCCGCGCAACCTCGCCACGCCTGATCCCCGATGACGGGCTGGTTATCGAACTTCAGGAAGTCCCGCGCCTGCCCATCCCTGATCCGGGGCCGCTGAAGCTTGTGGACACACGGCTCTTTGACCTGACGCTGTTTGATGCGGCAAGCGGCAATGAACTGGCTGAACTGCCCACCAGCTATGAGCTGCGGCTTCAGTACAGCGATGAGCAGATCGCCGCCGCCGGCATTACCGACGAAACGACGCTCCGCCTGTTTTACCTGGACAGTCAGCAATGGATGCCGGCAGGCGTAGACCGGGTGGACACTGAGCGGAACGAAATTATCAGTACGGTAAATCACGCCGGCGTCTTTGCACTGGGCGCAGGCAGTAGCAATGCCACTGAAAATCATACATTGTTCTTGCCAATGATTAACCGCTAGTCAGTTCTCAGGGCGGGGAGAAACATCCATGGATGGATGTTTCTCCCCGCTCACCAGATACGCGTGCATTACCAGCGAGTATCTATACGCTTTATTTGTCACGCTCCGGTTATGCCCCACCAACGCATCCTCTGTGCCACATCAAGTAGGTAAGTAGGTAAGTTTGTTACGCTGGGAGGTCAAACAGCCTGGCAGTTACCCGCAGATGAATCCGGGACAGGATAGACACAGGTAAGCGCGGACATCGGTTGTAGCCCCGATGTGCCGGATGCGCGCCGGCAGGTACAGCAGCAACATCGCCCCCAGCAGCAGCGTCCCGCCGAGCAGTCCCAGCCGTTCGTCAAAGAGCCACCAGGCCGGCAGCGCCGAGGTCAGCGGCGCCGGCAGGGGGGTGCTGCCGGCAGCCGTTGCCGTGGTGTGGCGCATCCCGGTGAAGAAGAGCAGGTAGCCCAGGGCGGTCGGGATCAACCCCAGGTGCAGTAACCAGGCCCAGCCACTGACCGGGTAGCTCATCACCAGTCCGGCAAGCAGTGCGCAGGGTAGCAACAGTAGCGCGCCAACCCCGAAACCCAGCGTGATTGACTGCAGCGGGTGGTAGCGTCCCGCCAGGGCCCGGCTGCAGAAGACAATGGTAGTGGGTCTTTCCCTCCGGAAGTCAGATCGATTGGTTATGGGATGGTGGTTTTGTGAGCGAAGTTACGGTATAATGATTAACATTGTACCCATATGAACAACTTTCTCCTTTGTATCATCAGTTCACCTATTCGGATCAATGACCATATAAGCAGGATAGAACCACAACCACCCACTTCTACCCGTATAACTTGCCGGATTCTGTTTCGAGTAGTCGGAGTCTTTTATGAGTGACGATGCAGTAACCATAGAACAGTTACAGGCAGAAATTGTCTACCTCCGCACGGAGAATGCCCGGTTATACCAGCGCCTCAATACAGCCGGGTATCATAGTGATACACAGCATCAGTCCTGGTTCCACCCACAGGAACTCCCGCTGGCCGTGATCGAGTGGGATCAGGATTTCCGGGTACAGCGCTGGTCCCGGCAGGCAGAACTGTTCTTTGGCTGGAACGCCGAAGATGTGATCGGTAAACACTGGAGCGAGTTAAACCTGGTGTATCCGGAAGATCAGCAAGCTGTTGTAGCCATTGTAAAGCGCCTGCTTGATGGGACAGCACAGTATGCCTGTATGTCTAATCGGAACCTGACCCGCAATGGCATGGTAATCCCTTGTGAATGGTATAGTGCCGCATTCTTCGATGCCGACGGACACCTGGTGTCGGCGTTCTCGCTTGTGCAGAATGTTGCCGAGCGAGTTCAGGAGGAAACGGCCCTCCGCGCAAGCCAGGCCTTTCTGCAGGAATTTCTCAACTACTCACCCGCCGTAGTCTTTGCCAAAGACCTGGAGGGGCGTTATCTGCTGGTCAACGAGCACCTGGCAGTGCTCATGCACATCCCTATCGAAGCATTCATGGGCAAAACCGATCACGAGTTGTTTTCAAGTAAGGGTGAGATAGTTACGCAAGTACGCTCCAATGACCAGCGCATTGTCATGACTGGCACAGCGATTGAGTTTGAAGAGGAAGTACCCCTTGACGATGGGCTGCATACGTATCTTTCGATAAAGTTCCCGATCTATGATCTGCATGGGCACATTATCGCTGTCGGGGGGATTGCAACCGACATTACCGAACGCAAGCGGGCCGATGCCGCACTCCAGGCCGATCGGGCCACGCTGACGCAGCGGGTTGCGGAGCGCACATCCGAGTTAAGCCTGGCAAATGCGGAACTGGTCCGGGCCGTACGCGCCAAAGATGAGTTTCTGGCAAATATGAGCCACGAACTACGTACACCACTCAACGCCGTCCTGGGGTTATCCGAAGCGTTGCAGGAAGAAGTGTATGGTACGCTGACCGAGAAACAGCGCTTCTCGTTACAAACTATTGAGGAGAGCGGACGGCATTTACTGAACCTGATCAACGATATTCTGGATCTGGCAAAAATTGAGGCCGGGCGTGAAGAGTTATCCCTGGCCGATGTCGCTATCGAGTCGGTCTGTCAGGCCAGTCTGCGTATGATCAAACAGGTTGCCCAGAAGAAGAACCTGCGCGTTATCGAGTCGTTCCAGATGAATGTTCCTTCGATGCAGGCTGATGAGCGCCGCCTGAAACAGATCCTGGTTAACCTGTTGAGCAACGCCGTCAAGTTTACACCGGAAGGCGGGCAGGTTGGTCTGGAGGTAACGACGAATACTGAACATAATCAGGTATACTTTACTGTGTGGGATACGGGGATCGGCATTGCACCGGAACATCTGGAGCGCCTGTTCAAACCCTTTTCGCAGATTGATGGTGGGCTGAACCGCCGGCATGACGGCACTGGACTGGGGTTGTCATTGGTAATGCGGTTGGCAGAGATGCATGGCGGCAGTGTTGCGGTTGCGAGTGAGGTCGGCCAGGGTAGTCGCTTCACCGTTACGCTCCCCCAATTAACATCCGCTCTCTCCGCGATTTCCCCTGCCGCACATCCAACTCTCACTGCCCCACCTTCCGACCATGTGCCGCGCTGGGCTCTGCTTATCGAGGACTCGCTCACTGCCGCCGATCAGATCGCCCGCTACCTGAGTAACATGGGTTTGCAGTCGGTTATTTCCACACGCGGTCTTGACGCCGTCAATCAGGCACTTGATATTAAGCCGGATATTATTCTCCTGGATATTCTGCTGATCGATATCTCGGGCTGGTCAATATTGCAAGCCCTGAAAGCCAATCCACGTACGCAACATATTCCGGTTGTGGTCATCTCGGTTATTGATGATCCGAAACAGGCCCAGGCACTCGGCGCAGCCGCCTCCCTGGTGAAACCGATCTCCCGCGCGCAACTACAGGCGGTGATTACCACGATCTTTCCTGGACAGCCGGCGACACCATCCACCGCTCTGGTTGTTGTACCCGAAACAGCAGTTCCGGAGAACGTACCACGCATTCTGCTCACCGATGATAATGAGACGACCATCGCGATGCTCTCGGAATACCTGCAAGTGCATGGATATCAGGTCATTGTGGCGCGGAATGGCGTAGAGGCCATCCAGCGTGCTACCGAGGCGTCCCCCGACCTGATCTTAATGGATATCCAGATGCCCCGCATAGATGGCCTGGAAGCCATTCGGCGCATCCGCGCTATGCATAGTTTAGCTGATACGCCGATTATCGCGCTGACTGCACTGGCAATGCCCGGTGATGAGGAACGCTGTCTGGAGGCCGGGGCAAATGCCTATCTGAGTAAGCCTGTGCGCCTGCGAGACGTGATCCAAATAATTGAAACATACCTCGACAGAAACCGGTAGTGCAACCTGGGTACCGGGCCACTCCTATCGTCTCTCCGTTGCGGTAAGTGTACTATACTATGGACGCCCAATGATCTTCGCCCAGGCTGCTTCGATCTGGGCGCGGGTCTCGTCCTGGGTGCCGCTGTTGTCAATCACTACGTCGGCATGGGCCAGACGGCTGGATTGAGGCGGTTGCGCGGCAACCCGTTGGCGGGCCTCGGTTTCGTGCATGCCACGGGTCTGCATCAGGCGCTTGACCTGCTGTTCCTCGGTGCAGGTGACAACCCAGATTGCATCGCACTGCTCGGCCCAGGTTGACTCAAGCAGTTTGATGGCGTCGATCACCGCAACCGGACGATCCAGGGGCTGCTCGCGGCTGCCATGCCCACTTCCGTGCGCAACCTGCTCCAGCCACTCGCCGATCTCGGTACGCACAGCCGGATGGACGATCTTCTCCAACTGTTGCAGCGCGGTTTTATCACGAAAGACGCGATCACCCAGTTTGCGTCGATCGATAGGACCACCCGGGCGGGTGAGAATATCATTGCCAAATGCAGCGACGATCTGCTTGTAGACTGGTTTGCCCGGTTGCTGTACCCGGTGCGTCACCCGGTCAGCATCAATCGTGCGGGCTCCCAGCGCAGAGAGAATCGCCAGCACGGTACTCTTTCCACAGGCAATGCCACCCGTCAGGCCAATCAGATAGAGGTCAGGATGTTGTTTCACTGAGCGACTCCTCCTGCGCAGTGCGCACATAATGACGCATTATCCCATCTCGATATATTCCTGCTTGACCAGCGTGCCCGCATCCAGGCCGCAGAGGGCCAGCAGATCGCCGATGATGCGGGCGCGCTCATCAGCATCTTTGCGGCTCCAGGTGCGACTTTTGATCTCCAGATAGGGACCGGGATTGCGGTTGCCCCCCAGCGTATCCAGGTTGAGCGCAAAGTCTTCACCTTTGTACACAATCCGCCAGCGCCGGCGGCGTTTCTCGATATCGATTACGGTATCAGGCTGGAAATACTCACGGTAGAAACGGAGCGAGTGGTCCGCCTGCGCCGTGTAGCGCGCCCGCGAGAGTAGAATGGCCGAGGCATACTCATTCCGTAGCGTCTCAAATACCAGCGTGATGGTATATTTTGGCTCCAGCCGCGCGCCGGGATCGAGCCGGTGATCTTCGCGGATGCGGATACGCTCACGTTCGCCATTGTGAAAGAGAAAGTAGGTATCGTACTGTGCCCGCTCACTGGCCTTGGTGACGGTGATGTCGGGATGGTCCAGCAGTTGCGCCACTCGCTCTGCACCACTCGCGCCAACATGGGCCTTGACCTGAACCTCGAATATCTCGGCCTGCGCCACGCCACCGATTGCCAGAATCTTATCGAGCAGATTTGCCTCGCGGCTCGCCAGAAAATGATTGATCCGGTCGGCGATGACCTGCGCCTGCTGCAACACCTCTGCCTCGTCCAGGGTGAGCAGCGCGCGGTCACGCAGGAGGAAGCGCCCATCAACCAGGACATCGCGGACATCGGCGGCGCGGGCACTGTAGACCAGGTGCGAGTAGATCGCGTCGGGGCTGTAGGTGTAGCGGGGTCCGCTATGCAGTTTGCCCAACTCCACAACCGTAACATCGGCGCGCTTCCCCGGCACCAGCGAGCCAACCAGCGTATCCAGGTGAACCGCCTGCGCGCCCCGGCTGGTTGCCAGCGCCAGTGCTTCACGGGCCGGCATGGCCGTCGGGTCGCCTGTTACACCCTTGGGCAGCAGGGCCGCCAGATGCATCTCAACAAACATATCCTGATCGTCGTTACTGGCAGGGCCATCGGTGCCGATACCGGTCGCCACGCCGGCGGCAAGCAGGCGCTGGTAGGGGGCAATGCCGCTGGCAAGCTTGAGATTGCTGCTGGGGCAGGGCACCGCGCCAACCCCGCGATCACGCAGGAGGACAATATCCTCCTCGGTGGCATGCACACAGTGGGCCGCGATACAGGGCACCGCAAATGCGCCTAACTTCTCCACATAGCCGATGGGCGTAGCCGCCCGTTCCGCGCGGATCTGCTGGACTTCGCGGGCAGTTTCGGCGAGGTGCGTCACCAGAGGCACATCAAAGCGGCGGCAGAGCGCGGCGGCCTCGCGGTAGATCTCATCGGTGCAGGTGTAGGGCGCATGCGGCGCGATGGTCGGGATGATGCGCTCGTGCCGGTGCCATTCGGCGATAAAGTGGCGGGCCCGCTCCAGCCCTTCATCATAGGAGGCGGCATCAGGCGTCGGCAGGCGCATCACGGTTTGCCCGCAGATGGCGCGAATGCCCACCTCGGCGGCGGCGCGGGCAACCTGCTCCTCAAAATAGTACATATCGACAAAGGTGGTGACACCGCCGCGCAGCAGTTCAGCGCAGGCCAGTCGTGTGCCCACATAGCTAAACTCTGGAGTAACAAACTGGCTCTCGACCGGAAACATATAGCCAAACAGCCAGACATCAAGCTGCTGGTCGGCAACCAGACCGCGCAGCAGGGTCATCGGCACATGGGCATGTGCATTGATCAGACCGGGGATGATGGCGCATCCACGACAGTCGCGCACTTCGTCCGGAGTAAACTGATCTTGCAGTGTCGCCGTCGGCCCAACTGCGATGATATCGTGTCCCCGGACGGCGACTGCGCCATCCGGATAGATGGTTCCCTGTGGGTCCATCGTAACTACCGTGCCACCGACGAGCAGCAGGTCAACCGCTTCTGCCATAGTCTCCTTCCTCCACTTCACGTCGCCGGGAATGTCGGGGCGCCGGCCGTCGCCCATGGCGCGCAGAACGTTGGTCTTATTCTACCAGATGCTATGACCGGATGCCGGGATGTTGGGTACGGAAACTGTCCTGCATGCGCGCAACCCCTGGTATAATAAAACCAGTACCCAGAGTCCGGCAACAATCAAGCAAGGAGATGAGTATGTTTGATACCTTCAAACAGCGGTTTGACCGTACACCTGAGGGCCAGGAACACCGCGTGCCCCCGGGTCAGTATGTCACCGAGAAGTTCCCGGTTTTGCACTACGGTAATGTGCCCCAGTATGAAAATGTCGAGCAGACATGGGATCTGCGGGTCTGGGGCGAAACTGAGGAGTCTTTCCGCTTTTCGTTTGCGGCGTTTCGGGCGCTGCCGACGGTCAGCGTCACGATGGATATTCACTGTGTGACCCGCTGGAGTAAGCTGGATACCACCTGGGAGGGTGTGCAGTTCCGCGAGTTTCTCAAGCATATCCCGGCCCTGAAGCCGGAGGCGCAGTTTGTGATCGCGCATGCGGAGCAGGGTTTTACCGCCAATGTGCCGCTGGAAATGCTTATGGATGATGAGGCGCTGCTGGCCTACAAGTACGAGGGGCAGGAACTCGACCCGGAGCATGGCTACCCGCTGCGGCTGATCGTGCCCAAAAAGTATTTCTGGAAGAGCGCCAAGTGGCTGCGTGGCCTGGAGTTTCTCTCCGAGGATAAACGTGGTTTCTGGGAGCGCTACGGCTACAACAACCACGCCGATCCCTGGAAAGAGGAGCGTTACGCGGAGTAGGGGGTAACGGTTAGGGGGTAACGGTTAGGGGGTAACGGTTGGTTATCTAATCTTTCTAACCCGTAACCCATACTTCTTAACCCGTAACCCCTAACCCGTAACCCCTAACCCCTAATCAGGAGTCCAGCCCAGGTCGGCGAGGAAAGCCAGATCGGCCGGGGTTAGCAGTCCCTGGGCAGCAGTGCGGGCCAGCAGATCGGGGCGGCGCTCCAGGGTACGGTGCAGGCGCTGCCGGCGGCGCCAGGCGGCAACCTCGCCATGGTGCCCGGAGAGCAGCACCGACGGCACCGGCTGTTCTTCCCAGACCGCCGGGCGGGTGTAGTGCGGGTATTCCAGCAGACCATCGCTGTGGCTCTCCTCAGTGATGGATGCGGCGTCGAGTACGCCGGGCACCAGTCGTGCTACCGCGTCTACCAGCACCATCGCCGCCAGTTCCCCGCCTGTCAGCACATAGTCGCCAATACTGATCTCCCGGTGGATCAGCGTGGTCCGTATCCGCTCATCAATGCCCTCGTAGTGCCCGCACACCAGCACCAGCCGCTCCTGTTGCGCCAACTCCTCGGCCATGGCCTGGGTAAACAGTTCACCATCAGGACTGAGCAGGATCACCTGCGGCACGGGAGCATCCGGGCCTGGATTGGCGATCACGGCGCGAATGGCCGCTGCCAGCGGCACGGCTTTCATCACCATACCGGCCCCGCCGCCGTAGGGCGAATCATCGGCGGTGCGATGCCGGTCGGTCGCATAGTCGCGGATATTGTGCAGGTGAATGGTAATCCGGCCGGCCTGCTGTGCCCGCTTGAGAATGCTCTCGGTTAGCGGCCCCGTAAACATATCGGGGAAAAGCGTTAGAATATCGAATTGCATTTCAACTGTGCTTAAATACTGAGCAAATATTGATCGAAAAACTCGACGACACGACGCACATAGGCGCGACGGTCGGTAAAATACGCCCCACAATGTTCAGCATGTTCATCAATCCAGAGTTCTTTCGGCTGGTGCGCCGCTGCGAAGAGCTGCCGGGCATGCGCTACAGGAATAAGACTATCGTTCGCGCCGTGGACAATGAGCACCGGTCGGGGAGCCAGTTTGCCAATCGCAGCGATCGGGCGAATGTCGCTGAGGCGATAACCATAGCGCTGTTGGATCAGCGCCTCGGTCAGCGTCACCAGTGGAGCGATGGGGACATGCAGCATATGCCGCATCCGGTCAGCCGTGACATCGCGGGCGTTGGTAAACGAACTATCGGCAACAATCGCCTGAATCGTGGGGTCACGGGCAGCGACCAGCAGCGCCACCGCTGCACCCATCGAGAAGCCTACCAGTCCGATGCGCGCCCCGGCGATCCGCTTGCGCACATAGTCACCGGCCGTCAGCAGATCATCCACTTCACAGTGTGCCAACGTGTTCGGCCAGGGATCGGAGGTGCCGCGCCCCCGGAAATCAAACAGCAGCACATTATGTCCCGCGCGCCAGATCCCGGTGCCAATCCCCAGCAGATCATGTTTGGCGCTGATATGCCCATGGCAGCAGATAACCACGCTCCGGGTTTCGGGACACGGCAGCCACCAGCCGCGTAAACAGAGCCCGTCGGGGGTGTGCAGAGTGACATCCTCGTAGGGTACATCCAGTTCCCACGGCGTAAACGTATAGTCATCAAGATAGGTCCGGCGTGGGCGGGGGTTAAGCTGATTGCCGGCATACCAGGCCAGGCCCAGCATCCCGCCGACTGTGCCGGCCGCAGTGCTCAACAGCAGCGGCAACGAAGCAGAGCGGTTTCGCATCACGTTTATCTCTCTAGCCGGTATGCAGTTTGCATACTGACCATAGGGTTGCAGAGGGTCGATATGCGCATATCGACTCATCTCATATTACACGACTTACGCGGTGGGCGTTCAAATCAGGCATTTGCCTCTATGAACAGCCCGATGCGCCTGCGGCAGCATGGTACTCTTTTTTCTTTTTCACAAAAAATTTGCACTCCGTGCAAATTTTTTGTGAAAAAGCCTGGAATCTTCCGCCCTGCCGGAGGCGAAATTTCCTTTTGGGTGAGCAACCGCGTAACTCGTGTCATATGACACGAGTTACGCGGTGGGTACACAAACTGGGCATTTGCCCAGGTGGAAGCCCGATGCGCCTGCGGCAGCATGGTACATGGTTTCTTCCGCCCTGCTGGAGGCGATATCCACTGCCGAACGCGGGATCACCTGATCCATGTCAGCATTGGCCGTTTCGCGGTTTTCGCTCATTTCATGTTATTCGTGGTCCAAACTCCCACCGCGTACGTCGGGTCACGTTACACGAGTTATGATGTTCCACGAGTTCATGCTCATCAATCCAGCGCGCCTGAATCGTAGCATGCTTTGCCTGTCGGCACAACTTTACAGAATTTACGCGGTAGGGGACAATCAAACCAGCCGTTTAATGACCGCGCCGCGTTGTCTCAGGCGAAATGCACCTGCTCGTGGAGGATCGCGTAATTTGTGACGTTTAGCACGTTGAGGAATACATTATGCCCTACCTGATTGCCACCTGCGCGCCGGAGTCCGCCGTGGTGTCACACAAAGAACTGCGCCGGGTTGAGTCGGCGGTGGCGGTGGAAGCCTGGCTTGACGATGGTGTCGCCCTGATGACTGCGCCGGACCCGGCGGCGTTTGCCGCGACGCTCGCTGCCGATCCGCCGGTCTTTGTGCGCCACCTGGCCCCGGCAGATCTGACGGTGCCCCTGACCGGCAGCCCCGCCGATATTACCGGACTCGCCGATGCCGTAGCCGCAACCTACCTGCCCCCGATCGCCGCCAACCTGGCGCTGGACCGGCCCTGGCAGCCCCACGCCGTACAGGTGCGCCTGAGCAACCGTGCCGCGCATCCCTACACCCGCTATGCCCTGGCCGAACCACTACGCGAAATGCTGGCGCAGTTTGGGCCGGAAGATGTGCGCCACCCGCAGCAGGTACTGGCGGTCTACTGCGCCGCAGAGCAGGCCTACGTCGGGTTGTGGCCCACGGCGCGCTGCCTGAGCGACTGGCCCGGCGGTGAGCGCCGCTTTGCCCGCACGCCGGAGCAGATTAGCCGCTCCGAGTTCAAGCTGCTGGAAGCCCTGGACCTGTTCAACCTGGCATGGCCCACCCAGGGACGCGCCCTGGACCTGGGAGCCGCCCCCGGTGGCTGGACACGGCTGCTGGTTGAGCGTGGGTTGGCAGTTGTGGCGGTAGACCCGGCAGCCCTGGATGCGCGGGTGGCAGCATTGCCCCAGGTAGAGCAGTGGCGCGGGCATGCGGAGGCTTTTCTTACCGGCAGCAGTGATTTGTTCGACCTGGTGGTCAATGATATGCGGCTGGATGCGCGCGACTCGGCCCGGCTGATGCTACGTGCTGCCGAACGTCTGCGCCCCGGCAGTCCGGCACTGATGACGCTGAAACTGCCCCAGGCCAGGATCGAGCCGGTCTACCACCGGGCCCGGCGCATCTTCGCCGAGGCGTATACCATCATCGGCGCGCGGCAGCTCTTTCACAACCGCAGTGAAGTGACCATTGTCGGCGTCAGATAATGGGACGGTGCGCATTGGCACGCAATGTGCAAAATAGCATTAAAGCTTATGTAACTGACTCGCGTTACGCGGTACGGTCTATTCCGGCGTGATGCCCAACCCAGAAGCCGGGTTTCGCCTGCGGCAGCATGGTACTTTTCTTATCTTTTTCACGAACATGTGGCTCGGAGAGCCACATGTTCGTGAAAAAGAATGTCCGGTTCCACCTTGCCGGAGGCGAAGTACACCTTCCGGTGAAGCACCGCGTAACGTGTTTACCTGAGAGTCGTAGACAAACCAGAGGAGGCGCTCCCGATGTATGAGTATATGACGATTGACGAAGCCGCTCGCCTGGCCCAGGTTGAACCGGAGACGATCCGGCAGTGGCTGGATCAGGGACTGACCTACAAGCAGGAAGATGATGGCGCGATCAAAATCCACCCGACCGGGCTTGAAACCTTCCTGATGCAGCATCCCGAATATCGCCCGGCATCCGCGTCGAATCAGAGAAGTGACTGAAAATGTGACAACTTATTCATCAAGCGACGCAGTGAATGTGTGCCGCTTGTGTCTGGTGCATGCGCCGGCAGCGGCATTGTTATGAGGAAAACCCATTCTCCTATCGAAAATGTCTGCCTGATTGGCAAAAAGAATGTTGAGGTAGAACTGGTTCGAACATGACAACATCTTTACCATGCAGACCGTGTCATTTTGGGGTAACTCTGCGTTTGTATACATGTAGCAAGATCATTCGCAACATCGCAACACAGGACTACCCTTATGAACACGAACAGCACAATCAACATTCTTGTCGTAGAAGATACCCGCATCTATCGGGAGAGCTTTTGCGAACTACTCCAGTCATGTTTCCCCCAGGCTCGCATTCGCGCCGCCGAAGACGGCACCAGTGCCCTGAGCCTGACGCGCCGGCACCAGTTCGATCTGATCATCCTTGACTATCAGTTGAAGTCAATCACGGGTGGGGATGTGGTGCGCCATCTGCGTCAGCGCGCCAGTCTAACCGGAACAGCGATGCCGGTCATTGTGGTCATGTCCTCACAGCCGGATATTTCGATCTTTGCACGCACAATGGGCGCGGCGGCATTCCTGGGGAAACCGGTTTTTGCCGACGATATTGAAAATACACTCGGCCCGATCCTGGCGAAGATTGCCGCCGCAGCGCAGCCCGACGGTTCTAACCCGACAGCAGCACCTGACACGCCGCCGCAACCGGCATGGTCACCACGTAGCGCCGGCACCCGGCCACTGCTGTGGCGCGTGCGTTCGCGTACCGTCGGTTAAGCCACGCAGGTTCAAACCAGCAGAGAACAGAACACCGTCCATCGCTGGACGGCGGCTGGTGCGGCAATGCTCCGCATGGGTATATTGTTCGAATACCTGCATTCGCAAGGCTACAGCCGACGCTAACGCGCCAGCCGGTTACGCCTCACCCGGAGAATTCGCGTGCCGCCAACCCGGCTTCCAGCGTGCCGGTAGACTGCTCCAGGAGTGGTCCCACCAGCGCGATCACATCTTCGGCGCGGGCCGGCTTGTTGAGGAACGCCGTCGCGCCCATCGTGCGCGTGAAGATGGCAACATCGGGGTGACTGGACATCACAATGATCGGCGGCAAAGCAACCCCCGTTGCACTGGCACGTCGGCGCAAATGCCGGACAATATCGCCCCCGCTCAATGCCCGTAGATAGTAGTCAATAATGATCAGATCAAAATGGACCAGACGCGTTATACTGAGCGCAGTCGTTCCATCCTCGACATCAGTGATGCGAATGTTGGGAAAACATGAACTCAGCAGCTTGCAGAAATTATCCCGATACTGCTGCGTGTCTTCAACTACCAAAACGTTGGGGCGCATAGGTTTTACCTCACTGTACCGTACCACCTGTATGTCACAGATTCTATAGAGAACAACGTTCTATTCTAGAAAAATTATACCGCATTAATATAAAAATCTTGTCATTTCCGGCAGATAACGACTGACGTTCAGACAAAGTATAGCGCGTCCAGAAGCTATAACTACCTTTGGCCAGGGTAGCGCACTTTCCCAAAATGACAAACTTGTAAACAAAAAAGATGAACTGCCGGTCACGTTTGTTTCGGCCCGACAGGTTGACATTCATTAGGAATACGCGCTATGCTGAGACCATACATTTATATGACAGGACTTACGCGGTCGGTTCCAAACCAGGCGTCTGCCTGGACACATAGCCCGATTCGCCTCCGGCAGGGTGGAATGGGACATTCTTTTTCCGGAACATGTGGCGCTCCGAGCCACATGTTCCGGAAAAAGACAAAAACGTACCATGCTGCCGCAGGCGAAATACACCGTTATCGAGAGCAAATGGTCCGTTTGCACACCCACCGCGTAAGTCTTGTCATATAACAGGAGTTACGCGGTGCGTGTGCAAACCAGACATTTAACCAGATGGAAGCCAGACTCGCCTCCGGCAGAGCGGAAGAAACCATCTTTTTTCACAAAAATGTTGCACATAATGCAACATTTTTGTGAAAAAAGATCAAAATGCACCATGCTGCCGCAGGCGAAGCTGACGTTTGGGTCGGTCAACAGACCGAAGTAAACTGCACTGCATATAACTCGTGTTATATGAGAGGAGGATCCGGCATGCACAATGCAGCGATTTACGCAAAAGGAACCAACATCGAAGATCAGGTGAAGCGCTGTCGTGAAGTGGCCCGACGGCGGGGCCTCAACGTCGTGCAGGAATTTAAGGATAAAACCGGCGATGAGACCGCGACCGATTTACCGGGGTTGCTTAACCTGATGCAGCAGGTGGAGATGGAAAAGTTTGATGTGGTCATCGTTACGGGCCTCGGACGGCTGGCGCATAACAGGGCGGCGCTGACTGACTTGACCCGGACCCTGTCACAGCATAAGATTGATCTTATCGCCGGTGAAGATAGATAACGCCGGGGCAGGACTGGTAGCGGAAATGCTACGCCGAACCAGGCGGTAATCCCGGGCACCGGCAATGCAGCCGGGTTGGAATGCCCTATAACCAATGAGGAGACAGGCATATGGATAACACCCTGATTGCGGCTCTGCGCGCCGCCGGTTTTTCGATTGACACCGCGTCGGGCGGATTTATAGTGACAACCGATCTTGGTCAGTGGGGGCCGTACCCCTCGCAGGAAGAAGCCCTGCTTGACGGCATTCGCCGGCTGATTCGGCGGGCCCAGGAAGCCGAGGAAGCCCCGGATATTTCGCCGTAAGACCAGGGGACAGCGGATAATACGCGGCAACTGGTCTCATCCTGGGTTCAGGTAGGTGGTTTTGCCCTGGCATGCGCCGTGCTGCACTAATCCAGCCGGTGCATTGCCGGGCAGCCGGCAAACAGCAGCAGCACCACCAGCGCCGTCATCCCCCCGCCCATGAGAAACACGGTCGGCGCACCCAGCGCCTCGGTGGCCCAGCCGGTGAGAGCATAACCCACCGGTATGAGGGCAAACGACCCCAGCGCATCCATACCGGCAACCCGTCCCAGTTGCTCCCGTGGCACATATTGCTGCAAAGCGGTTGTCCAGGCCATCTGGCTCACTTCCAGCATCGCGCCATTGATCACCGCGCCGAGTGCCGGCAGGAACAACGGCACCGGCAGACCAAACAGCAGCAACATCAGCCCGGCCAGCGCGATCCCACCATACATCAGCCGGCCGCGCCGGCGAATCTGACGCCGCCGCCCCAGCCAGAGCCCCCCCAGAACGTAGCCCACCGGGAACAGAGCATAGAGCAGACCCAGGGTCCGCACATCGGCCTGCAGATAATCTCGCACCAGAAACGGCAACGCCACACTGTAGGGTCCGGCCAGGGTCACATTCGTCAGCGCAAACAGCAGGATGGTGATCCAGAGCCAGGGCGTGGTCACGACCGTCGCAATACCCTTCCGCAGTTCGGCCGGCAATCCCGGTGCCGGGGCCGCCGCCGGCGCCGGGGCGGTGGACGGGGTCGTCGGCCGGCGCACCAGCGGCAGCAGCAGGACTGCCGCGATTGCAAAGGTCAGGCTGTTGAGCGTAAAGGCCAGCGCCGTTCCGCCCAGCGCGACCATCCCCGCGCCGAGGGCCGGCCCGGCAATGCGCCCGGTCTGGATACTCAGGCTGGTCAGGGCATTGGCACTGGGCAGATCATCGTCCGGGACCAGGTCGGGCACGGCGGCGGTGTAGGCCGGCTGAAAGAAGGCATCCACCCCGCCCATGACCAGGTTCAGCAGGAGCAGGTGCCAGACCTGGAGCAGATCGAACCAGGCCAGCAGGGCCACCCCACCCATTACCCCGACCCGCAGCAGATCCGACGCCAGCATAATCTTGATGCGATTGAAGTGATCGCCGGCCACACCCCCGATTAGCAGCAACAGCAGGTGCGGTACAAAAGTCATGGCCAGCAGGGTCGCCATCAGCGCCGCCGAGCCGGTCCGTTCCAGTACCCACCAGGCCAGCGCAATCTCGAAGAGAAAATCACCGATGCGTGAGAGCGCCTGCCCACTCCAGACCCGGGCAAAGGCCGGGTTGCGTAACGCGCGCGCGGTTTCCAGCCGCAGGAGAGGCTGGAACAGGCCGATCCGGCGCTGGTGTCGTCGCTTCTGGGCAATCATTGAAGTCTCCTGTCTCAGTGGGCCACGGCTGCGGTGGGCCGGCCCTATGCCTCGTGCAGCAGCGCAATATTCTCCCGGACTGCGGCCACATGCGGGTGCTCCGGGCCGAGGGCCGTCTCGAAGATCTGCAGCGCCCGCCGAAACAGCGGTTCCGCCTCAGTGGAGCGGCCCTGCGCGGTGTACGTCATCGCCAGGTTATTGAGCGTCATCCCGACATCGGGATGGTCCGGGCCACACACCTGCTCTTTCATCGCCAGCGCCCGCCGGTAGCGCTGTTCCGCCGCTGTGTAGTTCCCGCACGCATGATCAATCGCCGCCAGGTTGTTGAGACTGAAGGAGATCTCGTAGTCATCAGGCCCGAGAGTCTGCGCAAAGACCCTGATGGCCTCGCGATACAACGCCTCCGCCTCGTCAAGCTTGCCCTGCCCATCCAGGAGTGCCGCCAGCGCGGCCTTATCGGCGGCCACGTCGGGATGCTCCGAACCTAGAGCCGCCTCCCGAATGACGACGGCGCGGCGAGCGAAGGGCTCACCCTCGCGGTAGTGCCCCTGGGCATGCGCCAACCCCCCCAGGTTGTGATAGACGCCGGCCACGTCGGGATGCGCCAGACCATACGCCCGGGTGATGATGGTCAGGGCGCGCCGGTAGAGCGATTCGGCTTCGGCATAGCGGCCCATATACTTGTAGAGGATGCCCAGGTCATTCAGCATATATGCAACCGTCAGGTCATCCCGATCAGCCATCCCCTCGACCAGGGTGAGCACCTCTTGGAACAGTGGTTCCGCCAGACGGTAATGCCCCTGGTCCCGATACTGCTGCCCCAGATCCACCAGGTGTTGGATACGCTGCGCGCGTGCCGATGCGGTCGCTTCCGCCGTTGCACCATGACCAGTGGCAGGTCGTGGTGTCATTGCGTTAACCATACCGGATGTTCCTTTCACCCAGCCGGCACCACGCAAGTGCCGGCTGGTTCTGTCCTGCGTCTGTTTCCGTCTTAGGGAAGCGGAAGCTGTTAATTGTCCCACCCTCCGGAAACTTGGGCGTCAGCAAGCCCACGAGTAGAGCGTCTGAGGGAGCTTGGGGTGAACAAGAGCTTCCGCTTCCCTTATGCACGTACCAGGGTGGCGTTATGGTTGAGTGACAACCGACTGCGTACCAGCGTCGGGTTATGGTTGAGTGACAACCGACTGCGTACCAGGGTCGGGTTGTGGTTCAACGTAATCCGTCCGCGCACCAGGGTGGCGTTGTGGTTCAGTGAAATCCGTCCACGCACCAGGGTCGCGTTATGGTTGAGCGACAACCGCCCGCGCACCAGCGTGGCGTTATGATTAAGCGACAACCGCCCGCGCACCAGCGTCCCGTTATGGTTGAGTGAAATCCGACGGTGTGTTCCATTTATCCTCTGTGTATGCTGCGTATCCATTGGTGTATCCTCCGTGTGAATGACTATGTTTCGTTTCCGATGCTGCCAGTCTACAGGGTGAGCGTCTCATCAGCATCGCCGGGTGCGTCCTCTGACACATCTTTTCACGGAATGTTCGGAAGGCAAGAACAGAGGAAGGGAGTACGCACCGAGGATGCGCGGGAATAGCGCATCCAGGGACGGTTGCCGGCGCTCCCAAATGTATGTCCGGTTGTGCTGCCGGCGCATGAGCCGGCCTGGCAGCAGTTTTTGCGCGAGGTTGAACCATTTCTTCAGACCAGCGGCCAGGAGCCGGGATAGTTGGGGAACCCTGTTACCGGGAAGACGGGGGTTACGCGGTTACTTGCCTGGAAATGGATATCGCCTCCGGCAGGGCGGAACCGACCATTCTTGTTCACGAACATGTGGCTCTCCGAGCCACATGTTCGTGAACAAGATACAAGAAGTACCATGCTGCCGCAGGCGAATCGGGATTCCCTCGGGTGAAACGTCCCGTTTGGACACGCACCGCGTAATACCGATTTGTTATCATAGCCACAGCGAACACCGAGGACGTAGCGATGATACACAGGAACGTGCCGCTGTTGCGCTCGTTGCGCCCGCTCCCGTTGATTGCTGGTTTGATGGCACATTGGTATAACTCGTGATAATGATAGGGATTACGCGAGAGCGGGCGGTGTTCTGCTACCTCAGAACACCGCCCGCTCCTGAAAGATGTGCTCGTTCTCTGTTCTAGCGGATGATCAGCGGAAGATAGATTGCCGGCTGCCCATCATCAGGAGCCGGGTTTGGCTCGTCACCGGGATTGTCACCCGGCTCGTCGCTTATCGTTCCTACGGCAATTACGACCGTCGTCTGCTTGGTATGCGTGCCATCGCTGACGGCATAGGTGAATTGATCGAGCCCTGTGAAGCCCGCGTCCGGCGTGTAGACGAAGGTGCCATCGCTGTTCAAGGTTACTGTCCCACGGGCGGCCTGCTCCACCAGCGCTACGGTCAGGTCGTCGCCGTTCATGTCCAGATCGTTACCCAGCACACCGGGCGCGCCAACATCCAGCGGAGTGTCGGAGGGCGTGGCGAAGCGGTCGCCCACGGCGATGGGCGGGACGTTCGTGTCCTCCGCCTGCACCCGCAGGGTAATATCGGTCGGTTCAGAGAAGTCCACCCCGTCATTGATCCGGTAGCGAAAGTGGTCTTCCCCGACAAAGCCTTCATCAGGGATATAGGTATATGCGCCGTCGCTGCGGAGTTCCAGCGTGCCATGCGCGGGCGCTGTCACCAGTTCGGCCACCAGGGTATCATTGTCCGCGTCACTATCGTTGTCAAGCACCCCCGGCCACGGCACATACAACCGTGTATCTTGCAGCGTATCATAGCCGTTGCGTTGCGCCTGGGGCACCCGGTTGCCGGCGGTGGGAACGACACTGATCAGGACGGTGGTCGTGTCGGAAGCATCGCGTCCATCGTCGGCACGATAGGTGAAAAGATCCTGTCCGCTGAAGCCCGGCCCTGGTGCATACCGGAACGCGCCATCGGCAGCGAGGGTCAGGGTGCCATAGTTCGGTGCAGTGATCAGCGTGGCGCTGAGCGGATCGCCGTCCTGGTCAATATCATTTTCCAGCACACCCGGCGCAGCCGGCTCCAGAACCGTATCCTGCGCGATGCGATAGAAGTCGAATTGTCCAATTGGCGGACTATTCGGCGCAATGTCCTGCCTACGGAGTTTCGTCAGGGCGAACTCCTTATCGCCCGCCGTCAACGCAGCAGTCCCGCCGATGACCGTCCCCCCGGAATGGGCGTCATACGCGGCCGCATAGGCACAGGCGGAGGGGCCACCGAACGCAATGGTCGCGCGCCCCTGGTCACCAAACGCCGTATCCGGCGCACCAGTCGCGGTGAAGCGGGCCACCGCAAAAGCACCACTGTCCACACATCCGGCCACAAGCAACCCGCCATCCGGCTCGCGCAGCAGCGCCTGGCCCGACGGCACGATTGCCGCGCAGTATCGCTTTATCCACCATCTCTACCAGGATGTCCTGGCGGCACAGGTGCCCGCAGCCCGCAAGGCCCGGCTGCATCGACAGATCGGCGAACGGCTGGAAGCCGGCTATGGCGCGCAGGGCGGCGATATCGCGTCCGACCTGGCTCGGCACTTTGTGCGCGGACATGATCCCCACCGTGCGGTGCGGTATCTGCAGCGCGTCGCCGAGCAGGCGCTGCGCCGGAGTGCCCACCGTGAAGCGATTACCCATCTCACGAGTGCCTTGGAACTTCTGTCGCAGTGGCCGGATTCCCCGGAGCGGCAACAGCAGGAGCTGGCCCTGCTGAACCTGCTGGCTCCGGCCTACATCGCCACAGAGGGATGGGGCACGCTTGCGGCAGAACAGACCTATGCCCGGGCCTATGCGCTGTGTCAACTGCTGGGCAATCCGCCGCAGCGGGCGCGCATCATCTTTGGACAGGCAACTATGTATGAATTTCGCGGTGACTATCTGAAATCGCAGGCATTACTGGACGAGCACCTGCACCTGCCCGATCCGGTGCGATCCGATCCGCTCCTGGCTGAATCATATGATCTGCTGGCATGTACCCGGTTTCACCAGGGTAGCTTTGCCGATGCCCTTACCCAGGCAGATTATGGCATTACCCTCGCCAATCCAGACCAATCCGAGACCATCATTGCCGCGATGGGCGAAAATCCGCTCGTGGGGTGCCATACCTGGGCCGCACTGGCGCTCTGGCATCTGGGCTATCCGGACCAGGCGCTGGTGCGTGGGCAGCAGGCGGTCCGACTGGCCGAAGCCCATGCCTACAGCCTGGCCAGCGCCCGAATGCAGCTCGCCTACATCTATCAGTGGCGGCGTGATCGGGCAATGACTCGGCACTGGGCCGAAATGGCGGCCGCAGCCGCCACGCAGCACGGGTTCCCCTATCGGGTGGCCGTGGGCAAGATTCTCCGTGGCTGGGTGCTGGCGCAGGAGGGCCAACCGGCCACGGGCATTGCCCGGATTGAGGCCGGGTTGGCCGCGTGTCGGGCGACGGGTACCCACATTGACTACCCCTACTTTCTGGCGCTGCTCGCCGAGGCCCACAGTATTAATAATCAGCCCGCTGCCGGCCTGCTGGTACTGGCGGGGGCGCTGGCGATGGTACACACCAGCCGGGCCTTCTTCTATGAGGCCGAACTCTACCGGCTGAAGGGCATGCTGCTGTTGCAATCCGACCCAGTGAATAGTGTTGCCGAGGCGGAACAGCACATGCAGCATGCGCTGGAGATTGCGCGCCGCCAGGGAGCCCGTTCGCTGGAACTGCGGGCTGCGATGAGCCTGGCCCGCCTCCGGCAGCAGCAGGACAAATCCGCTGCCGGCCATACGCTGCCGGCTGAGATAACCAACTGGTTTACTGAGGGCGTTGACACCGCCGATATACGTGAGGCGCGCGCGTTGCTGGCTGAACTGACCCCACATGACTCTTCCTATTCTGCATAACTATACAGTGCATGAAGTGCCTGTTCCAGGCACGAGAAATGGATGACCGCCGGCAATCGATCGGATTGCCGGCGGTCGCCCCTATGCGTGGAGTGTTATATGACATTCCGACACAGGCCATGCAAATCCGGTTAATCGTACCGGCGTTTATTGTAGGTTTCGTGACTGTCACAGCGCAGGGGAATTAATCCATCTTTCGTTTTACGAAACAACAACCGATAGTCATAGCTCAATGGAATACTGATAATCTGTCGGTTATACCGCAGGGGTTTTCCCTTGAATTGATGATAATTGGCACCAGCGCGTATCTCTGCAAGAATGGTACGGGCCTGCATGACCAGTTGGCGCTGCGGGAGGATGTGTAAATCAATCTGATCATCAGCGAAGGTTTGTTGCCAGGCGTGTTGCTGCCGGCGTGCTTGATCCTGTTGCGCTCGTGTTGCCTGACGGTTCCGGGCGTCCTGAGCACAGCGGTGACAGTACATACCTTTGCCGGTATGCCCACAGGGGAAGGGTTTCTTGTACGAACGTTTTGCCATCATGCCGGTCCTTCCATTGTCACAATGAGTATGTCGTATTCTACGACCAGAGAACGCATGATGTTGCACACCAGGTAGTCAGATACCCGCAGCGTGCGGTCAGCCACCATAGGTTTTCCCATCTCCTGATCTGCAATTTCCATGATGGCCGTTTAAGCTGATTGTCTTCAGGTTATCAAATTACACATTTATGATGATGAAAGTGTTGACGAATAATTCGATCCTGATGGAACATTATCTCTGGTTGAATGACCTGGATCTGATCGGCAATTTCCACGATGATTGTACCCGCACATGGACACCCGCGTGTGGTACGAATAAGTGGGACTGCATGCGTTTCAGTCGCTTGCTCAAACTCCTTGATAACTTTACTGCGTACGTGTAGCACATCACTCCCGCATTGCCCGGTCGCCTGGGTACAGAGCAGTCGAATCTCGTGACGAACAGCAAGCGCCTGAAAAACATGCATATTCGGGTGATCATACCTTGTTCCATCGGAGCCAACTGAAATGACCACAACCGAAGGCTGAACGGAGTCAAGGATCTCATCAGGGTCGGCATCTTTCCAGGCACCATGATGGGGAAACTTGAGAATATCGCTATGCAAGTTGGAATTGCGCTGCTGAAGCTCGCGCCACCCAGCCGGCTCAATGTCGGCGGTAAGGAGTGCAGATGTCCCCGAACCCTCAACTCGCAGGATTGCTGATGTGTTATTCAATCCCATCTCTAGCAGTTTACCCATCTGTCCATGTGAAGGCTGTAAAATCTTAATAATGTGGGAAATACTTCCAGTCAGTGGCGTCTGATCCCTTTCCCGAGTCAAGGGCAGGCAGTCATCTTCGTATATATCAGTCCAGGATAGCAGTTCCTGATAGGCTGTGCGTTTTTGACGTTCATTGTGCCGGTCATTGGGAGAGATACGGTCATGATGGTCCGCATCCGGTGGCGGAACTTTTCTGTTTGAGGGCCAGTTGAAGATAAGCCGTTCACACTGAGTACCGAGTTGTGTGCTACAATTTTCAAGAAATTTAACCGTATCCTTAAAATGATCGAGATGAAGATGCGTAATAAGCAGTCCGCGAATATGACGAATATGCTGGGACCGCAGATATTCAAAGACCGCAACGGCATCGGGACAATCGACAATGACTGCCTCCTGAGTCTCAGGGATTGAAACAACAATACTGTCGCCCTGTCCAACATCAAGGAATGCAACGCGAACGGTATAGGATGATGTCATGGTTGTCCTGTTTTGTCCGGATAAAACACATCTGTCAGACGCGCAACCAGCACTTCCTCACTAAGATAGGTATACTCCTGGGGTGTAATGCGTCCCCAAACAACGGCTTCAAGACTGCGATTGTACTCACAGGTATAGGGAATTCTGGCGCGAAAGGCGGCCTCAGGGCGCAACATCCAACCCGGCATCTGCGGATCAATCGGCACGGTCTGCAATTCATCAAAGCCGCTCATCCAGAGGGTAATCGTTCCCTGCTCTGCATCAACCTGCTCGACAACACCGCTGATCAGGTAATTGGCCGAAGATCTGTCTGGTTGCGGATCAAGTGTCACTTGCGGATGGTGATCCCACTCAGCGACCATGCGCAGGCGTGCGAAAGTCGCATCATCAAGTTGGTAGGCAGTCTTGAGAATCGTATCAATGGTATCCTGCGCCGCTCCAGGGAGCGGCAGGTTATTTGCTGCGGCATGCTCCAACTCTTGCACCGCAGCAGTTAACGCTGCACAATCCGCCTCGGTGAGATGGCGCGGGAAGGGGATGGTTTGAATAGCACGACTGACAACCCACGGGTACTTGAGATGCTCAACTATCCAGGCGTTACTTATATACCAATTCAAAATAGCTGCAAGAACTTCATGAGTAATCAACAATGATTGAACAGATTGGGGCACAATGACCCAAAAGCTATGAGAAACGTAGTAGCCGCGCCGCTCTATCGCAACCCTTACACGGTTTCCCCAACTCGGATTAGGATCTGATGTAAGTAAAACTTTTGTCCCCGCGAGAAAGATTTCCTTATCTTTTTCAGGGTATCTTCTATCTTTGCGCGGTTTTTCCAAATCATTTGGATAGCGTATAGTTGATGCCTGATCGTAAGATATAACAAGTGACCTGGTTATAACATTTTTAGCTCCAGTAAGCCATGGGACTATTTTTGGTGTGGGATAATCTTTCCATGATTTGCGCGCAGGATCATCCCCAACGATTGCCCCTAAAAAAAGGATAGCTTTCTCTTGTAATTCGATAGAGTTTAATTTTATCTGACCCCATATAAATTCCGGCAGAATAAGTCGGTAGTCAATCATATGAGTATTTTTAGAACCCTTTGATTTACGAGAGTGTTCATTCCAACTATGTTGGTCACTTGCAACACCAGATGAAGTAAACGGTCCATCATGAACAAATCGTTCAAGTGTAAACTTCTGTACAGTACGTACACGCACAGGTCGATGTGATCTAAATAACACTTCTTTTTTTTGTACAAAGATGACCATTGTACTTACTGTTGCATCAGAAAAAACCTCTAGAGGTAGTTCCCACATTTCTAAAATGTCACATGTATCCAGCAATTTTTTACGGAGATGGGGTGAAGATTCTGCTGCAATAAAAGAAAGAGGCATTAACATAGCAAGATAACCACCGATTGCGAGATGTTCAATAGCCTGCTCTAAGTATCGGTCGGCTGCCTGGTAACGCTTACGATCTGCTTTTGGGAGAGATGAGTCCGCCTTCAATGTTTTGCGATCACCGCCAAATGGAGGATTGCCAACAATGATCCCCGGTTGATGCGTGTTGAGCCAGTTCCAGGCAAGCGCATCCTGGTCATCAATATGCCAGCTATCCATCGAAGTTGCGAGCAGCAATCCAAGCCCGGCCAACCGTGCCGTGAACGGATCACTATCATTTCCGTAGATGTAATTGCGCAGTTGCCGCCCACGCATGTCGTTCATCTGCGCTAAACGGTCATAGCCGGCGATCAAAAAACTACCCCAGCCACATGTCATATCAACCGTGATGCGCTTCTCAGGTTGCAGGAACTCAACGGGAATGGTATCCCAGATACGCCGGGTGAGGTAAAGTGGTGTATCAAAGCGTCCCAGCTTTTTTCGTGTCTCCTTATCGTATGCAGTGATATAGAGATCACTCAGCATATCCGGTACAAAACCGGCATAACATATCTGCCGTAGCATGCGATATGCCGCAGTTGCGGGTTCAGCATGTTGTATAAATAGATCCAGCCTAAAATAATTGGGATGCCGGCTATAGGCTGCCTGGATCAGATCATCCAGGATCAGCGTGTGACTTTTATACCGTATTTCGTCACCGAGTACACCGGTATCTGCAAGAATAACCGCTCCCAATAGTTGTACCGCCAGATCAACCACAATCTTCTCGCGTTGCGCTGCATCCAGGTTTTGATAAAAGGGATGGTTGCGTAACCGGATGACGGCATCGCCAAAATGCTGCACCAGCAAGTTATGCGTGACATCGAAGGCCCATAACGCAAGCTGGCGGGGTTGAATGGTCCGCAGAAAGGGATGCGAAAACTCGGCACGTCCCTGTTTTACATCAAAAATCCGCGTGGGTGCCAGATCAACGGCATATGTTCCTAACACTGCATCAAGCTGATCATAGGCAATATCGGTCTGGATTGGAACTGGACGTACATTTTCATCTTGTATAGTGCTGGCCCAGAACGCAAAGCGATTATCACGATGAAGCAGATGAAAAGGAGCAGATGTTTGCGCCAGAATGGGAACTATCTGCTCGTCAGGAATACCATTAACGGCGTTATAGAGCGTAACGCCCGCAAACTCATCAGGGGTACGGCGACGGGGATCACTAAAGGCCAGCGCATTCAGCGTGAACGAGCCGGCGCGACTGGTGTAGCGATAGGCTTCAAGAATTGCTGCGCGCTCAAAGCCCCGCTGCACCATACTGTCGTGGGCAGCGTTTGTGGCAGAGTCTGGCAAGGGACTAAATGGCAGCACATCGCCTGGATGTGAGGGCAGGAAAACCATTGCCTGTCTCGTGTCGGTCAGGAGTCTGAACAGAAGAAGAACACTTGTGCATTGTATGGTACAATATAAAGTTTGTCAATTGTTAAAACTCACACCGTGCAACCAGGGTCGCCTGGTGACAGACCCGCAAGCCGGTTGCACTTGCGGCAGCAGTTGACGGCCCCTGCTTCCTCGTGCAACATGATCGTACTGTCTGCGAGAGAGTACAAAGCACAAATGAACACAGAACTGTTACATAATCCCTGTCAATAGAAAGGTACTTGCATGTCATCGATCAAATTGACCTTCCCGAATGCCGACGGCGTGCAACTGGCGGCCCGCCTGGATCTGCCGCTGGATGAGCCGCCGATTGCCTACGCGCTGTTTGCGCACTGTTTTACCTGTACGATGAACCTCAAAGCAGTTGCCAATATTAGCCGGGCACTGACGGCAGAGGGTATCGCCGTGCTGCGCTTTGATTTTACCGGCCTGGGGGAGAGTGAAGGGGAGCTTGCCGATACGAATTTCTCCTCGAATGTGCAGGATCTGATCGCGGCGGCGCGGTTTCTGGATGAGAACTATGATGCGCCCAAAGTATTGATCGGGCACTCGCTGGGGGGCGCGGCAGTGCTGCAGGCAGCGGCGGCGATTCCTTCCAGCCTGGCGGTGGCGACGATTGCCGCGCCCTGCAGCCCGGAACATCTTGCGCGCCTGCTGCGCGAAACCGACCAGGAACCGGCTCCCGATGGGACAGTCCGGATTACGCTGGGGGGGCAGACCTTCACGATCAAGCAACAGTTTCTGGATGACCTGGACGAAACGCGGATGCAGGAGTCTATTCGCAACCTGCGCAAGGCACTGCTGATCTTCCACTCGCCGATTGATCAGGTGGTCGGGGTGGAGCATGCCGCCCGGATCTTTCAGGCGGCAAAGCATCCCAAGAGCTTTATCTCGCTGGATCGCGCCGACCATCTGCTGTCGGATCAGCGCGACTCGCGCTATGTCGGCCTGATGATCGCGGCGTGGGCGCGCAAATATATCGACACCCCCCGGCCAGGCGCGCGGCTCAAGCCGCTGTCGGAGCAGCATGTGGTGGCCCAGACCGGCGCGGAAGGTTTTGTTACCGAGGTGGTCGCCAATGGTACGCATTTGCTGGCCGATGAGCCGGTTGCCTACGGTGGCACCGACCTGGGGCCCACACCCTACGACTACCTGCTGTCCGGATTGGGCGCCTGCACCTCGATGACTATGCGGATGTATGCCGACCGCAAAGGCTGGCCCCTCAAGACCATCACCGTACATCTGCGTTACCAGAAGATCCATGCGCGTGACTGCGAGGAATGTGAAACCAGGCAGGGCAAAGTTGATCAGATCGAGCGCGAGATTGAAATAACCGGGCCGCTGGACGATGAGCAGCGCGCGCGGTTGCTCGAAATCGCCGACCGCTGCCCGGTGCATCGGACGCTGCACTCCGAGATCCATGTGAAGACCTCGCTCAAACAGCCGGAGATGTAGCGGTATCTTCGCGGTAACATGGGTTACGCGGTGAGTATTCAAACCGAATGTTTGACCAGGTGGAAACCAGATTCGCCTGCGGCAGCATGGTACGTTTTTATTCTTGTTTACAAACATGTTGTACATAGTGCATCATGTTTGTGAACAAGCTGGGATCTTCCGCCTTACCGGAGGCGATATCCCCCGCCAAACACGGGAGCGCCTGATCCATGCCGGCATTGGCAGGTTCGCGGTGTTCGCTCATGTCGTGGTGTTCGTGGTCCGGACTCCCACCGCGTAACTCCTGTTCGTACCACGACTTACGCGGTCGTTGCTGCCGTCGGCGAAATTGCGTTTCGTTTGATCAAGCACCTGGTTTGAATCTCACCGCGTAACGCGTATTAGTAACAGGAGTTACGCGGTGGGTCTGCAAACTGGGCGTTTGAGCACGATAATGGCCGGATTCGCCTGCGGCAGCATGGTACTCTTTTTATTTTTCACAAAACATTTGCACATAGTGCAAATGTTTTGTGAAACAGATTGGTTTCTTCCGCCCTGCCGGAGGCGATATCCCCCGTCAAAATCCGGGATCGCCTGCTGCATGCCGACATTGGCCGTTTCGCGGTTTTCGCTCATTTCGCGGCTTTCGTGGTCCAAACGTCCACCGCGTAACGCGTATTAGTAAGGCACCGTACGACGATGTTGCTATCGGTGCATAGTTAATCTTTCCCTTCTTTTGTCGCTTTTCTTGTTTGGTTGTTATCTGTATCCGTGTTTGTAGTTGACTGCGTTCGGAAAATAACTATAATGTATATTTAAACTCAATACTTCCTCTTAGCTTCCTGCTACGGGCGATCTTGTCTATTGTCAAGGAGGACAATCATGCAATCGTATGGGCCGGACAAAATCCACAATGTGGGACTCTTTGGTCACGTTGGCTCAGGGAAGACCACGCTGACTGAAGCCCTGTTGATGACTGCGCACGCTATCTCGCGGATGGGCCGGGTCGAGGATGGTAGCACCGTCAGCGACTATGACCCCGACGAGAAGAGTCGCGGTATGTCGATTAACCTCTCCGTTGCGCCGATCGAGTGGGGTAATAAAAAAATTAACCTGCTGGATGTGCCCGGCTATGCCGATTTTGCCGGAGATATGGCGGCGGCCATGCGCGTGATCGATGGGGCAATTATTGTGCTGGACGCCTCGGGTGGGGTTGAGGTTGGGACGGAACAGGTTTGGGAGATGGCAGTGCAGGCGAAGGTGCCGCGCATGCTGTTTATCAACAAGCTGGACCGCGATAATGCCAACTTCTTCCGCTGCATTGAACAGGCCCAGGAGGTGCTCGACGCTTCGGTCATTCCGCTGCAGATCCCCATCGGGACGGCGAAAGACTTTCGTGGGGTCATCTCGCTGCGCCGCCGGCGGGCCTGGTTGCTCTCGGACAAGCATGACGGCAGTTTTGTCGAGGCCGATATTCCCGCTGAGTACGAGGCCCAGATGCACGAGTGGCGCTCGAAACTTATCGACAAAATTGCCGCCACCAACGACGATCTGATTGAGCACTACCTGGAAGATGGCGAGGATGCGTTAAGCCGGGATGAACTGCTCAAGGGGTTGCGCACGGGTATCGCCAACGGGTCGATTGTGCCCGTCTGCTGTGGATCGGCGCTCGAAGTTGTGGGCATGGCCCAACTGCTCAACGATATTCTCGACTGCCTCCCCTCAGCGGCGCGCAAGCCGGTCAGGGCGATCGATCCGGCAAGCGGTGAAGAAGTCAGGTTCAAGCCGGCCACGGATGAGCCGCTGACGGCGCTGGTGTTTAAGACCGTAGCCGATCCCTATGGCAAGGTGAGTATGTTCCGCGTCTTCAGTGGGGAAGTTCAGGATAACTCCTCGGTCTACAATGCGCGTACCGGCAAAGACGAGCGGGTAGCCCATGTTTACCAGGTGTGTGGACGCGAGCAAACGGGGGTAAGCGCGATTGGTCCCGGCGATATTGGCGTTACGACCAAACTGGCCGACACGACGACCAATGATACGCTCTGTGCTCATGACCGACCGCTCCAACTGCCGCCGATCAACTTCCCGGCTCCGGCCTTTACCGCCACGGTCAGGCCGCATAGCCGCGCGGACCTCGACAAACTGGGGGCTTCCATGACCCGCATCGCCGAGGAAGATCCGACATTGCAGATCGACCGGGATGCCATGACTGGCGAGATGCTGCTCTCCGGTCTGGGTGAGAGCCATCTGGCAATCGTGGCCGACCGGATGAAGCGCAAGTTTGATACCAGCGTGGATATGGAACTGCCGCGCATTCCCTACCGCGAGAAGATCCGCACTACAGCCGAGGAACGCTACCGCCACAAGAAGCAGACGGGTGGCGCGGGGCAGTTTGCCGAGGTGATGCTGCGGGTTGAGCCGCTCGAAACCGACCCGAACCGCGAAGACTCGCTGGAGTTTGTCAACGCGATTGTCGGCGGGGTGATCAGCCGGGGCTTTATGCCGGCGATTGAGAAGGGCGTGCGCGAGGCGATGGCCGAGGGTCTGCTGGCCGGCAACCCGGTGATCGATGTGCGCGTGGCGGTTATCGACGGCAAGGAGCATCCGGTGGACAGCAAGGAGATTGCGTTCAAGACGGCCGGGGCGCAGGCATTCAAGCTTGCCGCGATGAAGGCCGGCCCGGTGATCATGGAGCCGATCTATCTGCTTGAGATTACCGTGCCGGATCAATACTCCGGCGATATCATGAGCGATATCAGCACCCGGCGCGGGCGGGTTATGGGGATGATGCCGGCCGGGCGTGGCCGGACCACCATCAGTGTGCAGGTGCCGCTGGCCGAATGCCGGCGCTATGCCACCGATCTGCGGGCGCTAACGCAGGCACGCGGTACGTTCACCATGCGCTTCGAGACTTTTGAAGAGGTGCCGCCACATGTAATCGACAGCCTGGTTGAGCATCACAGTAAGGAAAATGAACTGGTGCATTAAGGAGTAGGGGTTAGGGGTTAACGGTTAGGGGTTAACGGTTAAGAACACCACCTACTAACCCCTAACCGTTAACTCCTAAGGGAAGCGGAAGGAAATACTCATCCCTTCTGTGCTCCATCGTCCAGTGGGCGTGGCAGCACCAAGCGGGGGAGAGCAGACCAAGGGATGGATTAAAGTTTCCGCTTCCCTAACCTCTAACTCCTATCACCGCACATACTGATCAAAAAAGTTCAGCGTGCGCTCCAGGTAGAGATCTTGCTGCGCCCCTTGCAGCGAATGCGTACCTCCCTCGTAGATAAACAACTCCGACTGCTTGCCCGCGTCCAACAATCCCTGGTGCAGCTTCATGACCCACTCGCGGGGGACCGGCACATCGGCGGTGCCCCAGTGGATCTGCACAGGTGCCTGCACATACTGCAAATAGTTGATCGGCGAGAGCCGCGCGTAGAGGTCGGGCGCTTCCTCCGGCGTGAGTGGGAAAGTGGCCGTGGTGCCCGGATCGCCCGGCACATCGTCGGTGTGGAAGGCGTAGTAGTTATCGGCCAGTTCCGGCGAGGCGGGCGCATAGATCAGCGCGGCAGCAATCTGATCATTGACCAGGATCGCCTTGGTGGTAATTTCGCCGCCGTTGCTGTGCCCCCACATGCCAATCGGACCCGGTTGCGCATCCGGCAACTGGGAGATCAGCGGCAACAGGTTGAGCGTGTCGATCACATGCCCGGCACGGAAGACATTCGGCGCATCGTCCGACCCGGCGTGGCTGCGGAAGTCGGGAGCCAGGCAGAGATAGCCCCGCGCCGCCAGGTAGTCGCCGGCATGCTGCGTATCATAGCCGGTATCGTAAACATCCAGCGGGAAGTAGCCATGGTTCAGGACCACCACCGGGAACGGTCCCTGCCCGCGTGGGCGGGTCAACTGGCCGGTAATGCGCAGCCCATCGCTGGTGTAGGCAAACAACTCGCGTGTGAATGCCGCCGTTTCGCTGCGCAACCCCAGCACTTCGATTGTGCCCTCGCCATAGGAGCGGGCCCGCAACCCCTCAATGGTGTACTGCGCATACTCGGCGTAGGGATCGGGCGTGGGGGTAGGTGGTTGCGGCGTGGCGGTCGGCGGAACGGCGGTCGGCGTCAGGGTTGGTGCCGGTGTTGGCGTGATTGTCGGCGTGGCTGTCGGTGATGGGTCGGGTGTGGCGGAAGCGGGAACATCCGTCGCGGTAGGCGGCTCGGGTGCCGGCGTTGCCGTGCTGGTGGCGGATGGCTCGCTGCTGTCGATCTGCGCGACCGGCTGGTTGCCCCCGCTGCTGCACGCAGTCAATACAAACAGCAGGAAGAGTACTCTGAAGAGATGCATACAGATTCCTTGCACAGACGCGCCTGCCCCGGTTGTCCGAGGCAGGCATACGTTTTCTTTCCCAGTTTATGCGTATACTCGCAGTGTACGCCAATCCGGGCAGCAGCGCAAAGAACAGGACAACGCAACCGCAACCATAGCGGAACCCCACCGACGTTGAAGCCGCTCCCGGCCGGATCATTCTAAACTCAGTTCAGAATAATCCAGCCGGGAGGCAGATCAGCTATCGAGCCACAATCGGCAGGTAGAGCACGCGCCCGGTTGGAGCCGGACCGGGAACATCCTGCGGCGTAACCTGGAACTGTACAAGAACTGTTGGCGTACGAGCGGTTATATCGTTGGAATTCGCTACAAGCTCTGCTTCGCTGTATGCCTCAATGCCGTAAACGGTCACAGTCAGGTTGCCGGTCGTGGCATCGATTTCAACCTCGGTCCAGCCGAAGTTGTGCGCGGCAACATAATCTCCTTGCAGCAACTCGGCATCGATCTCCGATCCCTCCAGCCCGACCGGGTCATAGCCAAATGCCTGGGTCTGCCGGATCAGCAGTTGCTTGATAAAGTCATCCTTATCGTTAACCAGGTCATCAGAGTCGGGCGCTACCGGCAGCGCGTCATAAACAGCCCGTTGCTCCGCGTCGATCAGCCCAAACGCAGTGGCAAGTGCAACCACGTTTGGTCCAAAGCGACCATCGAAGAAGGCTACCGGCCCGGTGACAATCTCAAATGCTCCGGTTGGGATCTGCTCACCATCAGGGGTCAGTTGATAGGTGAGGTTGTTGACAATGGTGCCGTGTAGGTCTGCCGCAAAGAAGACCACGTTCTCGATATTATTATCATCGATGAACTTGAGTAGCTCGGTACGTTCAGCCGCATAGCCCTCGAAACGGTCTTCAGCCGTTGCCGGACCAAAGTTCTGGATTGGTTCCGGCACAGCGATGAACTTCCAGCGGATACCGGCGTTTTTCGCTTCCAGCAGGTCGGCCTTGAGCGTTTCAAGTTGGGCCTGCCCCAGCAGGGTGCGCGTGGGGTCAAAAGCCGCGCTCAAGAAGCGGGTAATGTCGGCAGGATCATCCGGATTATACGGATCAATCTGGGCATCGCGGAATGAGCGAGTATCCAGGATAAACAGGGCAGCATCGCTGCCGAAAGTACGGTAACGGTAGAGCCGGCGCTCCCCGGCGGTGCGTGGGTCGCCGGTATCACCATAGAACTCATTATTGATGGGATGATACTCCTGGAACGCCTGCAGTGCATTTTCATAGGCCTGCGTGTCATTGACGAAGTCAACCGGATCGGTAAAGAGTGGGTCAGGCGAAGAGCCGATGTCCGGGGCATCGGGCGACTCGCCGGGAGCGGCTCCGCCCGCGAAGTTGTCCACAAGCTCATGATCGTCAATCGTTGCAAAGATTGATGTTGTGCGATAGAGATCGGCGAGCGTGTTCAAACCCAAGCGCTCGGTGACATTCTCAGCATGTTTGATGCGGAACTCACGGAGAGTCCGGGCCTGGGAAACGCCCGGCAGCGCGGGGGTCGCCTGATCGGCATAGATGGTATCACCAAGCTTGAGGAAGAATTCCAGATCACGCTCATCTGCATTGGCCAGCGTGGGGAACGGCGGAGCCTGCTGCCAGTCACCCACAACGCCAAAGCGCAGGCCGGTGGATGTCCCTGTCTCGGCGAATGTCCGGAACCACCCCATAGCCGGCGTCCCGTCAGTATTGGTAGCCCGGTAGTAGTAGGTTGTATCGGGAGTCAGCCCCGTAATCTCAACCTGTACCGGCTGTAGGGAGTCTGTAACGGTGGCGGTGGCGGTGGCGACAATCGTATTGAAGTTTGAGGTAGGGGCAACCTCAAAGGTAACATCTCCCGGAATAGTGCTGCGCGTCCAGAGCACGGTTGAAGTCTGGGTTGTATCGCCGGCCGCAACGCCATTGGGCAGCGTCGTTGCGCGCGGGTTGGCGCTTACCGGGTCGATGATCAGCGGCGGATCAAACGCAGTGGCGACATGCTCCCAGGGCACAAACTTGAAGTTGGTGCTGTTGTTCTCCAACTCCTCCTCATCCTGGACAACATTCTGCGGATCATTGGCCCCATCCTGCACCACCAGCAGGCCGGAGGGGTAGAGCGGTCCCAGGTTGACATTGACGACATGCGCGCCGTCCGACTCATTCGCCTGGTCAACCGTCTGGTAGCCGCCGACGGTAAAGGTGCCCAGGTAGGGATTGTCACCCTGACGATCAAAGACGGCGAAGGTATTGTCGCCCTGGCTCGACGCCAGCAGATAGCCGGTATTGTTCGGGCCATAATAGATCGTCAGGCCCTCAATATCCGGCTCCAGGTAGGGTTCATCGACCGAGTGAATGACGGTGTAGTTGTCGCCCCCGTCCGGCTCGGCATTGAACTTGAGGATGCCAACCTCTTCCTCCAGGGCCACGTAGAGGAAGCCCAGGTCACGGTCCACAACCGTGCCCTCGGACTGTGAGTCTGCGGCATCGCCGGTTGGAACCGGCAGTTGCAGGGTGCGTACAATCGTTGCCGTGACCTGACCCGCGCCATTATCCGCGAGTTCAAGCTGCGCAACCTGGGCACCGTCGGCCTGGGTCACAAACGCATACGCTTTGCCCGTGGTCGGACTGGTGTAGGTTGCCAGGCCATAGGCGGTTGCCTCGCCATCGTCCACCCCGAAGATCGTCTCAAGGATATCGGGCGCGGTGACATCGCTCAGTTGGCGGGAGCCGGGATCGATCTGGAAGATCGCCGGCGTGTCGTTCTCCCGGTCGGAGACCACCGCCAGATCCACCGTTTTATTCCCCAGCGCAAAATCATACAGCAGATCGACATTGTTGTAGCGGATTTCGCCAAAGGGCGCGGGCAGGATGGTCTGCAACACCCGCCCGGCCAGGTCAAACACCACCAGACCGCCATCCTTGGCAGCGGCAATCACCAGGCTCTGCGCCGGATCTTCCGGGTGAACCCAGATCGCCGGGTCGTCCGCGTCCCCCGCCGGCGCGTTGTCCGGCGGATCGGCCTGGTCAATGCTACGCGGTGTCTCCTGCTGCGGCAGGACGGCCGGGGTGGTTTCAAAGCTCAGCGCCAGCGCAAGAAACTGCGTGACCTGCGTATCGTTGAAGTTGTTATCACTGACGACGATCAACGTCCGGCGGCCATCGGGCAGTGTCGGGCCGAAGGTCATCCCCTCCAGGTTGTCCGGAGTGACGCCCAGGTCATCAGCAAAATCTACCAGCAGCCGCTTCTCTATCGGTGGGTCGATCTCAAACGGCTCGCCCTCTGCTTCCCAGAAGAGATCTTCCGTGTCGGCAACATCCAGCGCGCCCTGGGTCCGCGCCTCGTAGAGTTTGACCGTGTTGCCCTTCCCGACGGAGAAGGAGCGCTCCAGCGCCAGGAGCGTGCCGTTGTTGTCGGTTGCCAGCAGTTCTACCAGACCGTTGGTGCGGAAGGCATCCGCCGGATCGGGGGCTTCGGCCACCGGGTCGGTGATGTAGACATACTCGGCAACCGGCCGGCTCCTCAAGCGATCATATTTGAGCACGCGCGCGAGACTGCCCTCCGCAACCGTTGCGTCCGGGCCATCCTGCTCGAGTGCATTCTCGGTAGCGGTGTAGAGGAACAGACCATCGGGTGTCAGCGTCAGACTCTCGAAGGCCAGGTTGTTGCGAATGCCATTGTCCGTCGTAGGCAGGAACTTCTCCGGCACGGGGAGTTCGGCAGTCTGCTGTCCCGTTAACATAAAGCGATTAACAAACGGGTCAATCGGCGTGGCGGCCCCCGCCTCCCCCTCGGAGGAGATGTAGAGCGTATTGTCATCGGTCAGCGCGATGCCCTCGGGATCGAGGCTCAGTTCGGGGAAGGGCTGTCCGCCTGCATCCAGCAGCGTCGTGACACCTGTGAAGTTGACATCACCCGCCTGCAAATCGCCATCGCTGACATTGATCGTCAGCGTGTAGAAGCGGGCCGGGTTGATCCGGCTACGGTCATCGGAGATGGCATAGTAGACACTATTCGCCGGGTCGTAGGCGATGCCCGACAGCCCACCCACCTCGGTTTCGTCAAAGGTGAACCCGGTGTCGAGGGTCACTTCGCCCAGCAACTCCACACCTGTCACCGTCCGGCGATCCGGGTCAGACGGCGGGAAGGAAGCCACATCCACCCACACCAGGCGATGGTCCGAAGAGGGGAAGGGAAATGTTCCCACCAGATTAAACCGCGGATCGCTCGCCTCGGGCCAGAAGATTCCGGTATCGATAATCTTCAGATCGTCGGAGGGCAGGACATAATCGACGCGCAGGTTGCCCGGTGGTTCGCTAAAGTCCGCCGTATCATAGGCCGGGTTGGTCAGATGATCGACATTGACGCCGCCTTGCAGAGCAGCCTGCTCCGCGCCACCGGGAGCGGACGGGGTGACGCTGGTGTTGATCTGCGGGTTGTTCAGCAGTTGCAGGATCGCATCGGCAGTGCTGTCACCGTCGTTCGGGTCGGCATTCTGGTCGCCCATGATTACGAACTGCGCATCCGCCGGCAGTGCGCCATAGCTGCCGGAGTCATCATAGATATAGTCACCCACGCCGGGGGTGACATAGTCCGCCCAGAAGCGGATCTCGTCATGGTTGCGGGTGCCGTTGCGATCCTCCGGCCCATCAAAGACCGGCGGCGTGGGATGGCTGACCAGCGCATGGACAATCGTGTCATCGATATTGACCGGCACATCCCAGTGGCTCTTGGAGGAGAGGCGGAAGACCGCCAGCTCTTCATCGGAGTACCAGTCGGCTGGGGCGGATGTGGCCGGATCATCGGGCAGCAACGCATTGGGCATATCTCGCCAGAGGAAGGTCTGGAAGGTACGCACGTCATCGGTGACAATCGGATATTTTGAGAGCAGCAGCATCCCGAACTGGCCGGGGAAGAAGCCAAAGCCGAAGGCATCGCCGGGACCGCCGACATCGCCGCTGTTATCGAGATCCAGGCCGGAGGGAATACCGGTGTTTGATGGAGCCTGATAAACGTAGGGATAGGTAACGGGCGGCGCACCGTTCTGGCTCACCCCCAGGTAGTTCTGCTGGAAGAGTTGGGCCGCCTCACCCGCCGCATCATAATCAAACTCGTTGATCAGCAGGACATCAGGGTTGGTCCGCTGAATAATCTCGGCGACCGCCTGCGCCTGCGCATTATTGCCGGTCGAGAGGTCAGTGATCAACTCTCCCGCTTCGCTCCGGTTGAGCGAGGCATTAAAGCCGGCAAACCGGGCCGGGGTCTCGGCGGAAATCGTCTGCACCTGACTGCCGGTGGCGGGTGTATCTGAAACATCTGCCTCGGGTGGCGGCGCGTTACAACCGGCCGGCAGCAGAGCAACCAGCACCAGAAGGAACAGCAGGGTTCCCACCGGGGAGAGGCGACAGTGAACTACCGCACGCATACGTTGAGTGGTCATTCATCCCCCTTCCGGGGCGCACATACCTGAGGACGCCCCAATACCTGACAAACAGCACACAAGGCCCGACGCAACCAGGCATTGCCGGACCGCAAGCAGACGGAACCATATGAACTTTCGCGCATCCGCTGTACTAAACAGGCTTATCATACTTCGCTCAAAAGTCAGCACAGATCCGGTTAAGTATGTGCTAAAATCATGTTAACGTCCCGTTAAAAAGGCCAAAGCGGCGTGGCGGCGCAGAAACGGGGGTGGTGCCAGAGCAATCGCATATAAACCTTTGAGGCGTTTTGCCGCATCCGGATGCGGCGGCAACCCGCCATCACAGATACAAGCCACACGAAACTATCGTGCGGAACACCCCGGCTATGGTACCCGTGTCTGCACGAGCCATCAGTAAAAGCAACCATAGCGGTGAAGCGAATGCCGTTTCATCACATGAATGCAGAGAGCGTGTGCTTCAGAACGGCATGCTCCATGGCGATTTAAGGGAAGCGGAAACTTTAATCCATCCCTTGGTCTGCTCTCCCCCGCTTGGTGCTGCCACGCCCACTGGACGATGGAGCACAGAAGGGATGAGTATTTCCTTCCGCTTCCCTAAATGCAATTGCCCTGAGACCCAAAGACCAGAATCGCCTGCGGACGCATGGGACGTTCTGTATCTTTTTGATGGAAATGTTGCACAACGTGCAATATTTCCGCCCTGTCGGAGGCGAATCGGGCCTTCATTCAAGGAAATGCCTGGGTTTGGAACCGAGCGCGTACATCCTGACTCTTTTTTGGAACTGCAATTTCACTTTATATTGACCATTTCGGCATTTTCTCCAAATATTCCCATACGCAACAATAGCATACTACACTGAGCACACCGTAAGTACCAACCATATTCTGCCTAATAGTCCTATACCAACTACATAGAATAGCTGGTTATCATGGAGAGTAGTAGAAGTGGATTATTCCTCCTTTGATTGTAGCGGAAGGAACTATCTCTGATGACAAAATTCACATTTATGGTATGCCCGCACGATACCGCCCGTGGTCCTGAAGCCTGGTATCGGATGGCCCAGTATCTTACGCAACATCTTGAGTTTGATGTCCATTTTGAGCTTTCCCTGGACTTCCAGGATTTTCATGCGCAGCTTGACTCGGCGGATATTGTCTATGCCAATCCCACTGATACCGTCAAACTGATCGATCAGCGCGGGTTTGTCCTGAAGGTGAAGCCAAAGGGTCTCTGTGACGAACTGGTCTTTGTGGCCAATACCGAGATTGCTAACCCCACCCTCGAAGCACTCCAGGGTGAGAAGATTGCGACCGTCCGCAGTCTGCTGCCCTCCAATATCGCGCTCTACCTGCTGAAGAAGCGCTCAATTGAACCGGCGGAACTGCTTGACCGCGAGTCCTGGATGAGTGTCATTCGCAGCGTATGGCAGGGCGAGGCCAACTATGGCATTGTCTATAAGGACACCTACGACGAACTCTCCGACCAGGGGAAGGGTATGGTCAATGCCTTCTTCACTTCGGATGAGAAAGTGGCATTTCACAGCTTCGTCTGTGGCCCAAATGTGGGCGCAAAATGCGATAACCTCGAAAACGCCTTACTGGCGATGGATAGCGATGAAACCGGCAAGGAGGTTTTAAGCGAATTGCATCATATCTCCAGTTGGACCCGTATCACCCCGGAAGAGCTAGATCTGATGCGCCATATCATTCAGGAATATTCCTGAACCTTAACCACACTATAGCAGTGACACCCGGTGGGGTATCTTTTGAACCTGGGAACCGTACGATTAAGAATACTGGCACTCGCTAAACATATTATCACCATCGCGCTGACATGGGCCAACGCGAACAGAAGGAGAAATTTCACCATGGCATCACGACAGGATCAAATTGCAGAAATTCTAGACCGCTTCGCCGAAAACGCCGGAAACGATGTTGCCGGAGTCGCCGCCGTGAGTATGGACGGTATCGTCCTGGTATCGCGCATGTCGGCAGATGTCAATGCCGACCGTGTCGGCGCAGTCGCGGCAACGATGATCGGTGTCACCCGCCGTGTATCGGGCGAGTTGAAGATTGGCTTCCCGGATGAGGCGATCATCAAGGCCGCCAATGGCCTGTTTATGGTACTCCCGGCGGGTGATCAGAGCCTGCTGGCCGTCAATCTGCGCGAGGGGGCCAACCTGGGTATGGTCCGCCTGGAAGCGCGCGATGCGGTGAAATCAATCAGTCAAGTACTCTAACACCGGGTCGGGTCCACCTGCCACACTAATCGTTGCCCTATCTCAAACACTACCTGAATCTAAGGAGGTTCACCATGACCGCAACGCTTCGTCCCGAACTGGGTGATTTTATGAGCCTGATCTGCTTCCAGTATCTCCGCCAGGTTGCCGAGGAGACGGCCGGGCGCGCGTTGATTATCACAGCCGGCCGCCAGCGCGGAAAGGATCTGGCCGAACAACTGGGTCTGCTGGGCACGACGCAGGATGCTGCCATGTTGCGGGAGAAACTGGATCAGGCGCTGGGCGGTGATGGCACGCGTCTCTGCCTGGTGCAGCGTGTGACCCCCAAAGCGGATGGCGGCTATGAGATCCGGGTGGCCGAGGGCGCCTGCGCTGCCGGTGTTACCTCCAGTGAGCCGTTTTGTGCCTTCACTATGGGCGTCTTTATCGGGGCAATCAGTGCCATGACCGGCCGGCGGATGTTGGGCAAAGAGAGCCAGTGCTGCGCAACCGGCGCAAGCACCTGCGTGTATCAGATTGATCCCGTCGGGTAGCCTCCGGTGTAGGCGCTCCGTACTATACACCGGACGCTACTCCCCACCAGCACCCCGCATCGATCAGGCATACGTTGGACCACATCATACCATGGTATGATAAATTAAAGAGGCTGAAGGCCGTATACCAGACCTTCAGCTTCTTCCCTTTATTTCTCTTCATATCGCTAAGGAACTACTATGGCCCTCGAAGGTTCACTTCAAGATATGTCGCTCAGCGACCTCATTCAGGTCTTCCGCATGGGGCCAAAAACCGGCGTGCTGTTGCTCCTCAATGGAGACGAACGAGGAGTCATCTATGTGGCTGCCGGGCAGATGGTCGATGCGGCGATTGTACGCGGTACCGAGCGAGTTGTTGTGGCGAAGGGTGATGAGGCAGTGATCCAGATGCTCACCTGGGATGATGCCGGCTTTGTCTTTCGCCATAACCCCTCGGTGCAAACACGCTCAATTCGGATAGAAAACGACGGAGAGTGGCTGATCCTGGAGGGGATGCGGCGGCGCGAAGATCCCATGCGCGCCATGCCCTATCAGTCGCTGTCGCTGGATACGCGCCTGCAACTGGCGCCGGTCCCCAATGATGCCAAGAGCGGCGTGAGTCTCAATGTCAATCAGTGGCGGGTCTTGAGCCAGGTTGCCAACAGCAAAGACCTGCGCGATATCTGCCGCGCCACCGGGCTGGGCACCGAGGCGGTTATCCGTACGGTCGCCGAACTAATGTCAATCGGTCTGGTGGAAGTCATGCCGTCGGAGCGCCCCAAACCTCAGGCCGCGAAGCAGTCGGCGCGTGCTGCGCGCACGCCGCAGTTAGCCTTTGCCGGAAACGGCATTCCTGGAGACGGTGGTGTTGACGAGGATCAGCCATCGGTCAGCCAGAATTTGTTGAATGCAATTATGCGCCGGATCCGCGGTTTGTAGCATGAGGAATGGCGAGATTACCATGAATGCATTGAAGCTCAAGATCGTTATTACCGGAAGCTACGCTGCGGGTAAAACCCAGTTTATTCGCTCGATCAGCGATATTGACCCGGTGAGCACTGACTATGACGTGACGCCGGATGATGAACGCGAACTGAAGCACAATACGACTGTGGCGCTGGATTTTGGGACGATCGCTATTAATGAGCGGGTTTCGCTTTACCTGTTTGGGACGCCCGGTCAGGAGCGCTTCGATTTTATGTGGGAACATTTGAGCATCGGCGCGCTGGGTTATGTGGTGATGGTGGATAGCTGCCGCCCCGGTCACTTCGCCGAGACGTTGCGCCTGATGGATCGCTTTGCCGAGATTACCGACGCACCGTTTGTGGTAGCCGCCAACAAGCAGGATGATCCGGCGGCGCTGCCGGTTAGCTATGTCCGGCGACGGCTGGGCCTTCCCCTCGAAATTCCGGTGCTGCCCTGCATTGCCACTGATCGCGCCACCGTCAAAACGGTACTGCTGACGCTGCTTCAGCAGATTGCGGCACGCGTGCCGAAGTCAGCTACGCCGTCTTCCGCTTCTGCCTAGAAATTGAGAATGCAGAACCGCGAATCGGGAATGCAGAATTGTGACGAACCTCCTGCGCGTTTCCGTCTGGTGACGGGAAATGTTTGTGGGAGGTTTACTCTTCCACGCCGCAGGTTGCGTAAAATTCGAACTTCTCCAGCATTGTCTGCTCCTGCACCGGCGTCGTATCAACTGCGCTACTCATCGTTCGCCCTCCCCGGTAGGCCCACTCAGCGCCCTGCATGCGCATTCTGCGTCATAGCGACACAATGGCACAGCCACAAAGCAGGTGTCAATGATACGACTTACGCGGTGTGCGTTCAAACGGACCGTTTGCTCTCGATAACGGCGTATTTCGCCTGCGGCAGCATGGTACTGTTTTGTCTTTTTCCGAAACATGTGGCTCGGAGCGCCACATGTTTCGGAAAAAGAATGTCCCATTCCACCCTGCCGGAGGCGCATCGGGCCAGTTGTCCCGGCAGACGCCCGGGTTGGGAACCGACCGCGTAACTCCGAGTCAATGACACGACTTACGCGGTCACTGACTCGGAAGACATGTCAGCCTCCGGCTGGGCGGAAGAGACCAGATCTTGTTCACAAAAAAATTCACAACGTGAATATTTTTGTGAACAAGAACAAAGAGTACCACGCTGCCGCAGGCGAATCCGGCCATTACCATGCTCAAACGCCCAGTTTGTAGACCCACCGCGTAACGCGTGTAAGTAACAGGTGTTACGCGGTCACGAACCCGAAAGGAAATTTCGCCTCCGGATGGGCGGAACCGACCATCCTTTTTGGAAAAAAAGTGGCTCGGAGAGCCATTTTTTTCCAAAAAGATCGAAAACGTACCATGCTGCCGCAGGCGAATCCGGCCATTACCATGCTCAAACGCCCAGTTTGTAGACCCACCGCGTAACGCGTGTAAGTAATTGACATCCCTGACGCCGCGTAGTATCGTTGCTCATTTGGTCAGGGTGCGCAACCGCGTTCCCGTCCGGTCAGATGTTTCGCCGGATGCACCTTGCCCGCGCATCTGCCCTCTGATTGAAGGAGTTCCCGATGGACCGACGCGCACTACTGCCCTACCTGGTGCTCTTTGCCGGGGTCATGATCGTTTCGAGTGCGGCAATTCTGATTCGCCTGGTGCAGACGGAGGATGTGCCCTCGCTCGCCATTGCCGCACTGCGTCTCGGTATGGCTGTGCTGATCCTGACGCCGCCGGCCTGGAGTCGTGCGGGTGAGGAGTTGCGCAATCTGCGACGACGCGATATCGGGTTGAGCATCGGATCGGGGATCTTCCTGGCATTCCATTTTGCCTTCTGGATTAGCTCGCTGGAGTACACCTCGGTCGCCAGTAGCGTGGCGCTGGTGACCACCAATCCGCTCTGGGTCGGGCTGGCTTCCTGGTTGTTCCTGCGCGAGCGCCTGACCTGGCCGATTCTCAGCGGGATTGTGCTGACGATTGCGGGTAGCATTATCATCTCGCTGAGTGATGCCGGCAGCAGCCCGCACAGCGCGCCGCTGCTGGGGAACATTCTGGCCTTGCTGGGCGCGCTGACGGTCTCCGGCTATTTTCTGATCGGACGGGTGTTGCGGCGGCGGCTCTCGCTGCCGGCCTACATCTGGCTGGTCTACACGGTGGCGGCGCTGATTCTGCTGGTCTGGGCAGTGCTGGCGGGGCAGCCGCTGCTGGGCTACTCGCCGGTGGCCTACCTGCTCTTGCTGGCAATGGCGCTCGGGCCGCAACTGCTGGGGCATACCGCGTTTAACTGGGCGTTACGCTATCTCTCAGCGACATTTATCGCGATGGCGATCCTGGCCGAACCGATTAGCGCGGCACTACTGGCGCTGCTGCTCTTTGGCGAGGGCTTTACCCGGCTGCAACTGCTGGGCTTTGTGCTGCTGCTGGTGGGTATCTACACGGCGACGTTGGGCGAGCGCCGGGCGGAGGAGGGTGAAGAGTAATCTTATAGTCCGTAGTCTGTAGTCTGTAGTCTGTAGCCCGTAGTCCGCTGGATCAATCTCCAGTGCCGCAGGCTCACCGCTGCAAGCGCTCGCGGAGAGCCTGCACCCGGGCCTCGGCCGGGTCAATCACATGCGCCTTGAGCGAGGCATGGTATGCATCATCCACCTCCTCACTATCACAGCCGTTACCGGCATTATACCCAATCCCCAATCCCCAATCCCCAATCCCCAATCCCCAAACTCAAGGCACCCTCGGCGCGGTGATCACAATGCCGGGGTTGTTAAAGTCGTAGTAGGTCAGGAGCGCCTGGAACTCGACTGCCGGCGTAATTGTCGGGCCGGGGCCGGTGGTCTGGGCCGGAATGGTAATCACACTGCCCTGCTGATGCAGTAACTGGTCATTCACCCCGATCCAGAGATCGATCTTGATGACTGCGTCGTCCGGCAGCATGGTTGTATCCGGCTCAACGGCCATATTCAGTGCATTGAACTGGCTGCCGGTCAGCCAGAGCTGGTAGTGGTGGGTTATGATCCCGCGCACACTATCCTGCCCCAGGTAGACAATCCCGTTGGCATACTCCGGGAGTCGCGCCAGTTGCGCATCAAGCGGCAGACTCGCGCGCAGGATAGGCGGCAAATCTTGCGCAACGCGTATCCATCGGCCCTGATTGATGTAGAGGTCGGGGCCGATGCGGATGATTTCGACCGTTTCGTTTGTGCCCGCCGTGGTAATCCGCGCATACACCTGGTCGGGCAGGACCAGCGCGCCATTCCCGTAGGCGACCTCCTGAGTCGGGCCGATCTGGGATTGGAGCATCAGGTCAAATCGCGCTGAGGTAAAAGCAGTGATTACCGGCAACTGGTCTATCTCAGTCGTTGGTGTGATCTCAAAGGGAATAACATACTGCACGCCGCTGTCAATGCCACGCGCAACCATTTCCCAGGGGCCGGGTTGCGTAGCGGGACCGGGTACCCAGCTCCAGGTAGCAACCCCCTCGGCGTTTGCATTCCGCAGATCATCGGGATACAATTCTGCCGTTTGTCCATTGGGGGTGTTGAGCCAGACCGCAATCGGTTCATCGACGAGAAATCCCGTCGCAAAAAAAGCAAAGCGTGTCCCAGCCGGGCCGGCAGTCGGTTCCACACCGGCCTGCGCCGGGCCCGGCGGTTGCGCCATGACCGACCCGGGCCCAATCGCCGCCCCAACAAGAAAAAGTATGGTCAGCAGACTGCGAAGCGTGTGGTTCATCGTGCATGCTCCTTACACTGTTTTGGTTGACTCGACAGGTTCCAGTTGGGAGAACTTCTCCAACTCTCACTGACACGACTTACGCGGTCGGTATTCAAATCAGGCATGTGCCTGGATGAACGGCCCGATTCGCCTGCGGCAGCGTGGTACTGGTTTATCTTTTTCACAAAAATGTTGCACTTTGTGCAACATTTTTGTGAA
>DAOTUI010000172.1:0-34865 GCA_034437035.1 Chloroflexaceae bacterium
TGGTGACAAACCGATAGGTTTGTGGGTCGCCCGCGTAACGCATCACGACTTACGCGGTTGCTCACCCGAAAGGAAATTTCGCCTCCGGCAGGGCGGAAGATTCCATGCTTTTTCACAAAAATTTTGCACGAAGTGCAAAATTTTTGTGAAAAAGATCAAAAAGTACCATGCTGCCGCAGGCGATTCTGCCGTTCACCGGGTGAAACGCCCGGTTTGATGAACCACCGCGTAAGTCCTGCGCATGTGATATCACATGCGCAGGACTTACGCGGGCGGTTCTAAACGAGTTTTTTACCTGGAAGAACGATCCGATTCGCCTCCGGCAGGGCGGTACCTGACATCTTTTTGCTAAGAATTTTGCACAAAGTGCAAAATTCTTAGCAAAAAGGTAAAATAAGTACCATGCTGTCGCAGACTAAACCAGCGTTTAGGTCTGATACCAGGCCCAAACAAACGGCACTGCGTAAGCCCGGTGAAATGACATGCGTTACGCGGTGGGCGTTTGGATCACGAACAACACGACATGAGCGAACACCGCGAAACGGCCAATGCTGACGTGTATTAGACGATCCCGCGTTTGGCGGGGGATCGCACCTCCGGTGGGGCGGAAGATCCCTGATCTTTTTCACAAAAAAATTCACGTTGTGAATTTTTTTGTGAAAAAGAGAAAAAGTGTACCATGCTGCTGCAGGCACATCGGACCGGCATCACGTGCAACGTCCGAGTTGTATGTCAACCGCGTAAGTCCGGTGAAATGACAGAAGTTACGCGGTCTCCCGCGAACGGAGCTTTGTGCTTCCGACAGGGCAGAAGAAACCATTCTTTTTCACAAAACATTGGCACCAGGTGCCAATGTTTTGTGAAAAAGAACGATCACGTACCATGCTGACGCAGGCGAATCGGGCCGTTATCGGGGTCAAACGTTCAGTTTGGGCACCGACCGCGTAACTCGTGTGAAATGACAGAAGTTACGCGGTCTCCCGCGAGAAGGTGTCTTTCGCCTCCGGCAGGGCGGAAGAAATCATCTCGTTTCACCAGAATTTGCACATAGTGTAAATTCTGGTGAAACGAGATCAAAAAGTACCATGCTGCCGCAGGCGAATCGGGCTATTCATTCAGGCAACTGCCTGATTTGAACACCCACCGCGTAAGTCCGGTGAAATGAGGAGAGAAATATTATGCCGACCGAAGTAAAAGTACCGGCCCTGGGCGAGTCGATTGTCGAGGCGACGATCAGCAAGTGGCTCAAACAGGAGGGCGATACCGTCAGCAATGGTGAGCCGCTGGTTGAACTGGAAACCGATAAGGTCAACCTGGAGGTCGCCGCCGAGCAGGATGGCGTGCTGGAGCGGATTCTCAAGGGCGAAGGGGAGACGGTCAATATTGGCGATGCACTCTGCATGATTGGCGCGGGCAATGGCGCCGGGCAGGCCGCCGCGTCGCCCGCCGAGCAGAAACCCGCCTCCCAGGAGCAGCCGTCCGGCAATGGCAAGCCGGCCGCTCCCGCGCAGCCGCAACCGGCGGCCGCACCGGCAGCGGCCGCCGAGAGCACCGAGAGCACCGAGAACGACGTGTTTGCCACCCCGGTGGCCCAGCGCGTTGCTGCCGAACATGACCTGGATATTCGCAAAGTCACCGGCAGCGGCCCCGGCGGCCGCATCACCAAGGAAGATGTACTCGGCTTCCTGGACCAGGAGCGCAGCGCCGCAGCGCCGGCCAGACCCGGCCCCCAGGTTGCAGAGCCGGAGCGTGCCGCCCCACCGCAGAAGCCGGCCGGGACTGCGGCCACTCCATCCGCACCGGCGGAACGGCCTGCTCCCACGCCGCAGACACCGCCCCCAACGGCGCAGTCCGCCATCCCGGCACAACTCGCGCCCACCGCGACCCGCCGTGAGGAGCGGATGCGTATGTCCCGCCGTCGCCAGACCATCGCCCGGCGGCTGGTCGAAGCGCAGCGCCAGGCGGCGATGCTGACGACCTTCAACGAGGTGGACATGAGCGCCGTGATGGAGCTACGGCAGCGGCGCAAAGATGCCTTCAAGGAGCGCCACGGCATCGGGCTGGGCTTTATGTCCTTCTTTGCCCGGGCGGCGGTTGGCGCGCTGAAAGCGTTTCCGCTGCTCAATGCCGAGATCCAGGGCGATGAGATTGTGATCAAGCACTACTACGACATCGGTGTGGCTGTCGGCACGGAGGAGGGGCTGGTTGTGCCCGTGGTGCGCGATGCCGACCGCAAGAGCTTTGCCGCGATTGAGCATGAGATTAGCGAACTGGCCCAACGCGCGCGCGCGGGCAAACTGGGCCTGGCCGACCTCCAGGGGGGCAGCTTCACCATCACCAATGGCGGCATCTACGGCTCGCTGATGTCTACGCCAATCCTGAACACGCCCCAGGTGGGCATTCTGGGCATGCACAAGATCGAGGAGCGCCCGGTTGCGGACAACGGCGCAATCGTTATTCGCCCGATGATGTATCTGGCCCTCTCATACGACCATCGCATCGTGGATGGCAGCGAGGCCGTCCGCTTCCTGGTCCGCATCAAGGAACTGATCGAAGACCCGGAGGCGCTACTGCTGGAGGGGTAGTTTTTAAGTGTTGCGTGTTGCGTGTTGCGTACCGAAACATTGTTTTGGAGGTGGCAGCAATGCTGCCGCTTCCAAAATATAGAAAGAACAGACAAACATAGGACAAAGCACAAACTGGTTATGCGATAACCGCGCGCCAGCGACGTTTTGTTCTCTGTTCTCTATATGTGTCAGGCGCACGTTGTTCTGTATTCCTTTGTTCTTTGTTCTCTATAGTCCGGAGGCGCAAATGCCGTCACCATTTCCCGGTATGGACCCCTATCTTGAAGGGGAGATGTGGCAGGAGTTTCACGACCGGCTTGCCAATCAGCTTAGTATGCAGTTGATGCCGCTGCTGTCACCAAAATATGTGGCACTGCTGGCGAAGCGCTATGTGGTGCGCAATCCGGCACTCAGTGTTATGGATCTCGACACGCCACGGGAGCAGGTCTTCTACCCTGATATGCATGTGGTCGAAACCACGACCCCGGCAAGTCCTACGCCTGCCGGCAGCGGTGCCACGGTTGCCGCGCCAACCACCGAGATGGTAAGCCTGTCGGTGGAAGAGGTGCCGCTGCTCAGTCTGGAGATTCGGGATGTGGCCGAGCGCCGCCTGGTGACGATTGTCGAGATCCTCTCACCGGTCAACAAATATGGTGAGGGTTTTGGGGAGTATGTGCAGCGGCGGTCCGGCCTGCTCAACACAAAGACGCATCTGCTCGAAATTGACCTGCTGCGCCGGGGCGCGCGGCTACCGCTCCAGGGAGTGTTTCCTCCGGCAGCCTACTATGTTTTTCTGAGCCGCCGGCAGCGGCGGCCCGTCACGCAGGTCTGGGCCGTCGGGCTGCGCGAGCGTCTGCCGGTGGTGCCCCTGCCGCTGCTGCCACCCGACCCCGACGTACCGCTGGACCTGCAGGCCGCCGTCGCTGCCTGCTTTGACCTGGTTGGCTACGAGCGGCTGCTGAACTACAACGCGCCCCCACCCCCACCGGAGCTATCGCCCGAAGATGCTGCCTGGGTGGACACCACGTTACGCGCCGCAGACCTGCGCCGCACGGACACAACGGCAGGGTAGGGACGCGCTTCTGCGCGTCCGCACTCCACACGGATTTACCGCCCCGGAACAGGCACGGTGACAGTCTCGCCGCCATAGCCGTAGCGCAGATCGCGCCCCTGGATCGTTACCTCAGTCACATCTGCGGGAATGGTGACATTCGTGAGTGAGCGGGTGAAGGGCTGCTCGTTGGCATGATCGTGCAGCAGTTCACGTTCAGCCAGCACCCGGTCATCCGGAGAGAGCACGCGCCAGGCGTCGGCGTAGCGTTCGGGCGAGTCATAGGGGGATGAGACCGTTACCGCAATATCGTAGGTGCCGTCATCATTGCGGGTCAACTCCGCGTCTACGATATCCGGGTAGCGCTGTTCATCGGCAACCGCTGTGGTTGCAGGCGTCGCGGTTGCGGTGACCGCCGGGGTCGTTACCGCCGGCGGGGTAGAACTATCCGTATCCGCCTCACCCGCCGCGCCATTGCAGGCCGTCAACGCCAGCGCCAGCGCCAGCCCATACACAATTATCACTACTCGCATCCGCAATCTCACACCTCCTAACCACTCTGATTACCCACTAACCACATACACTCGTACGCCTTCAGATGAATCCGGTTGAAATCCGCCGTTGGCCGGAAGCCCTCCGGGTCAAGCAGATTGCGCACCTCGCCGCGCAGCTTGCCATGCCACATCAACTCGGAGGCAACCTGCTGCTCGTACTCGCTAAAGTTTGCCAGCAGCAACAAATGCCCGCGCGGATGCTGTCGGTAGAAGGCAAATACACGCGGATTACCGGCCCACATCACCTGTGCGCTCCCCCCAGCGTGCAGGGCCGGCGTGCTGGTGCGGATCGTGATTAACCGGCGCAACCCGGCGTAGATCCGTCCGACAACACTCACCGCGTCATGCCGCTGCGCCGCCAGATTCCAGTTCATCGGCGGGCGGTGCATCCAGCGATTATCATCAACTCGGAGCGGATCGCTACAGAAGGAGAAGTCATTCAACATCCCCAACTCGTCGCCCATGTAGATAAGCGGAATGCCGCTATAGGCCAGAATAATGCTGTGCAGCAGCAGAATACGGCGCACGGCCAGATCAATCGCATACGAATCATTCGTTGAAAGCGCCTGCTCCAACCCGGCCAGCGACGCGGTAGTACCGCTGATCCGCGCATCACGCGTCACCGGATTGTACTGGAAGAGTGAGCCCCGCGCGAAAGAGCCGGAAAAAGCACCACTGTAGAACTCGTTGAGGAACTGGCGATGCAGGAAGCCGTTTGCGCCCACGGCTGCGGCATACTCATCGGTAATGGCCCAGCCGATATCGTCGTGGCAGCGCAGGTAGGTGATCCAGGTTGTGCCGGTTGGCGGGGCGGGCATAGCGTGTAGCACATGCGTCAGCAGAGTCACATCGTGCGTGGCAAGCGCGCTCCAGAGCTGCACCATCAACTGGTTGTTGTAGGCCAGTTCGCACTCTTTGCCCTCGGCGGCATGCAGCCCCAGGTAGGGAATGAGCTTGTCGGGCGGCACAATCGCCTCGGCCTTGAAGATCACAGCCGGAGCCACGACACGCATCACACCCCGGAATGCCTGCAGCAGCAGATGCACTTCCGGCTGGTTCTCACAATCGGTGCCGACCCGCTTCCAGATAAACGGCACCGCATCGAGCCGTAGAATATCCACGCCCTGGTTCGCCAGGAAAAACATGGTGTCGGCCATGGCGCGGAACACGGCGGGATTGGTGTAGTTGAGATCCCACTGAAACTCATTAAAGGTGGTCCAGACCCAGCGCCCGCCCTCGGCCATATGCGGATACCAGGTAAAATTCCCCGACGCAAAATCCGGGAACACCTCGCGCAGGGTGGCCTCGTAGCTATCCGGCAGGGTGCGATCCGCAAAGGTGTGGTAAAAGTCCAGATATTCCGGCTCGCCCGCCATTGCGCGTTGCGCCCAGGTATGCTCGCGGGCGGTGTGGTTCAGCACCAGGTCAATACAGAGGCTAATGCCGTTGGTATGCAGATCACCCGCCAGGGCCACCAGATCGGCCATCGTGCCCAGGACCGGGTTGACCTGGCGGTAGTCCTCCACCGCATAGCCGCCGTCGTTAGTCCCACTGCGCGGTTGCAGGATCGGCATCAGATGCAAGTAGGTCACGCCCAGTTCGCGCAGGTAGTTCAGATGCTCTCGCACCCCGCGCAGCGTACCGGCAAACAGGTCGGGGTAGCAGACATAGCCGACCATCGTCTCCCGCTGAAACCAGTCCGGCGTCATCTGGCGCTCAATATCGAGCAACCGCAGCGGCTCCGAACGGTCGGCGTAGGCGTCGAGCATCTGCTCGCCCAGGGTATCCAATTGCTGGAGAAAATCGGAACGCTCGCCATAGATCTGCGCCAGGGGCCCGTAGAAATCCTGAAAGTAGCGTTCCAGGCGGATCAGGAACAGGTCGGCGTCGCGTGGGGCGCAGCACTCGCGCAACCGGGGCTCCAGACGGGCTGCCAGACGGGTGAATGCCTCACACGCCGGGGCCGACATATAGTGCAGATTTTGCATGGATCACCATGGCTCATTCAACTGACAATTGCATCGGGGGGCGGACGGCATCGCGCCCGGCCGTGCGCCAATTCTAACAGATTTATCTGAGCGTGGGGAGGCTACCGCGCTACTCTTTTTCGGTATCATCGGCCTCCGGGTCGATCCCAAAGATCTGCATCCACTCATCAACTTCGCGGGGGCTGAGAGGGCGCGCGCTGCTTTTGCTGTCGGAGCGCACCGCCGGACCGTCAGATGCTTGCAATTTGCGGGCAAACTCGTTGGAGGATATAACCTTGATGCCCCGGACGCGCGCCTCCCCCGCTACCGCCCGGTCAGAGGTAATCACCTGCCACTCACCGGCGCGCCGGATTGCGCGGATGCGCCGGATCAACAGTTTATCGGCGTCGCGGGGGGATTTGGCAAAGTGGCACTCGACATTATAGCCGTTGAGGTTCTGCGGGTGGCCGTACACCCCATGATCAAACACAACGATGATGCGCCGTCCGCGCTTCCGGGCCGCATACTGCCGCAGCAGCAAAACCAGTTGCGCTTCATCATCGCTGTCGGCCAGATCCAGATCCGGCATCTGTCCAATCAAGTTGTGCCCATCGATAAGCAGTGGCATACCCTTGATTGTACCACTCATACGCAGGTTGTAACAGCCGTTTGCAACAATTATTCTCAGACGCGCGTCCCATCCGCGAACGATTTTTTAACCGAAGCCCGCATACCCTGGCGTAAACCGGTTGATCGCCGGATCTACGTCAGCGTGTGCCCATATACCGACAGGTGTGAGAGTATTACCATGCCCGGAACAGACATATACGAACAGCCGGTGCAACCGGACGAGCAGGCGTATCGCCGAAACTATCGGCAAGACCAGGCCCGGCGCTGGGGCAGTGTGTTGCTGCTGGTCGGCATTATCTGGCTGGTCTTTGAACTGGTCAGCCACACCCTCTTTCTGGGAAGCGGGTTCGGATTTGTCGAGCGCACGCAGCGCCTGGAAGAAACTGTCACCGGGGAGGCACTCGTTGTCGATGTCGTTGGTGATGATGTCAGCCTGGTGCGGGGCAACGGCCCTGAGATGCAGATCGAGGTCGTCAAGCATGCTTTCGGGTGGAATGGGGCGGCAGCAGAACGCGCCCTGGCGGATCTGGACCTGACGATTGACGAGCACGGCAACAGCGTGCATATCACCGGCCCGCGCACAACCGGATTCTTTATTGGTCGACGGCCGTATGTCTCGCTAAACATTGCCCTGCCGACAGATACGCAGTTTACCATCACCACCACCAACGGCGATCTGCTGCTGGCTGACGTGACCGGCGACGGCACACTGGAGACGACCAACGGCACCATTTCCGGCGAAGATACCCGGGGTACCCTGACGCTCAAGACCACCAACGGCGATATCGAATTGGAGCGTCACCACGGCTCCCTGGTCATCGAGACGATCAACGGTGATGTCACCGCGGAAGAGGGGCGCATCACCCGGGTCGTGGCCGACAGCGTGAACGGCGATTTTACGTTCGTTGGTATAACCGGCCTGCTCGACGTGACCACCGTCGCCGGCGATATCGATATCGAAGATGCCCGGGCTATCCAGCTTGACCTGGAGAGCACCAGCGGCGACCTGGAATTTGCGGGGAGCCTGGCTGCTACCGGCCCGCAGCGCGTCACCAGCATTGCCGGCGATATCACACTGCGCCTGCCGGCAAGCGTCAGCCTACAGTTAGATGTCGGCACCCTGAGCGGCGAAATCGAGACAGATCTGGAACTGCAACAGGCGACCTACGAGCGCCGCCAGGTGCGTGGCCGCTTAGGGACGGGCGACACGCTGCTGCATGTCAATACCACCAGCGGCGATATCGATATCGCGGCGGACTGAACCGGCCTGGAGTGCGGGAGCATGGCTCCCGCCGGGGAGGGTTGGGGAGTGCGGGAGCATGGCTCCCGCCGTGAACACGGACAGATGTGCGTCTGCTTTGCTCCTTTTGCGCTGGTTATGGTACAATATTATCATCGAAATTACTCACATGTGTCGCGTACAGGTGTTATATGGATAAGTCGACCTGGACCACGAAAGTCGGTCTGGCCCAAATGCTGAAGGGCGGCGTAATCATGGACGTGGTTACGCCAGAGCAGGCACGCATCGCCGAGGAAGCCGGAGCCGTTGCAGTCATGGCGCTTGAGCGCGTCCCGGCGGATATACGGGCTGAAGGCGGTGTAGCGCGGATGAGCGACCCGGAACTGATTATGGCGATTATGGAAGCCGTAACCATTCCGGTGATGGCAAAGGCACGCATTGGTCATTTTGTGGAAGCGCAGGTGCTGGAGGCGCTGGGGATCGATTATATCGACGAGAGCGAAGTGCTGACGCCGGCGGATGATGAACACCATATCAACAAGCATAACTTCAAGGTGCCGTTTGTGTGTGGCTGTCGTAACCTGGGCGAAGCCTTGCGGCGGATAGCTGAGGGCGCGGCGATGCTGCGGACGAAGGGTGAGGCCGGAACCGGCAATGTGGTGGAGGCTGTGCGCCACGCGCGTACGGTGTATGGCGAGATCTGGCGGCTGCAGAGCATGAGCGAAGATGAGTTGTACACGGCGGCCCGCAATCTGCAGGCACCCTTTGAACTGGTGCGCGAGGTTGCCAAAACCGGACGACTGCCCGTGGTAAATTTTGCTGCAGGCGGTATTGCGACACCCGCCGATGCCGCGCTGATGATGCAGTTGGGCGTCGATGGGGTGTTTGTCGGCAGTGGCATCTTTAAGTCGGGTGATCCGGCCCGCCGTGCCCGCGCAATTGTCGAGGCAACCACTCACTACAACGATCCTGAGGTGATCGCCGAGGTCAGCAAGGGGTTGGGTGAGGCTATGGTTGGGATCGAGATCAGCTCAATTCCGCGCGAGCAACTGATGGCCGGGCGCGGCTGGTAATTATGTAGTCGGTAGTCGTCACTGCCGGGCACGTGAAGGCCCGGCGCTACTGCCGGCCGGCAACAGGTAATGACAACTGGTATTCTGGCCCTACAGGGCGATTTCCGGGAACATGAAGAGATTATCCGGCGGCTGGGTCGGCCCACCCAACAGGTGCGGCTACCCAAACATCTGGATACCATTGACCGGTTGATTATTCCCGGCGGTGAGAGCACCACCATTGGGAAGTTGCTGGTCAAGTATAGCCTGATCGATCCGATTCGTCGGCGCGCCGGACGTGACCTGGCCGTCTGGGGCACCTGTGCCGGGGCAATTCTAATGGCTCACCAGATTATGGACGGGTTGCCGGAAGGCCAACCTAACCTCGATGTGATGGATATTGTCGCGCGGCGCAATGCCTTCGGGCGGCAGCGTGACAGCTTCGAGGCCGATCTGGATGTGCCGATTATGGGCGAACTGCCGGTTCCGGGTGTCTTTATTCGCGCACCCGGCATTGAGTCCGTCGGCACGGGAGTTGAGGTGCTGGCCCGATTGCCGGAAAGCATGATTGTCGCAGCCCGGCAGGGCCGGCTCCTGGCAACAACATTTCATCCCGAATTAACGGGGGATGATCGCTTCCATCGCTACTTTCTGGAGTTATAAGGGTAATGGGGAAGGAAGAGAAGGGCACCGGGTTTGGGATAGGCGTTCGGCCCTGAATCCATCCACACCGCATACTTCCCACCCTTACACCCTGATCGCATATGATACGATCCGTCGCACCGGTTGATCTCTGGACACTGCGACGTAAACCGCGCAGTCATGTAGTGTTGTACAACACCACGCTGCTGGTACGTCCACATCGTCCATTCTGGTTTACCCTGCTCTGTATGCTGCAAGGTACAGGGCGTGATCGGGCCATGACGGTGTTCCGTGAACGCGGACTCAGCGCGCTGGTTCAGGCGCAGGGCCGGACGGGACGACCGGAACAGGATGTTATCTACCTCTCGACCTATGGTTCGCTGGGGCGGGGTGCGCCGACGGATCGGGATATCTGGTTTCGGCTGCTTGAGCAACTCTGTGTGAATGCTGGGCATAACCACGTTCAGCGCCTCTATGCGGCAATCTCTAGCCAGCAAGTGGAACTACGCGAGATCTTTCGGCAACTCGGCTTTCAGGCGTATGCCCATCGGACGATCTTGCAACTCTCCGGGCCGGACTGGGACCAGGGAACCACCATTGCGCCGATGCGGTCGCAGTTGCGGCAGGATCGCTGGGCCATCCACAAGCTCTATGGCATTGTTACGCCCCGGTTTGTGCAACAGGCCGAAGCCCGCAACCCCCGTGACTGGATGCTGCCGCTGACCCAGCAGTGGAAACGCCTGTCCCGGCGGGCATGGGTGCTCGGCCCGGAAGATAACCTGGTGGCCTATATTCAGGCGACCCGGGGTCCGGCGGCCCATGTCCTGACCCTGTTGATGCATCCCAATGCCCGTGATATGGTCAATGATGTCCTGCGTTTTGGCCTGACCCAGGTACCCGATACGCGACCCGTGTATCTCTTATTACACGAATATCAGGAGGAATTGTTGGCTCCGGCCCAGGATCTGGGCTTCCAGCCGATTGGTGAGCAAACTATGCTTGTGAAAAGCACCGTCATTCCCGTACGGCGCTCTATGCTCATACCGGCGCTGGAGGCTGGCCTGGATCCGCGCACCCCAATTCCGAGCATCTCTGCACCGAGGGAGGATCCACAGATATATGTCAGTAGAGCGACGCGAAGTAACTAGTAATATTGATCTGCTGCTTGAGGCACTGCCGCCACATATTCAGCAAGCGTTACTCCAGGGAGAAGAAAAACCGGAAGATCTCCTCGAAATTGTACTTGACCTCGGTCGCCTGCCAGAGGCGCGCTACCCCGCTCAGGAACGCTTCCTGAGCGATCTGGAAATTACCCGTGAGGATATTGAATATGTTACCTCCCGGATTGGCGACTTTGGGGAGGATAACCGGGCCGGTATTCCCCGCACACTGCACCGCATTTCGGCGATCCGCAACCGCAAAGGCATTGTGATTGGCCTGACTTGCCGCGTGGGGCGCGCGGTCTTCGGAACGGTGAGTATTATTCGGGATCTGATCGAGTCCGGGCAGAGCATTTTGCTGCTCGGGCGGCCGGGTACCGGTAAGACCACACTGCTGCGCGAGACGGCGCGGGTGTTGGCGGAAGAGCTCCGCAAGCGGGTGGTCATTGTCGATACATCCAACGAGATTGCCGGCGACGGCGATATTCCGCATCCGGGGATTGGCCGGGCGCGGCGTATGCAGGTGCCCCGCCCCGCCGAACAGCATGCGGTGATGATCGAGGCAGTGGAGAATCACATGCCCGAAGTGATTGTCATCGACGAGATCGGTACCGAACTGGAAGCCCAGGCCGCCCGCACCATCGCCGAGCGCGGCGTGCAACTGATTGGCACTGCGCATGGAAACTCGCTGGATAATTTAATGCTCAACCCGACGCTGTCCGACCTGATCGGCGGTATCCAGGCGGTGACGCTGGGCGACGAGGAGGCGCGGCGGCGCGGCACCCAGAAAACGGTTTTGGAGCGCAAAGCGCCCCCCACCTTTGATGTGCTGGTCGAGATCCAGAGCTGGGATAGCGTGGCGGTCTACCCCGATGTGTCATCGGCGGTTGACGCGATTCTGCGGGGCGAAGAGCCGCAGCCGGAACAGCGCGAGAAAGATGCCGACGGGCAGGTTACGGTGACACAGGCTCCGCCGCGTGAACCACCGGAGACGGTCGCACCCCGGCGGAATATCAGCAACCGCGCCGATCGCACGCTCCCCTGGGCGCGCGAGCGCGAGCGGGATCGCAACGGCAGTTCCGCCCCGGCAACACCGGCGAAAGTGCAGCCCAAGCAGCGAATTTTTCCGTTTGGCGTCAGTCGCAACCGACTCGAAAATGCGATTGACCGGCTGCACGTCCCGGCGGTCATCGTGCGCGATATGCATGAGGCAACCCTGGTCATGACGCTCAAGAACTACTACCGCCAGAGTGCGCAGCGGTTGCGCCAGGCCGAGGAGCGGGGTATTCCGGTCTATGTGCTGCGCAACAATACCATTACGCAGATGGAACGCCAACTTGCGACTATTTTTCAGATCAACCTGGCGGAGGAAGACCAGTTGTCCTATCAGAGCGATGCCAGTGGCGGCACCATCGAGGATGCGATGCTGGAGGCCGAAACCGCCATCACCCAGGTGATGAATGGCGAACGCAGCACGGTTGAACTCGCACCCCGGAGCAGCTATATTCGCCGGTTGCAGCACCAGATGGCTGATCGCTACAGCCTGGACTCGCGGAGTTATGGAAGCGAACCTTATCGGGGGGTCAAGATCTTCCGATCCTGAGACGGAATATTCGTATGGGGCTATTTATCACTTTTGAGGGCTTAGAAGGATGCGGTAAAAGCACCCAGGCGCGGCTGCTGTATGAACGCCTGCAGGCACGGGGCTACCCGGTTATTCTGACGCGTGAGCCGGGCGGAACACGTATCGGCGAGATGATCCGCCGTATTCTGGTGGATCTGCAGCATACCGAGATGGCAGCAACAACGGAGACCCTGCTCTTCGCCGCCGCCCGGGCGCAACTCGTCAGTGAGTTGATCCGGCCCTACCTGGCAACCGGCGGCATTGTCCTGTGTGATCGCTATGCCGACTCGACCTATGCCTATCAGGGCTACGGGCTGGGGCGGGATCTGGATGAACTCCACGCCATTATCAAGGTGGCGACGGGTGGCCTGGTGCCGGACCTGACCTTCTACCTGGATCTATCGCCGGAAGAGGGGCTGGAGCGCAAACTGCGGGCCCGCCGGGAGTATGCCGGGAGCGCGCATAGTCACCGGCCGCCGGGCGGGGCGCGGGAAAAGGACACCGGACAACCGTCACCGCCGGCCGCCGCGACCACCGGAGCGGAGTGGAATCGCCTGGATGCGCGCGATCTGGCCTACCATCACCGGGTTGCGGCCGGCTTCCAGGAGTTGATCCGGCGCGAACCGGAGCGCTGGTCCGTTCTGGATGCTCGACTACCGATTGAGGAACTGATGGTTGCGGTCGAGGCCGTCGTCGCACCCCTCCTGGAGCGGGTGTCGCTCCTGGAGGCAGATATGTAGTGTGGAGTGCGGCAGCCATGCTACCGCCTGCTGTTTGCCGGGTACTCTTGACAAATAGCTCGATATCGAGAGAATACTATGACACGGTATACCCTGTCTGTTTCTACCGTGATGTGTAAATAAAGGATGCTGAAATGCAGGCAATCCAGGATTTTCTTGCCAACCTGCGCCCAATCCTTAACTTGTTGGGGGTGGTGATTGGCGCATATCTGGTGCTTCTATGGGCCGCCTCGGTATTGTGGGCGTATCGTGATATTCGGATGCGTAGCGAGGATGTGTCGGTGCAAGTGCTGGCCGTCTCGCTGGTACTGCTGATGCCGTTTGTGGGTATCCCGTTGCATATTATTCTCCGGCCACCGCAAACCCTCGCCGAGAAGTATGAACGCTCTCTGGAGGACGAATATCTGCGGCGCGACATCGAAGAGAAGTATGTCTGTCCCTCATGCCAGCGCCCGGTTGAGCCCGATTTTGTAATCTGTCCCCACTGCCATACCGAACTGCGCCGCCGCTGTCCCTGTGGCGACCGGGTGCTGGATCTGACCTGGAGTCTCTGCCCCTACTGTGGGGATGATGGAACCCGCGGACGCGGCATGCTGCCGCAGCAGGCTTACCGCCGCCCGTCACAGCCCCACGAAACGCCGTCGGTTGAGCCGCCCGTTGTACATCGACCGTAGCCGGGCACGCTCCCTGGAGGTTGCCGATGTCACCTGCAATTACAGATGTTCCCGGCGTGCTGGTTGGTCATGCTCACGACGCTGATGCGCTGACCGGCTGCACGGTGGTGTTGACGATGGACGGCGCGGTTGGCGCGGTTGATGTGCGTGGGGGTGGGCCCGGCACACGCGAAACCGATCTGCTGAACCCGGTCTCGCTGGTGAACGAGGTGCATGCCGTGGCGCTGTGCGGCGGTAGCGCGTTCGGGTTGGCCGCAGCCAACGGTGTTGTCGATTGGCTGCACGCGCACCAGATTGGCTACGATGTCGGTGTCACCCGTGTGCCGATTGTGCCCGCCGCCGTGATCTTTGATCTGCGCATCGGCCGGTCGGATCGCTGGGCGGATGCGCCGCTGGGTTACGCCGCCTGTGAAGCCGCCGGCACCAGCACGCCGGAGGGCAGTGTGGGCGCGGGCATGGGCGCAACGGTTGGGAAGATCCTCGGCGCGGAGGCGGCCACCAAAAGCGGCGTCGGCACCTGGAGCGAAACCCTGGCCGATGGCACTGTGATTGGTGCTCTAGTGGTCTGTAATGCCTTTGGCGATGTGTGGCGTGAAGGCGGCAGCATTCTTGCCGGCGCGCGCGATCTCCAGCATGGCGGATTTGCCGACTCGGCGCAGATGCTGCGCCAGGCGCAGATCCAGGCCGGGTTTCCCACCCGTGCAAAACTGGAGAGTAACACGACGCTGGCGGTGGTGGCGACGGATGCCCAACTGACCAAGGCGGAAACGACGAAGCTGGCCCAGATGGCCCAGAATGCCCTGCCCCGCACGATTCGGCCCATCCATACGCCCTTCGATGGCGATACGGTCTTTGCGCTCTCGGTCGGGCGGCGCCCGGCGGCGCACCTGGCGATCCTGGGTAGCGTTGCGGCAGATGTGGTAGCGCGCGCTATCGAGCGGGCCGCAACGGAGGCAACCGCCGCAGGTGGCCTTCCGGCAGCGCGAGATCTCTAAATGCCTCTTCTGATTGCTCTCAAAGGCCATCCCGGCTCCGGTAAAAGTTCGGTTGCGCATGAGCTTGGCCTGCGGTTGCATATCCCGGTGATTGATAAGGATGATATTAAAGATGTTCTGGTTGGCTATGCCGATCCGGGTGGCCTGGCCTATGTGACCATGTTTCGGATTGCCCGGCGGCAACTGTTGATCGGGTTGAGCGTGATCTGCGACAGTCCACTGAGTGAAGATCAGGGGTATGCCACGGCGCAACGCCTGGCGCGCGAAATGGGGGCAACCCTGCTGCTGATCGAGTGTGTCTGCTCCTCCCACAGCCTCTGGCGGCAACGCATTGAGCAGCGGGCAGCGCTGGGGCAACCGGCCCACGAGATCGCCAGTTGGAGCGACCTGGAACGCCACCTGGCACGGCGCGGCGAGTCCTCACGCTATAGCATTGATGTGCCCTACCTGGTTGTCGATACGGTGCGCCCCCGCGAAGAGATTATCGCCGAAATCCTGGCATGGCTGGCCCAGTATAACGATCACCCTCCCGCCCATCCCGACTAGACAAACCTGCCCATGCGCGCTACAATCTGCGACTGCCGACGCGCTCCGGCGGGTCGGCCCCTGGAGAAGATCGATCATTTGCGCCCAGGCGCGAATGGTTCAACCGAAGACGCATTGCCGTCGGATAGAAGACACATGTTGCACTCTCGAATGTTCCGCTACTGTTTCCTGTTACTGCTGCTGCTACTGCTGCCGGCTGCCTGTGAGATCGAAGGCGGCGTACCACCACCCGCCACCCCTGGAGCCGTCGCGCAGCCAACCGTGGCAACTTCACCGGAGCCAACCAGCGCCCCGCGTGACATGGGCTTTCGGGTGGGCCTGCCGGATGCGCCGGCGGACCTGCTGCCCTACCACACTGATGCCGGAGATCGCCGGATCACCGCGCCCATCAGCGAGTTGCTCTTCCCGGAGCCACTGCTCCCGTTGAACTATACCTATACCACAACCGGCGTGCTGGAGCGCATGCCCACGTTTGAGAATGGCGATGTCGAACTGCGCTCAGTCGATGTCTACCTGGATGCGGCAGGGACAATTACCACAACCGAGACCGAAACGATTACGCAGGTAGAGCAACTGGTGGTGACATACCACTGGAACCCCGACCTGCGCTGGTCGGACGGGACGCCGGTCACGGCAGCGGACTCGCTGTTTGCCTACGAACTGGCGCAGACGGTCTCGCTGGGGGAGGAGGCCAACAACCGGTTGGTGCTGCTCGAGCGCTACGAGCAGGTGGACGAGCATACCACACGGGCCTTTCTCAAGCCCGATTTTATGCATCCGTTCTATTTCCTGACCTTCTGGACGCCGCTACCCAGTCATCTGCTGGCCGATCTGCCCGCTGAAGAACTGATGCAGAGTGAGTTTGCCCTGCGGCCGGTGGGCTATGGTCCCTACATTGTCGAGCGGCGCGATCAGGATGGCGTGCGCCTGCAGCGCAATCCCTACTACTTTGGCGAGCCGCCGCCGGCCGAGGTAATATCCTTTGCCTTCCTGCCCGGCGTTGATACTCTACGCTCCTCGGTATTGAGTGGCAGCCTGGATGTAGCGGTGGCCGATCGCATTGCGCCGGATCAACTGGAGTTTCTTGAGCGCGACGAAGAGCGCGATCTGCTCGGCGTGGCCTACACTGCCGGTCCAATCTGGGAGCATCTCGACTTTAACCTGGATACGCCACTGTTCCAGGATATCCGGGTGCGCCGGGCGGTTGCGCAGGGGCTGGATCGGCAGGCGCTGGTCGATACGCTGTTTGACGGGCATGTGCCGGTGCTCGATAGCTGGATCTTGCCGGAACAGGCCGCCGCCGCCCCAACCGACCGCCTGACGCGCTACCCGTACGACCCGGAAGAGGCGCAACGCCTGCTGGACGAGGTCGGGTTGGCCGATAGTGACGGCGACGGTATCCGCGAACGTGCAGGCGAGCCGGTAGTGATCGAGTTACTCACAACCGATGGGGCTCCGCTCCGCGATCAGGTTGCCGAGCGGTTCACGACAGATATGGCCGCCCTGGGTATTCAGGTGAATGTGCGCGCCCTACCGGTGCAGGAGCTTTACAGCCGCGATGGTCCGCTGTTCCGGCGGGAGTTCCAGGTGGCGCAGTTTGCCTGGATCGCCAGTCCTGATCCGGGTGGGCTGGCGCTCTGGAGTTGTACCGCGGTGCCGACGGAAAATAACGGCTGGACCGGGAATAACTTTGCCGGATGGTGCTTCCGGGAGGCCGACCGGGCGATTCGTACCGCCAACACTACGCTCGATCAGGCAGAGCGCCGGGAAGCCTATGTGCGGCAGCAGGAGCTATTTACGCAGGAGATCCCGGTTGTGCCCCTCTTCCAGCGCCTGGTTGTCACCATCAGCAATCCCAATCTGGCTGGATTGGAGCCTGACCCGATTGCGCCGATCACCTGGAATATCGGCGAATGGAAGCGGGAGTAGGGACGCGCAGCAGCGTGTCCGCCTCCCAGCGGGGACGCTCCCCATTCAGGTGGCCGGCCCTACCCATTCAGGCAGTTGACGCCATAGCCCAGGCGTAGTACACTGCCAGCCACTTATTTCTTTTTTTCACAAAGAGCATGACCCCGGCATGCTGGAATTCTGCCGCTCAATCGCGGCGTGTATCCGGCATGCAGGATGCCTCGCCTCTGTTTTCAGTAGCGTAAGGAGGAGTAATGGAGCGCCTGGTTGAAGACATTATGCATCGTGGTGTGATCACCTGTTCGCGTGAGATGCCGGTCCAGGATGTGGCCCAGCAGATGACCCAGCAGGATGTGAGCGCGCTGGTGGTTGTGGACACTGACGGCAATCTGGCCGGCTTGATTTCACGCACCGACCTGGTCAATGCCCGGCTCTATGAGCAGTATTGGAAGCACTGGCGCGGCCTGACCGCCGGTCATATCATGGTGACGGATGTTGTGTCGGTGCATATTAACGACACCGTACAACAGGCCAGCCGGTTGATGATGGAACGCAAGATCCATCGGGTGGTTGTGGTTGAAGATACTGAGAGCGGTGGGAAAAAGCCGATTGGTGTACTTTCGATTACCGACCTGGTACGCGATTTGGCAAGCGAAGAGGCCGAGGGCGAAAACAAGGAAGGTTAATCGTGGACGACGCATATCCGGGATAGTGTATTAGTGCAGATAATCCCGGATCTGGATAATCCAGACACTTAGACCGTAGTTCAGGGTTGTAAGCAAAATCGTGACTGCCACCAACTGTCCGGCAAGGCCGCGCCGCCAGAGTGCGGCCAGCACCGGGCCGGCCCCCAGGCAGAGCGCCGGATAGAGGAAGTGCGGCCAGCGTATTCCCTGACTTGCGCCCATTAGCAGCGGTAGCCCGATCACCGCCATCAGGGTGCCGAGCCACCAGGCAGTAAGCAGTGCCGCGAGCCCCCGCAAGGCAGGACGGCTGCGACACATCTGAAGCAGCAGCAGCCAGCCGGCCAACCCGACCAACCCGGTTATGGCGAGGAATAGCATGATCTGCTGGTAGCGGGCAACCGTGTTGCTGATGATCCGGCTGATGGCCGGGAGCAGTGACAGTTCCGACATCCAGTTGCTCGCGCCGGTTCCCGCCAGGCGACCGGCAAAAAAGGGCGCAAACGTGGGCGCTGAGTAGTAGAGCCCGCCCACAACAATAATTGCCGGAATACCCCCACGCATGAGCGCGCCCACCCGAAAGAAGTGGCAACCCCTGCCCGGTATCCAGCGGCGGGTCAAGTTCACAATGCCCAATCCCCAAGCGCTGACCAGCAGCAGTCCCGCCGACAGCGCTACCCCTAAATGTCCCAGCAGGCCGATGCCGAGCAGCGGCAGCCACCAGCGGGTGCGAGTGTAGCCGCGGGGCGCATCCTCTGCATCATCTACGTCGCCGGTGAGCGTTGTTGCCGGCGTTACGGTTGGCATGCGAGCAATACTCCAGGCCAGCAGCGCCAGTGCCGGCAGCAGCAACGCCTGACCGCCAATATTTGCGTACTCGCCAATCGAAAACGAGACCAGCAGCGGTGCCGGAGCCAGGTAGAACGCCGCCCCGAACAGCGCCGCCCGCGTCCCCAGTCCCGCCTGACGCAGCAGCATCCAGAGGAGCACCAGCACCAGGCTATCGAGCAGGGCCACGCCGCTCTGTACGATGAACACCCGGCTGTCGATGTCGGGAGCGGCAAAGACCAGCAGCGGAGCCACGATCAGGTAGACGCCGGGCGGGTAGGGCGCATCGCCGCCGCCTGCATCCGCCGGCAATCCCTCCATGATGTAGATGTTGCCCAGCGCCACCTCCAGCAGATTGTTCGCATTCAGCCGGTGATCACTAAAGCGGGCATGGGGATGCAACATCCCACCCAGACGAATGGCGCAGGCCAGCAGCAGCAGTGCCACAACCGCGTTGTACTGCCTGTCGCGGCGTATGGCTTCCGTATCATCGCTGACGGAACGGGTAGAGCGCAACGACTGGTGAATAACATACGGAATGCGCAGCAGCAGCGCCAATGCCCACCCGCCCAACGCCAGTCCGGCCATCGTCGGGGTAAACAGGGTCAGGGCAAAGCGGTGGGTCGCCAGCAGCAGCGCCGTCACCAGCAGATAAGCCGGCGCCAATGCCAGCGTGGGTCGCAAGGCCAGCCCCAGCCGGCGCGCCAGCGGGTAGAGCAGCAGCAGGGTCGCGGCCAGCCGGCCAGTCTGGACCGGCGCCGGCAGCCGTGGGCCGGTCGTCAGCGGAGCCACCCGCACATCGTAGAGCACAAACCCCAGGTCGCGCGGATCATTCGTAGCGGTGTAAGACTGCGTCTGCAACTCAAGGTGGAGATCGCCCATGGCACTGGTATCGGCAAGAATATGATAGGCGCGGGGAGCCGCCGTAATAACCAGTTCCGGGATGGTCTGCGCACCGGTCGTCCAGGTACTGATCGCGGGTGTACCATCAGGACGCCCGCTACCGGCGATCAGCGTCACGCGCCAGCGGCCCCCACCGAGCCCCGGCAGTTCCAGAGCGGCAGCACTCGTCACCCAGCGGTAGGAGTTGCCGGCGTCCAGGTTCCACCAGTCAAACCGGCCTTTTTGCGCCGGCTCAGAGGCATTGACGCCCACGAGGAAGGGGGCATCATCCTCGCGCCGCTGCGTGCTGCTATCCCCGCCCACCGCCAGATGCAGGTAGGGCGGCACCTGGTAGGCCAGCGTCCAGAGCAGCAGGCCCAGCAGCAGCAGCAAACCCAGCGCCCGCAGATCCGCCCGCTGCCCAATCAGGGCCGCCGTGCCGGCCCGAAACTGGTTGAAGCAGTGCGTAATAGCACAGGAGAGGGACATTTTGCGCGGGGCCGGCAAATGCGGGTCGCCCGTTGCGGGGTGCCGGCCGGTCATACCGGGGCTCGCCAGGTGACAATCACAACACCGATAACAATCACACACGCGCCGATGATACGGTTGAGCGTCACATGTTCACCCAGAAGAAGGTGGGCCGGGATCAGGCTGACCACATAACTGAGCGCCAGCAGCGGGTAGGCGAAGGAGAAATCGACGCGCGAGATCACGCCGAGCCAGAAGAGCCCACCCCCAAAGATCAGCATAAAGCCCAGCAGAACGCGCCACTCGGTAAAGGTACGAAACATAACGTTAAACGAAGCGGAAAACTCACCCACCTGGTTCATACCGGCTTTCAAGAGCAGTTCCCCCGTCACCGTCAGACAGATCGCCGTAAGCAGCAGGGTAAAGATCAAGAGCATAGCACGCACCTTCGTTATGTCAACATGTAAACCCATCACCGCCGACCGGGAATCGCCGACGAGTGGACGTTGCTGTCTGCCGGTTCCAGGTTCCGGGTTCTCGGTTCTGATCTCGAACTTCTGGGTCATTGGTCGTTACGCCTCAACACATAGACACCATAATCGCAGATGCCACTGCGCATAGTGTAGGTTCGAATAACGGTAAACTCAGGGTGAAAAAGCAGACGGTAGGCCGCATCATCGCGGATGTTACCGCCCCGATCCAGCCAGTGCATGGCATGCCCCGCGATATTCCAGCGATCCGGTGGTGGGATATCCTCCAGCACCAGGAGCGTCGCACCGGGGCGCAACACCCGATGCAGTTCAATCAGAGCCGCACGGGCAACCGGGTCGGTCAGATGGTGGAGCACACCCAGCACCAGGGCGGCATCAAAGCGCCGGTCGGCCAGGGCCAGGGCCGCGCCACGCGCCGCAACAAACTGCCGCGACTGCGACCGTTGCGCAAACCACAGGTATGCCGGCGAGAGATCGATCCCGACATAGTGACCCGCCGGGAAGCAGGAGGCAAACTCGCCCGTTCCACAGCCAAAATCCAGAAACATGCGCCGGCCGGGGTCGCGCCAGGGGGCCAGTTCCCGTGCAATCACCTGCTGCTCACCCCGAAAGCCATTCTCGACAATGCGGCGCAGGAGCGACCAGAGGTAGGGCTGCGCGCTGAGTTGATCAAGCATCTGTTGCAGAACGGTTGCCCGCTCGCCGGGAATGGCATGCCCTGACCGGGTCTGCCGGCGGGCGATTGACGATTCATGCTGTTGTGCCGGTTTCTGCTCCATCGTATCGGGGAGGCACTATACCAGAAGGCCACGCGCTACGCAAGTGCTTTCCTGGATTGTGTGCATCGGTTATGCATCTTCCTGAAGCTGCTGCACCTGCTGGAGCAGGGTCTGTGATGTGAACGGCTTTTGCAGGAATCTGACGCGCTGCTGCTCAACAAAATGGCTAACCACGGTCTGTTCGCTATGCCCACTGATCAGGAGGATGCGCGCATCGGACTTGATCCGGCGAATTGCGCGAAACACCGCTTCGCCGCTGACTCCCGGCATCGTCATATCCAGCAGGACACAGGTAATCGCACCGGCATAGTGCTGGAAAAGCTCAATCCCATCGGAACCATCATTGGCAGTCAAAACATCATACCCGGAGCGTTGCAGCATCTGGGCCGTAACCATCCGCACCTGGTCTTCATCGTCGATTATCAGTACCACGCTGTTACTGGTTTTGCCCAGGGTGAGGGACGGTTCCACCGCAGGAGGCGTGGCGGTATCGGTCTGACAGGGAAAGAACACCCGGAAACTGGTTCCCTGGCCCGGCGTGCTCGAGACGCGGAGCGTGCCCTGGTGCTCGCGGACAATGCCCATCACGGCAGCCAGACCCAGGCCCCGCCCGGTAAATTTGGTCGTAAAGAAGGGATCAAAAATCTTCTGCTGTGTGTCTGCATCCATCCCCGAACCGGTGTCGGCAATTTCCAGATAGACATACTGCCCTTCCGGTAAGTTACCGCCCAGTTGTGTTTCATCGAGAAAGGCACGTGTGGCCGGCATAAGACCGGTGGTTATGGTAATAGTGCCGAAACTTTCGCCAAGCGCTTCCGCAGCATTAACTACCAGATTCATAATGATCTGGTGAATCTGGATCGCATCCGCCTTGACCGCCGGTAATTGGGACGTAAGCTGATAGGTGATAGTGGCACTCTTCGGGATAGAGATCTGCATCAGCGTCGTCATCTCGGTAATCAGCGTATTAAGATCAAGGAGTTGCATCTCCATGCGGCCCTTGCCGGCATAGGCCAGCATCTGCCGGGTCAGTTCCGCAGCCCGGCGTGCGCCGATGATGATGCGGTCAATGCTGGTCCGGGCGGGTGAGTCGGTTTCCAGATCAAGCAGGGCCAGGTCGGCGTTTCCCAGGATCGCCACCAGCAAATTGTTGAAGTCGTGGGCGATGCCCCCGGCAAGCAACCCCAGGCTCTCCAATTTCTGGGTTTCCAGTAGTTTGCGCTCGATTGCCAGGCGCTGCAGTTCGGCCTGCCGTCGCTCCGTAATATCCCGAAACACCAGCACGCCGCCCGTCAGGTTGCCCCAGTTGTCCCGGATTGGGGCTGCGCTGTCATCAATAGGAATGGTTGTGCCATCACGCGCGCGCAACAGAGGCCGGCCGATCAGTCCGACAACCGTATCCTGTTGAAGAGCCCGGGTGATGGGATCTTCGGCATGGATACCAGTTTCCTCATCGATAATGTGCAACACCTCCGTGAGAAGCTTGCCGATACCTTCCGCCTGGTTCCACTGGGTCAACTGCTCAGCGACCGCATTCATAAAGGTAATCCGCCCGGTGACATCGGCAACAATCACCGCATCGCCAATACTCTTTAACGTTGTCGCAAAACGCTGTTCACTCGCGCGTAACGCCCGCTCCATCCTGGATTTATACAGCGCCATTTCAATCATTACATGTAATTCTTTTTCCTCAAACGGCTTCAGAATATACCCGAACGGCTCGGTCAACCGGGCACGCTGCACCGCTTCATCATCGGCATAGGCTGTTAGATAAATGATCGGAACTTGGAAGCGCGTACGAATCTGCCCGGCGGCCTCAATCCCATCCATGTCTCCTCTGAGCCGGATATCCATCAGCACCAGGTCCGGACGCAGTTCTGCTGTTTTCCGGATCGCTTCCATGCCGGTGGATACAACGCCAGGCACTGCATATCCCAGCAGTTCCAGCATGTTCTGAATATCCATTGCAACAATGCTCTCATCTTCGACCACCAGGATACTAGCTGTATTCATAATGGTTCTCCCTCTCCTCGTGGTATACCGGCGTGAATACTATCACAAATGTTGTACCGCCACGCCGATCAATGGTAATAGAACCGCCGAGCTGGTTTGTCAGCGTACTGGCCAACTGTAACCCGAGTGTTTTGTTAGTCGTCAGGTCGATGTCTGGTGGCAGGCCAGTACCATTGTCATGCACCATCAACACCAATTGATGGTCAACCGTGCGACGTAGTTCAATCCGAATCTCGCCGGTACGATTATCTGGAAAAGCATACTTGAGGCTGTTTGAAACCAGCTCATTAATAATCAACCCACAGGGGATGGCCTGATCGATGTCGAGGAATACATCATCGACCATAATTGTCAGCGTGATGGACTGGTGATCAGTCTGGTATGAACGCAGCAGGGAGGTTGTCAGGCTGCGCAAATACTCGGCGAAATCAATTCGGGCCAGATCCGCCGACTGGTACAACTTCTGGTGAACCAGGGCCATTGACTGCACGCGATCCTGGCTCTCCCGAAACATTTCCAGCGTGTGGCGATCATTCGTATACTGCGACTGCAGGCGAAACAGGCTGGAGATCACCTGAAGGTTATTCTTAACCCGGTGGTGAATCTCTTTCAAAAGCACTTCTTTCTCACAGAGTGAAGCCTTAATCTGTTCTTCCGCCTGTTTGCGCGCCGTAATATCCTGAGCGGTTCCCAGGACCACATGCGGTTGCCCTTCCGGTGTACGCGTAAAAATGATTTCCCGACTGGAGAGCCAGCGCCATTCGCCATCCGCATTCTTCATCCGATAGTCATGCTCAATGATCTCATCATCGGCCAGGGCCATAACCTGCTGGAGGTGTTCGGGTAGATGGGTCAGATCAGCGGGATGCATTTTCTCGCCAAAAAAGTTCATCCCCATGGCCTGGATCTCTTGCTGAGTATAGCCCAGGATGGTGCCAAGTTCATGGTTTGAGTAGACGTTACACTGTTGTACCAGATCAAAGAGGTACAGAATTGCAGGGGTGGCATCGGCAATCCGGTGAATAAAGCGCTGATTCTCCTGCAGCGCATCTTCCGTACGTTTGCGCGCGGTAATATCGTAATAGTGTTCGATCCGCCCACCCGCATAGAGACCGGTTTTGATCGGATAGCTCCAATGTTCCAGCCAGCACGCGGCATGCTGCGGGCCCGGCGGCACATGACACTCAAAGTTTTCTACATAGGTATTCTGAGCATACGTTGCAGCGATCTTTGCAGCAAACTCTGCCGGGTCGGCAAAGATACGGCTAATCTGCCGGGTCATAACCAGGCGCATGTCCTGACCGATCAGCGTGGCGCGGTTCAGCCCAAAATAGCGCGCAAAAGCCTGGTTCATCCAGACAACCCGCAACCGGGCGTCGAGAATAAGCGTGCCAATGTTGGAACTATCCAGCACATCATTCATCAGCGAACGGTAGCGCGTTTCACTCTCCTGAAGCGCCGTCTGCGCATGTTTGCGTTCGCTGATAATGGCAGCCAGGATCAGGGCGGTAACGGCGACAATTCCCATAAAACTCTGGAGGAGCAGCAGACTCTCTTGTATGCTCCGGCCTAGAAAGGGGCCCGACCCATTCACCGCTCCCCAGACGGCAATACTGCTGCCAATGTAGGCAATTGCGGTTGCGCCCCGTTGCCCAAACCGCAGTGCGGCCCAGATAACCAGCGGAAAGATGGTGTAGGTGAGGGGCAGATAGGTTTGCCGGTAGAAGAGCTCGCTATACACCGCAGTGCTGACCAGAATGGTAAGAAAGAGCAGGAGACCGGCTTCGATCCAACGCCGGGGCCTGATGTCAACATGGGGATGCGCCGCCCAACTGAGAATGACCGGAGCGATAAGCAGGATACCGACGGCATCGCCCATCCACCAGGTCAACCAGGCCAACCCAGATACCTCCCAGGTCAACCCACCCGTCAGGAGCCGGCTGGTGATGCCAAACGTCGGGCTGATGAGGGTACTGATGCCTGCCGCATAGATAATCAAGCCCAGCGCATCCTGCAGGCGCTCAAGCGCGGCGCGAAAATCCACCAGCCGGTTGAGCAGATATCTTCCGAGCAATGCGCCCAGGACATTACCGGTCGCCAAACTACATATGACAACCAGGGGAGCCCCCATAGTCAGATTCAGCAGAACGGTTCCCAGAAAAATGCCCGGCCAGAACCGATACCCATAGAGAATGAGCGCCGCTATTGCAATTCCTGCCGGAGGCCATACCAGGGAGGCATTACCATGTTCAGTGGCAAAGAAAAGGCCAATTTGCCCTGTGACAAAGTAAACACTGGTGATCAGTCCAAGGTAGACCAGGTCTAGTCGGCTATAAGAATGGATTGTCGTTTTGCGTATCATGACCATCTTATACACAGGGCAGATGTATTGTACCGCAAGCAGGTTACCCAGGCATGGTGCATGGCGGGTCAGGATGTGGCGTAATGCCATACTCACAAACGTACATCCGTATCGCCTGTCGGACTACGGTTGACCAGTATACACAGATTTGAATATCACACAATCCGGTTGCGTAATATTCCCAGTTCAGTTATCTCCAACTCAACGATATCACCCGGTGCCAGCCACGGACCCTGCCCATGCGTTATTTCTGCCAGACAACCCCCTCCAACCGTGCCGCTGCTCAACAGGTCGCCAGGGTAGAGCGTAACATCCCGACTGGCATAGGCAATCATCTGCCCAAATGAAAAATGCATGCCGGCAGCATTGCCCCGCGACTGCTCGATACCGTTTATGCGCGCCAGCATATTCACCGCGAGAAGACCATCGTCATCCGTATACAGTTCCAGTTCATCCGGAGTTACCAGCCAGGGACCGAGCGACGTGGCAAAGTCATGCGCTTTTACCGCCCCCAACCCGGAGATATCTGCAGCAGCCTGAATATCACGGGCACTCCAGGCATTCATAATCATGTATCCGGCAATATACTCTGCGGCTTCATCAACAGCAATATCACGTCCTTCACGCCCGATGACACAGGCAATCTCCAGCGCATAGTCGAGCGCTTCCGTCCCCGGTACCATAATATCATCGTCAGGCCCATGCACGCTGCTGTGATTGCCAAAGACAAAGGCCGAATGGTGGTACCATGCCGGCGGCAGCGGCCGGCCCTGAAGCTGCCGGATCGTCTGGGCATGCTGGGGAAAGGTATCGAACATGCGCAGGCTGTGCGGATGGGGCAGCGGTGCATGCAAACGCACATGTTCCAGCGGCAGAAGCATCTCAACTCCGCCGATCGAGATGCTTCCGCTCATGCCCTGATCGCGGCTGCCATTCCCGGTCATCTCCGCATCCAGGTCAAGATCGCTCCCAACAAGACTAATGACCACATCCTGGATCAGCGCAATATCATCCAGACTTACATCCGTTTGTATCCCCCGTAACAGGCTTAACATATCCCAGGTTAACCCTGCGACATCTTCCAGGACGAGCGGCGCAGCGGCGGCCAGATCGATTACGGCCGGACCAAGCAGGACTCCGGCGCGCGGTTGTTTATCCGTCGGCACAAATGTTACAAGTCGCACAATACCAACCTCCTCAAAGCATATTCAGACAAAGATTACACTGTAGAGTACATGCGCCATACTCATCTGTAGACTGGCAGTGAAAACAGAACTCGCTTAATACTACCATATACTTTGCCTCAGTCAGCGTGCCCTACTCCAGCTTCTTGCGGAATACATATGCGTGGAAGAAGTCTCATACACCGTTTCTTTTCTGAATATGCCGCCGAATGTATTGCAGTAACAGAGCGAATACTGTATAATATGGATACGAGTAAAAAACTGGTAAAGGCTTTGATATGAAAGATTATACTACGCTGCCGGAGAATGCCGGCACACTCTATGCAAAGACGTAACGGCATGGCAGCTTTCCCCACATTGTAAGTTTCGCTACGTCAGACCCGTTACGACAGCAGAAAATTGTGCTATCATACCAGGTCCATCTTCGCTTGCTTAGGATCGTTGCCGGATGGCACCCGGTCTGGGCGAAGTACTCCGTAATGTGTATTGGTAATGACGGATGGTGGCAGGCATGAACTGACTTCCACCAGTATTCATGTGATAGATTGAGAGAGTAGATATGGATACGAACAAGACAATTCTAGAAGTCGATCTCACTGACGGCGTGGTGCCGATTTCGCGCGCAGCTTCATCGCTGGCGACGTTGGTTAAGCGTTCACGTACCAGGCGCAAGCCGATTATTATCACCCAGAAGGGCTACCCGGCGGGCATTATCCTCGATATCAGCCTGTTTACAGATCTGCGTGAACTGGCTGAGCAGGGTATGAAGTTTGCTCCGGAAGAGAGTGTGAATGGGCGCATCGAAGCAGAAACAGCGGAGTAGCGTCTGTTCTGGTGCAAACTTTTGCCGACAGCGGCATACTGTTCTCTGGTGGTTTACCAGGATGCTATAGCTGATTCATGACCAGGGGGCTGCACCTATTGTAACAGGTGCAGCCCCCTGGCCCGGGCCAAAGCCTGCGTACGACTGTGTACCTCAAGTTTCGTGTAAATATTATTGATATGTTTTTTGACGGTACTCATAGCAACCACCAGTTCGCGGGCAATTTCCTGGTTGGATTTTCCAGAGGCAATTAAATGCAGAACCTCGCGTTCGCCGGCTTAATGCAGTAAGAGATTCCGGCAACCGGCCCGGGTTTTGCTCTGATCGGGGTTCTTTCCTCGTAGCTGCTGTCGCGTTTTCCACCTGCGCAAATACGGTGATCAAGCGGTAGACATAGGGCGCGATGGGATGGGGCAAATCAGCCGCTTCCCGGCTCCTGGTTTCCGTCCACTGACGCAACAACTTTTCAATCGGTTCTCCCAGATCGATAAACATACGGACAAAGTCTTCCGGTTCGGCCAGGATGAGCGCGCGTTCAAGGGTCGCCAGGGCCGCAGCCGGATTGCCACACATCTGGTGCGCAACGGCCTGAAGCGCCAGGATTTCGATGACGCTGCGCATCCGCTCGGCGGTTTCTGCCGCCTGGAGCAGACGTTCCAGAAAAGCCCGCGCCCGCGCCGTGTCACCCTGGACAATCAGTTGGCCCGTTCTAACTGTTCCAGCACTGCCTGGGCCGGGTGGAGGGAGGCAGAGTCTGGCAGAACGTGGGCAACGCCTGATCCGCCGGATATTAACTGCCAGTCGCCCAGCACCGCATCACAGAGCGGTCCACACAGGCGATCAAGGATGGCGGTGTGGAGCAGAAATGTCTGGATGTGAATCGGCTGCGCCGCCGGCACTTCCCCAGCCAGGTAATCGACAATATAGCGATGTTCGCCGGTAAAATGTTCGATATTCCGCGTACCACCGGACTGGCCCTGCATGGAAAGTGCCGCGAGTTGCAGGGCGGCAATCCAGCCTTCAGTACGCGCTTCCAGCGTGGCAAGCTCTGCTGCCGCCAGGTTCAGGCCCATACTCTGATTGAGAAAGGCGGCGATTTCCTCGGAGGTAAACCGCAGGTCCGCTGCACGCAGTTCGGTCAACTCCCCTCGGACCCGCAGCCGGGCCAGCGAGAAGGGCGGGGCGCTGCGGCCGGCAATAATCAGACGCATGTGCGGCGGCATCTGGTCGATCAGGCATCCCAGCGCCGCATGGATCTGCCCCACCTCGATCAGGTGATAATCGTCGAGGATGAGTAAGATCTGCTCACGGGTTGCGGCCAGGGCGTTGAGCAGTGTGGTCAGGACCGCCTCAATCGGCGCGGGATGGGGCGGCTGCAGCAGCGCCATGGGCCCCGGCTGCCACGCCGGTATACAACTGATCCATCGCGGTCAGGACGTGGCTCCAGAAACGGGCCGGGTCATTATCAGCCGCGTCCAGCGAGACCCAGGCAACATGCGGGAGCGCGCGCGGCGCGGACACGCTCCCCGGCAGCGGGGTCGTAGCTCCCTGACCCGTAGAGCCAGGCGCTCAACAGCGTAGTTTTGCCGGAACCGGCCGGCGCGGCGATCAGGGTCAACTTCCGCCGGGTACCGCCATCCAGTTGTGCGATCAGCCGTGACCGCGCCACCAGACCCGGCCGGGGCGGCGGGATTGACAGCTTCGTTGTAAGCAGTTGATCTGGTCCCGCCGGGCTTGGGGTTGATGTATGATTCATAGGCTGTACCGATGACCGATCACGAACGGTAGACCTGGCACACACTGGTCAGGAGGATGACCGGAAGGCTATACAAAATAGAGATTTGCCGGGTCATGCGTATCCACAGTCCGCTTACACCTGTCATTATACAGGAGTTACGCGGTCGTTGACCCGATAGGAGATTCCGCCTCCGGCAGGGCGGAAGAAACCATCTTTGTTCACAAAACATTTGCACGTTGTGCAAATGTTTTGTGAACAAAGATCAAAATGTACCATGCTGCCGCAGGCGAATCGGGCGTCCACCTGGGCAAATGTCCAGTTTGTGGAACCACCGCGTACGTCGTGTCATCATACAGGAGTTACGCGGTCGGTTCCAAACCCAGGCGTCTGCCTGGACAACTGCCCGATTCGCCTCCGGCAGGGTGGAACATGACATGCTTTTTCCGGAACATGTGGCTCGGAGCGCCACATGTTCCGGAAAAAGACAAAAACGTACCATGCTGCCGCAGGCGAAATACGCCGTTATCGAGCGCAAACGGTCCGTTTGCACGCACACCGCGTAAGTCCTGTCATTATAGCGCACACGGGGGTATAATGACACTGTTTCCAGGATGAAGGTTGTTTAAAGTTGTGACTCTGTTTATGCAGGAGGAATTATCGTATGCCTGCCGCTACGGTTACGGTTCAGCCCTGGGGCAACGATCAGCCGCCGACCGAGACAACCATCCGGCAGATCCTACGGGCAGAGGGGTTGGAGCACTATCGCTGGTCGAATGGTCCCGGCGATGTTTATGGAGCGCATACGCATCCCTATCACAAAGTGCTCTATGTTGTTGCCGGAACGATCACCTTTGGCCTGCCGGCAGACGAACAGCAGGTGGTTCTGCATACCGGCGACCGGATGGAGCTACCGCCGGGGATCAACCATGATGCAGTCGTTGGGCCGGAAGGGGTGGTTTGTATCGAAGGACATCGGTATAATTGACACGAGTGACGTGGTCACTGACCCGGAAGCGTATTTCGCCTCCGGCAGGGTGGAAAAGATAAAAAGCGTACCATGCTGCCGGAGGCGAAGCGGGTTTTCATCTGGTCAAACGCCCGGTTTGAACACGCACCGCGTAACTCCTGTAACTGACACGACTTACGCAGTGTAGCCAATTCCGGCCTGGTGCCGGACCCGAACGTCGGCTTCGCCTGCGGCAGCATGGTACATTATGTAGCTTTTTGCTAAAAATGTTGCACGTTGTGCAACATTTTTAGCAAAAAGCTAGAATCTTCCGCCCTGCCGGAGGCGAATCGGGCTGTTCATCCAGGTGACTCTGCCTTTTATCTGGTCAAACGCCCGGTTTGAACACGCACCGCGTAACTCCTGTAACTGAAGCGTGTAGCGTCACGCCTGACATGAATGATATGAGAGGATACCACAATGGCATATGTATCTGATCTGGGTGCCGGTCAGCAGATCTACCTGGAGAACCAGGGCACCCAGACGATTGTCACACTGGTTTCGGCAACGGCCGGGCAGCAACAGAGCCAGCGCAACGGCTTCGAGACCGGTAGTTGGCATGGGCCGCCCACGCTGTTGCGTACTGCCGCCGGCCTGATTGTGCGAATCGAGGCGGCGCTGGGCCAGTTCTTCGTGCAGGTGCAGGGCAGCGGCATGCGCCTGCTGAATAGCACGCCCGCGCTGACGGGGGCAGATGTGCTCTCGCTGCGCCAGGTTGCCGACCAGAATGCAGCTCGTCCCGGCCAGATAGAGCCGATGAAGTCGATGGAGTCCATGCAACCAATGGAGCCCATGCAACCAATGGAACCCATGCAGCCGATGCGCATGGGCGACATGGAGATGTCGGCCAAACCGATGGAAATGCGGATGGGCAACATGCACCTGCGCATGGGTTCACCGGAACATCAGCAGAAACCGTCAGCGCGGCGCTTTTGCCCACAGTGCGGCACAGGCGTCAGTCCCGAGGATCGCTTCTGCGCCAGTTGTGGTCATCGCCTGGTTCCGGCCGAAGGATAACCTCCAGGCTACAATCTTCAGCCCTCAGCCGGCAGTCCTGAGCAGGGGCTCAGGCTGAGGCGCTGAAAGAGGCGCGCCTCAACATCGGCCGGGAGTTCGGCGGGCTCCTCGTCGAGGTTGCGGTAGAGCGCCACCGTCCGGGTCAGAGTCTCGAAGACCACCTCGCAATCCGGGCAATCGTCCAGATGCTGCTGAAGTTCCCGGCATAGCTCGACGGCAAGTTCGCCATCAAAATATGCATTGAGTTGCTGTAACAACTCCTGGCACTCGGTATCGGTGTGATGGTGATGACTCATCAGGTGTCTCCTTCTGTTCCTAAATAGCCGGCCAGCAACTCACGCAGGCGCAACCGCGCCCGGTGCAGACGTACCTTAACGGCACTCTCACTCAGATCAAGCAGCGCAGCGGTCTCGCTGGTACTCATGCCTTGCATTTCGCGTAGCACAAAGATGACCCGCAGATTCTCGGGCAGTTCCTGCAGCGCGCACTCAAGCTGGCTGCGCAACTCCGTATCCAGGGCCGAATGGGCCGGATCAATGGTCCAGGTACTCAAGTTCTGAGGCATATCGCTGACCGGGATCATCTCTTCGGCCGTATCAATCGTAGTGGTGGGATGCCGGCGGCGGCGCAGCAGCATCAATGCCTCGTTTGTAGCAATCCGGTAGATCCAGGTTCCCAGCCCGCTGCGCCCCTCAAACTCGCCAATCTTTCGGCAGGCTTTGATAAAGGTCTGCTGCAAGATACTCTCGGCCTCGTCCGGATCGTTCAGCATGCGCAGGGCGCGCGTGTAGACCAGCGAGGCAAAGCGCTTGACCATGCAGGTACAGGCATCCGGATCATTCTGCCGCAGTGCCGCTAATAACTCCTCCTCGGTATCGTAACGGTGTAGATCGATTTTTAGTCCCGACACGAGTTGCTCCTCAATGCTGTAGAAGGTTTCACTGAACAACGTAGTCCGTCCGCCGGCAGCGTCTATTGCCGGTTGCCGGGTCGTCGTTCGCGGTGAATTATGCTCTGGGTGTAGTTCTTTCTAAGCATTGTACTCGAAATCGGAATGTGCGTCTAAGCAGTGTCCATATCAATTCTTCTACCAACTCTGATGCATCTTGCCCGGTTCACGTTACATCTGGATATTTTGCCCTCACGGTTCCGGCCAATCAATCTCAACATAGATCGCGCCGTCTTCAATATGGACCGGATAGGTCGGGATGCGCAGACCAACCGGCGGCACGATGCTCTTGCCCGTACGCACGTTGTAGGTCCAGCCATGCCAGGGACAGGTTACGGTATCGCGGATCAGAACCCCCGCCGAGAGTGGGCCACCCTCGTGGCGGCAGGCATCACCAAAGGCATAGATCACGCCCGCGACATTTGCCAGCGCAACGGGTAGTCCTTCGACATTGACGCAGGTCATCTGTCCCGGCTGCAACTCGTCCACTGCGGCTACGCGCACACGCTCAATCGCCATCGCCTGTTTCCTCCCCGACAGATCATACCCATCACGGGTGCCCATTATAGCGCAGATGTTTCCGACCTGCCTTCACACATCCGCGATTGTCCGGATATGGAGTGCGGGAGCCATGCTTCCGCCTGCCCCGACTGATATGGAGGGCAGGAGCATGGCTCCCGCCGGCTGCTTACCAGGTTCATCAGGCAGCCTCCGACAGCACGCGTTTCAATATCTGGGCAAAAGTCTGGTACAATGCGCCAATCCGGAACCCTGCCTATCCCTGTCTGGCGCAGCATCCGCCCATGCCTGGGAGATTGCGCCGTCCGGCCCTATGCTTGCAAGGACACGCCCTGATCGAGAAAGGCTTTATCGGCAAGGCGCGCGGGCTGGTGCCGATCTTTGTGCCGCTCACCCTCAATGCGATTGACCGGGCGGATACCGTGGGTAAGGTGCTGGAGATCCGTGGCTTTGCCCGGCGGCAGTTCCACCCGGAGTTTGACGCGCTGAACCGGGGCAGTTGGGCGCTGTTTGCGGTCTCACTCAGCCTGCTGGTAATGGCCGTGGCATCGCCGGCACTGGGGCAGGATCTGTTTGTGCTGCCGGTTGGTGGGTGAACGCATTGGTAAATCCGGCGAAGGAGGTAAGCTATGCCAGACATCCGGCGAACTTTTTCCGGTGCGCCCTGGGAGGCGCAGGTGGGCTACTGCCGCGCGCTGCGGGTGGGGCAGCAGATTTATGTAACCGGCACCGCGCCCGTGGGCGATGCCGGCGGGGTGGTTGCGCCCGGCGATGCCTACGCCCAGGCTCGCCGCTGCCTGGAGATTATCGCGCGCGCCCTGCACGATCTGGGGGCCGAGATGCACTGGATTGTCCGCACGCGCATGTTTGTCACCGATATCAGCCGCTGGGCCGAGTATGGCCGGGCACACCAGGAGTTCTTCGCGGCGCATCCCCCCACCACCACCATGGTTGAGGTGAAATCCCTGATTGACCCGGCCATGCTGATCGAGATCGAGGCGGATGCAGTTGTCCCCGACGCATAGGGGCGCAGGATAGAGGGGCGAAAATCTTTCGTTCCTCCATCCTGCGCCCGTCAGCATCCGCCATTCCCGGCATTGTCACCATCCCCAGGTGCCGGCGTTTCCCTTGAATGGACCGACAATATCCTGCGTCACCCATCCACCATAGAAATCACCCGGCTGGGCCTGGACCTGTTCGCCATCCACGTAGCAGGCATCCATCAGGCTCGGATAGAAGGTGATGTAATCCTTGAGCGCGGCAAAGGCCGGGGTAGGATTCGGGTAGAACCAGGCCGCCTCAGTCGCGTGTTTTTCACCAACAACGATGTTGTAGTAGGCAGCCCGCCCCTTCCACTCGCAGAAGGTCGTGCGTGAACTGCGCTTCAGGTATTCCATCTTGATATCATCGACGGGAATGTAGTAGGTGGGCGGGTGGCTGGTTTCCAGTACCCGCTTTGCGCAGTGCGTATCCGCTATAACCACGCCATTGAAGACCACCTGAATATGCCTGGACGAGTCCTCCAGGCGCGGCGGGCGGGGATAATCCCAGACCGACTCCTGCCCCGGCCCCGGTTCAATCCGCTCTGGTCGCATTGTTCATCTCCTTGCTATGCGTATACCATGGCACAATACCTGTCAAATAACACGAGTTACGCGGTGGTTCCACAAACTGGACATTTGCCCAGGTGGACGCCCGATTCGCCTGCGGCAGCATGGTACATTTTGATCTTTGTTCACAAAAAATTTGCACAAAGTGCAAATTTTTTGTGAA
>DAOTUI010000173.1:0-18915 GCA_034437035.1 Chloroflexaceae bacterium
TCCGTAATGTGTAAAACATTTCTGCAATTTTCATCGCCATGTGGGGCGAGATGCTTCCCAAGTGGCCGTTTTTGACCGGCTAATGGGGAAATTTTACGAACTCGTTCCGAAAATAAGCGAACGGTGAGATATTAGAAAGATATAATAGTTCTGTCTGGTTCTGTTCTCTGCTCGATACATTTTATGCCACTTTCATACCAACCAGCATGTTTGCCCATGGCTCAGGGGGGATTACCACATCTTTATTTGAATCAGGCTTTTGATCTATTACAGGCAACGACGCCGCTGCTGCCAACCTGCCCGATCCTGCCACACCGCAGTTTTCGGGAGCAGGAGTATGTCCAGAGTGCATCCGGATTTCCAGGACTGGTGCTTGAGCCGGAAGCTGAGCGGGTGTATGTGGACCGAACAAATCTGGAACGGGAGATTGATCGGCTGTCACTGGCATATCTGCAGGATGATGTGACATTCGCAGCCCTCAAGAGCGAAGATGCACCGCTGCTGATGGAGTGGTTGCATCGCCTGGAACAGGGCTCGGAGCGACAGGCGATCAAATGCCAGGCAGTCGGGCCAATTAGCCTGGGATTGCAGCTTACTGATGATCAGCAGCGTCCGCTGATCTACGATCCCATGCTCCACGAGGCACTGGCCCAGCATCTGGTGCTGCGGGTATCCTGGCTGGCAAGCCAGGTGGGGAAGTTGACCTCCGATGTGATTGTTTGCCTGGATGAACCTTTCCTGGATGCATTCGGATCGCCCTTCTGTCCCCTGGATTGGGATGATGGTGCGGCGCTGCTTGAAATGGTTTTGAAGGGAATTACCGGATGCCGAGGTCTCTTCACCAGTAGCTCATTTGACTGGGGCCGCTTGCTCGAAACCTCGGTCGAACTGGTGCATTTTAATGCGTATACCTACGGCAGCAGTTTACTGGCGGCGGCGGCACTGCTGCCCGATTTCTTTGAACGATCAGGCGTACTGGTCTGGGGAATTGTTCCCGCCGATGAAGGTATGCTCTCCCAGGAGACGGCGACAACGCTGCGCATCCGTTTCGAGGGGCTCCTGGATGAACTGGTAGCGGTGGGAGTGTCGCGGGATCAGATCCTGGAGTCCGCGCTGATCAGTACCAGTGGCAGTCTGACGGGGCTCTCCATTGCGATGGCAGAACAGGCGATGCGGCTGTGTGCGGAGGTATCGGCCGAGTTGCGTTTGAAGTATCGCCTGGAGTGATACACACTCGGTTAAACCTGTGATTTGTGGCAATATTCAAACCAACCTTCCCTGTTTACGCAGGCGTGTCATTGACTGACACGAATTACGCGATGGACGATTAAACTGAACGTTTCACCAGTTGCAATCCCGTTTCGCCTGCGGCAGCATGGTACTTTATAGATCTTTTTCACGAGAATTTTGCACTAAGTGCAAATTTTTCGTGAAAAAGCATGTAATCTTCCGCCCTGTCGCAGGCGATATCCCCCGCCACACGCGGGATCGTCTGATACATATCAGCATCGGCTGTTTAGCGGGTTTCGCTCATGTCGTGTTGTTCGTGGTCCAAACTCCCACCGCGTAACGCGTGTTATTGAGGGTAGAACTATAACATAGTACTTCAGCAAGTTAAGGAGGAAGAGTGTGCGCATTGTCGTAACCGGAACACTGGCCTACGATTACATTATGGACTTTCCCGGCTATTTCATGGATCATGTTATCCCTGAACGCGAACACAAGCTCTCGGTCAGCTTTCTGGTTGACTCGATGCGCAAAATGCGGGGCGGGGTGGCCGGAAATATTGCCTACAACCTGGCATTGCTCGGTGATCGCCCCCTGATTGCCGGTAGCGTCGGTCACGACTTTAGCGAGTATCACGCCTGGCTTACCGGTCATGGGATCGACACCAGTGGTCTACTGGAAATCAACCATGAGTTTACTTCGTCATGCTTTATCAATACCGATATGGCGCATAATCAGATTGTGGCATTTTATAATGGAGCAACCGCCTACGCCAATCGGATTTCGCTGATCGGTCTGGGAGTAGGGCCGGGTGACCTGGTCGTGATTTCACCAACCGATCCAACGGCGATGAGCCACTATGTGACCGAGTGCCGGCAGCATGGCGTTCCCTACATCTTCGATCCAGGCAAGCAGACGCCGCGCCTGGAGGCTGAACATATTCGGCTGGGCCTGGCTGGAGCGCGGGTGCTGGTTGGGAATGACTATGAGTTTGCGATGATGGCGCGGAAACTTGGTATCACCGAGGCCGAACTGATTGCCGGCGCGCCGATTACGGTTATCACCCTGGGCGAGAAAGGATCGCGGATCTACACCCGCGAAATGAATGGTCAGGGACTTGATATTCCGGTGGTACCAGCAACCGAGGTGTGTGATCCAACCGGCGCGGGTGATGCCTATCTGGCCGGGTTGGCCTTTGGCATCAGCCGTGACCTGCCGCTGGAAGTCGCCGGGCGCATCGCGGCATTGACGGCGGTGTATGCGATTGAACACCAGGGCTGTCAGGAACATTCCTACACCCTGCCCGAATTTACTGCACGATACACTGCGGCATTTGGCGAACATCCGGCGCTTATGGAAACGCTGGTTGTTTAGTTCGATTATGAACATGCGTAATGCAATCATTGACCCGGAAGAGACCAGATGGTCAACCGCGTAACGGGTGTCACTAACACGCGTTACGCGGTCCCTTCCGCAGAAGGGAGATATCGCCTCCGGCAGGGCGGAACCGACCATCCTTTTTCACAAAGTGAATTTTTTTGTGAAAAAGATAAAGTGAGTACCATGCTGCCGCAGGCAAGGTTGCTTTCATCTGATCAAACGTCCAGTTTGAACGTTCACTACGTAAATCGTGTCATTAACACGAGTTACGCGGTGATCTACCGGAAGATATACTTCGTCTCCGATCGGGCGGAACCGACCATCCTTTTTCACGAACATTTGGCTCACAGAGCCAAATGTTCGTGAAAAAGATAAAAAAGTACCATGCTGCCGCAGGCGAAGACTGCAGTTGTGGGAGTACATGTCTGATTTGTACGCCCACCACGTAACGCGTGTCACTAATAGGTGATAGACGTGGTCCCTGGATACCGCTGATGCGCTACTTTCCATACCAGGGCCACGGGTAATGATCTGATGCATTTTGCATCAGATCCAATCTCAAGGAGGATAAGTTTTCATGGGTAATTCCTACGACGTTAAAGATCTCAATCTGGCAGATCAGGGTCGCAAACGGATGGAGTGGGCTGAACAGGAGATGCCGGTACTACGACTGCTGCATGAACGCTTTGCACAAGAACGCCCCCTCGAGGGTGTACGCCTGAGCGCCTGTCTGCATGTAACAACCGAAACCGGCAATCTGATGCGTACCCTGGCAGCCGGTGGTGCCGATGTGGTGTTGTGTGCCTCGAACCCGTTGAGCACCCAGGATGACCTGGCTGCGGCGCTGGTGGCCTACGATGAAATCCCGGTCTATGCGATCAAGGGGGAGAGCAACGAGGTTTACTATCAGCATATCGATGCGGCGCTGAATCATAACCCCCAGATTACCATGGACGATGGAGCCGACCTGGTGTCCGGCATCCTCAAGCAGCGTACCGATCTTATTGCAGACATGTACGGCAGCACGGAGGAGACAACGACCGGCGTGATCCGGCTACGGGCGATGGCAGCCGATGGTGTGCTGAACTTTCCAGTGATCGCCGTGAATGACAGTGATACCAAGCATCTGTTTGATAACCGCTACGGCACGGGGCAGAGCACCATCGACGGGATTATCCGTGCTACGAATATTCTGCTGGCCGGCAAGACCTTTGTCGTCGGTGGGTATGGCTTCTGCTCGCGCGGGATTGCCGAGCGCGCGCGGGGTCTGGGCGCGAATGTGATTGTCACCGAGGTTGACCCGGTACGCGCGCTGGAAGCGGTGATGGACGGCTACCGGATCATGCCGATGGTGGAAGCGGTCACAGTGGCCGATTTCGTGGTCACAGCAACCGGCGATAAGCATGTGCTCGACGGTGCAGACTTTGCCGTCATGAAAGATGGCTGCGTAGTTGCGAACAGTGGGCACTTCAATGTCGAGATTGACATCCCCGCACTCGAATCTCTCAGTGTCGAAAAGCGCCAGCCACGCACATTTGTCGATCAGTACATCCTGAAGGACGGACGCAAGATCAACCTGCTGGGTGAAGGTCGCCTGGTCAACCTGGCAAGTGCCGAGGGGCACCCCAGCGCGGTGATGGATATGAGTTTTGCGAACCAGGCACTGGCAAGTGAGTTCCTGGTGAAGAACAAAGGCAAACTTTCCAATGGCGTGCATGCGCTGCCCAGGAAGTTGGACCGCGAGATTGCTGCACTCAAGCTGAAGGCAATGGGGATGAACATTGATGTCCTGACCCCCGAGCAGGAGTCGTACCTGAACTCCTGGCAAGAAGGCACGTAGTACACTTACTGGAAAGTGCGTAGTGACCGGGGTGCCGGCAGCACTGCCTGCCGGCGGCGCTCCGGTCAGGCTAGCGTTGCTCGTTATGACTTCGGATCAGGACTAGATCGACAGGGTGAACAGAATCTACATAGTCAGGAGACAACTGTGTCAACATCATTTATGCAATCACCGCAACTGTTTTTTACCAGCGAGTCCGTGACGGAAGGGCATCCTGATAAGATCTGTGATCAGGTGAGCGATGCGGTGCTGGATGCTCTGTTAGCTCAGGATCCGCGCTCCCGGGTTGCGTGTGAGACCGCTACAACCACTGGCCTGGTGGTCGTCATGGGTGAAGTAACCACCGAGGGCTATGTCGAGATTCAGGATATTGTACGCGACACGATCAGCGATATAGGTTATGTCAACTCTGACTATGGTTTTGATGCGCGCACATGTGGCGTGCTGGTCAGCCTCAAGGGGCAGTCTCCCGATATTGCCCAGGGCGTGAACCAGGCGCTGGAAGTGCGTGATGCATCCATCACACCTGAAGAAGTTGAGAAGATTGGTGCCGGCGATCAGGGTATGATGATCGGGTTTGCCTGCAATGAGACGCCCGAGTATATGCCGCTGACAATTGCACTGGCCCACCGCCTGGCGCGACGTATGGCGGTGCTGCGTAAGAATGGTACGCTGCCCTACCTGCGACCTGACGGCAAGAGCCAGGTGACGGTAGAGTATGCGTATGGCAAGCCGGTGCGTGTTGACACCGTGTTGCTCAGTACGCAGCATGCGCCGGAGGTGACATCACAGCAGATTCGTGACGATCTGATTGAGCAGGTCATTCGCACTGTTATCCCCGCAGATCTGCTGGATGGTCGCACCAACTATTATGTCAACCCGACCGGGCGCTTTGTGACCGGCGGCCCGCTGGGTGATGCCGGGTTGACCGGGCGCAAAATTATTGTGGATACCTATGGCGGTGCGGCACGGCATGGCGGGGGCGCATTCAGCGGCAAGGATCCGACGAAGGTAGACCGGAGCGCCGCCTATGCTGCACGCTATGTTGCCAAGAATGTCGTGGCGGCCGGTCTGGCCGACCGCTTTGAGGTGCAGATTAGCTACGCGATCGGCGTTGCGCGTCCGCTTTCGATCTCTGTCGAGGCATTTGGCACGGGCAAAGTCAGCGACGAAACCATCGGACGCCTGGTTGCCGAGCATTTTGATCTGCGTCCAGGGGCAATTATTCGTGACCTGGATCTGCGCCGGCCGATCTACCGCGCTACCGCAGCCTATGGTCATTTTGGACGGGACGATATTGATGTACCCTGGGAACGCACCGATAAAGCGGAGACACTACGGGCGGCGGCGGGGGTGAAATAAACAGGACTTACACGGTGTGTATGTAAACGGGACGAGGACTTACGCGGTGGACGTTTGGACCACGAACAACACGAAATGAGCGAAAACCGCGAAACGGCCAATGCCGGCATGCAGCAGGCGATCCCGGATTTTGATGGGGGATATCGCCTCTGACAGGGCGGAAGATTCCGTGCTTTTTCACAAAAATTTTGCACAAAGTGCAAAATTTTTGTGAAAAAGCCAAAAAGAGTACCATGCTGCCGCAGGCGAATCGAGCGTCCCGCCGCTCATCTCACCCCTTTACACCTAATGCACTCAGCAAACGCACCGCTACGCACTCCGCCAGATCCACTCCTCTTTGCACAATTCCATTTCAAAAAATTGCACCCAGGCACCCCGACGCTCCCGCCGGAAGAATGGCCGAAGCTCGCGGTAGGCCGGATTGTCGAGCAGGCGTAGCGCCGGATCACGCCCAACGTGCCGCCAGTCACTCCCAACATGCCGGAACCCCAACCGTTCGTAGCAGCGTACCGCCCGGCGGTTAAACCCAGCCACATCGAGCAGCATCGACAAAAAGCCCATCGGGCCAAAGTAGTGATTCAAAAACAGGATCAGTGCCTCAGTGCCCAATCCCTGCCCAACATAGGGCGAACCAAGTGAAATGCCCAGGCGGGAATGCCGGCGGTTCTGTTCCACCTCGCGGAGTGAGATCCGCCCGATCATGCGCTTATGTCGGTCTTCAATCGCCCAGATGCGGCGCATACTCGCGGCATACCCGACGTAATCACCATTTAGCGAAACCGGGCGCGGGGTATTCCAGAGAGTGCTGAATGGATCGTTATAGCGCGGCCAGGATTCCTGGGCCAGCAGATCACGCTGTTCCCACGGACGGATACGCACCCGATCGCTCTGCATCTCGATCAGACTCGGATCCTCGTTCACCCGGCTGCCTCCTCTGTTTCACCGAATGCCTGCCGCACCAGTATGGGCAGCACCACCCCGGCTTTGCCCCGCAGCCGGCAGTCGGCAACAACCGAGAGTGCTGTCTCTTCCGGGTTGACCTCAATGACATACGCGCCGGCACGTTTGGCGATCATGGGCAGCGAAGCGGCCGGTTGCACCATTGCCGATGTCCCAATGGCGAGAAACAGATGGGACTGTTCGGCGGCGCTGTAGGCCATGCGCAACTCCTGCTGGGGCAACTCTTCGCCAAACCAGACCACGGACGGGCGCAGCAGTTCGCCGGTCTCAGGGCAGCGAGGAGGCGTTTGGCCGTCATCGTCCCATGTTTCAACAACAGTTCCGCTATCAAATCGGCGGACACGTTCGAGATTTCCGTGGAGTTCCAGGATGGCCTGGCTGCCGGCCCGGCGATGCAGACCATCAATATTTTGAGTGATCCGGGTAAAGTTGGCCGCGTGTTGTTCGAGCGTGACAAGCGCATAGTGAGCGGGATTGGGCTGGGACTCCCGGGCCATCTGGCGGCGGTAGGCGTACCAGTCCCACACCAGGCGCGGATTGCGCAAAAACGCTTCGGGTGTGGCAAGTTCTGTGGGGTTATAGCGGGACCAGAGCCCGGTCTGGGCATGGCGAAAGGTCGGGAGACCGCTTTCGGCCGAAACACCGGCCCCGGTGAGAACGGCCACCCGGCCGGCATTGCGCAGGTGCTCGACAACTTCGGCAGGAATGGTATTTGTCATGCGACTTCCTCAGTAGTCAAGACGCGGGCGGACAGGCTGACACAGTTGCACCAGCATGCGGATCTATTCTAAGGGTACCAGAAAATTCTCCGAAACCCAACCTTCAATCGTCTGATCCTCTACTTCGGCACGCACACGCACCCAGGGAACATTATCCTGCATAACTGGCCCCTCAAGTTTGCGCACGCGGGTGCCATTTGGCAGCGCGGTGATAACGTTGGAATTGCTTAGCCCGGGCTGGTCACGAATATTCAGGGCGGTGGCGTCACTGACCACATAGACCTCACCCGGATCAGTTCCCGGCAACCAGCCCGGCAGGTCTAACCCGATATCAATGGCAAACACTCGGTCCACAACATAACTTGCCCCTGCGTAACTCACAAACGCTACGACAAGCAGCAGCAGGCTGATGGCAATCCAGCCACGCAATCCATGCTGCCAGGCTTTTTGGCGGAGCGTGGTTGTGTCGAGTGGGCGCAATCCCTGGTCGCGCCGGCGACGTTGGCGGGGGGGGGCCGGTTGGACCGGTGCCGCCGGCTGGGTCGGAACATAGGCCGGTTCCGGTGGCCGTGCAAGCGGTGGTGCCGGTGCCGGTGCCGGTGCAATGGGCAATGGCGCAGCATCGGCTACAGGCTGTGGCGGCGGGCGGCGGGCGGCGGGCGGTACCGGCAGACGTTGCGTGTCGCCTGTCAACTCACGCCAGAGCTTATCCAGAGCCTCAGCCAGGGCCGCCGCCGTGGCGATGCGTCGCGCCGGGTCACGCGCAATAGCACGACCAATCAGCCGCTCCAGTGCCGGCAGGTAGAGCAGCGGTCGTACCTGGGCAATCGGCGGGATGCGTGCTGTAAGATGCGCCTGCGAGATCGCCCACGGGTCACTCCCGGTGATAGGGCGTGTCCCGGTTATCAGTTCATAGCAGAGCACCCCCAGAGAATAGACCGTACTGACGGCACCGGCCGGCTGACCCTCGGTACGCTCCGGCGAGCGGTAGTGCGCCACATCCAGTGGGATTTCATCAGGTGGAATAAACCAGCCTTCAACCAGTTTAACGCGGCCCTCTTCGGCCACCACAATATTGCTACTGCTGATCGGCGGGTGCGGCTGCTTGCGCTCCTCACAGAGCGCAACAGCATTGGTTATCTGGCGCATATAGAGCAGTGCCTGTTCCGGTGTCAGCACGCCCAGGTCGCGCAGGGAGCGCCCGGTCACATCTTCCGTAATCATATAGGGGCGGTCATTCGCGGTGCCGCTGTCAAAGACTTCGAGCAGCGCCGGATGCGAGCACTGGGCCGTCGCGTGCGCAATTTCCATAAATCGCCGATGGAGTTGCTCCCGGTCGCTTAACTCTTTGCGCAGCAGATGCAGCAGCACAGTGCGCCGAAGGCGCTCGTCAGTCGCCCGATACACGGTTGCCAGGCGGCCTTCGCCGAGTTCTTCAATTATCCGGTAGCGCCCAAAGATTAGGGACGTTGCCGTTCCTGGAGAAGGCGTCTCAGTCATAATTCCAATTCTACCCATCGTTCGGGGCCAGTTGCAATCCAGACTGCTGCATCGCAACAGCAGTTGTTATATTATTACCGCATTGGTGTAGCAGAGAGGATTATAGCACGCGGTAGGGTGACAGTGCAAAATGCCACATATGGCAGGATGACTGCAACCCGACGCGGCGGGGCCAGTTCCCGGGTGGGGCATACGCGAGAACAACCAGATGTGCATTTCCTTCCCCATCCGGGGAAGCGCGACGCTTCAATCAATGCTTGCGGAATACCGGATCAGCGGGTGTTGCCGGTTGCAGTATCTTACGACCAGGACCATGAACAGATGGGATCTTGCTCTCCCAGAGTGTCAAGTAGATTGAGCCCCAGTTGCTCGGCAATAAAATCACCCAGCGCCGCCGTATCGGGAAAGCTGATTACGGTTTCAGCTTCGCCATCGTTATAGGCCACGCGCCAGATCTTCCCCAACTGCTCATCCCGCCAGATACGTAGATCATATGTTGGTGTCACCAGTGTTGTCCCCATAATCCATGTTCCCTTTCCTGGCGTGCCTTCGGTTGCACGCAGCTATGGGCTGTTGTTGCGCAGAGTTGCGCGTCGTTTGTTCTTTTCTTATCATATAGACGGACAAAAACAGAGTTTGGATCACGTTGATTGATGAGAGTTTGATGAGGCGCGGCGTAGAATAAGATGATACGCTACCAAAGTGCTCATTCACACGACTTACACGGTGCGGACTGTTCCAGTCCTCCTGCCAGACCCGCAGGCCGGTTTTGCCTCCGGCAGGGTGGAAGATCCCGATCTGTTTCACAAAAAAATTCACGTTGTGAATTTTTTTGTGAAACAGAAGCGTACCATGCTGCCGCAGGCGAATCGGGATTCCATCGGGTGAAACGTCCGGTTTGCATATCAACCGCGTAATGCGTGTCAGTCAGATAATGTAGACGAACGGGCTGCCCGATAACAGCAAGGATCACCATACGCTATGTCCACCCTATCAGAAGCTGCGAACCCGCAACTTAAACGGATCGCTGTCTCCCCGGAGCAGCGGGAACCTGGCGGCCTCTGGATCACCCTGGCCCGTCAGACCACGCCGACCACACCGCCTGATCCCACCACAACCGCGACGCCGGGGGGATTGTGGACTACCCTGCAAGCGCGGACCGACCTGGCGCAGTATTCCCCGGTGCGGCCGGCAGATGTTGTCGAAGAGACGATCAGCGATGGTGAGCAGACTTACACGGTATTGCGCAGCGCCAACGGAACCTACCTGCGCCTCTCCGCCGCCGAGTGCGAGATATGGCATGCGATGGACGGCACCCGTACCGTGGCACAACTGGCCACGCTGGGATTTCTCCGGTTTAAGCAACTGCTGCCCGTTGCCGGTCTGGTGCAGAACCTCAAGCAGCAGGGCTTCCTGACCGATACCCCGATCAATATTTACCGGCAGATCCAGCATGGCCTGGAACAGCATACCGCTGAGGGTTGGGGGCGCCGCCTGCTGCGATTCTTGCAGGGGCGGACCTTCCCGATCCGGGGCATTGATATGTTGGTAACCCGGATCTACCGTGGTGCCGGCCGGATCTTTTTTACACGTCCTTTTCTGCTGCTGCATGCCCTGGTCAGCCTGGCCGGGGTGCTAATCTTTGTGCAGACATTTGTGCATTCCACCGGGCCGCTCCAGGTGCTTGCAGTTGATGGCGTCACCACCAGCCTGCCGGCGCTCTGGGTGGCGCTGCTGATCTCGTTCGGGTTGCATGAACTGGCCCATGCGCTGGCGGTGAAACATTATGGCCGCACCGTCTGGAGCGGCGGCGTGATGCTCTACTATGGCATGCCGGCGGCATTTGTCGATACCAGCGATATCTGGCTGGCCGGCCGGCGGGCGCGGATGGTTGTCTCGGCAGCGGGGCCCCTGTCGGATCTGCTGGTCGGCGGTGGGGCGACCCTGGTTGCAAGTCTGTTTGCAACCGAGTTGCCGGGGCTGAGTGCTGCGGCCTATAAACTGGCATTTGCCTGTTATGTTGCCACCCTCTTCAATCTCAATCCGCTGCTGGAACTTGACGGCTATTACATGCTCGTTGATGCGCTCCGTCTGCCGAATCTGCGCCGACGGGCATTGGCGTTCATCGCCGGCCCGATGTGGGCAAAGCTCCGTACACGCACACCGTTTAGCCCCGAAGAACGCATCTTTGGTTTGTATGGTCTGCTCACCAGCTTATACACATTGTGTGCCATTGTGCTGGCGTTTCTCTTCTGGCAGCAACAACTGGTCGATGTCATCCGCCGGCTCTGGGCGGGCGACTGGGGTGGGCAACTGCTGGCGCTGTTAATCATCGGCGGAGTGGTAGTGCCCGTAGCGCTGGGGTTGCTCCTGGCGGCCTGGAGCCTGCTGCAGGCGGGAGCGCGCCAACTGGAACGCCGCAAGTATGCGCATCAGCCGGGAATCGTGGCGCTGCTCCTACTCCTGCTGGTCGGGGTGCTGACCATCCTGCCGTTCCGGTCGGGTGTGCCGCTGCTGGACGCCGGGTTGACCGGCATGCTCGCACCGCTGCTGTGGAGCATCTCCCTATCGGCACTGCTGGCGGTACGCCCCAACTATCGCGGCGCGGATGTCCAGCATGTGCTGCATGCGCTGCTGCTTGCCGGCGGGATAACCCTGCTCAGCGCGCTGCTGCGGCTGTCGGCGGTTGAAGATCTGACAATGCTCCGGCTCCTGCTGGAGGGCGGCGCATTTCTGCTGCTGCTGCTGGCCGGGTTTGCCGCCCTGCTCGATGTCGATCTGCACCAGGCATCGCAACACGAACTGGGGGTTACGGCCTTTCTGCTGGTGGTCGCCTTTGGCCTGGGGGGCGCCACCATTCACCGGGCGGAACTGGCACTGCCGGGTGTACCTTTCTGGATGGCGTTGGCGGCGGCAGCGCCGGTCTATTTTGGCACGCTGGCCCTGGCGCTGCTACTACCGCACCTGCTGGGCCTGCGCGACTCGCGCCTGCGCTGGTGCTGGCTGCCGCTCTGGGCCGGTATTGCGGTGCAGACCGGGGCGTATGGGTTTGACCTGGCCTTTGTGGGGCAGTGGGGACGGGTTTCGGTTGCTCTGAGCATCCTCACCGCAGGGCTCTGGGCGGTTGCCTGGTGTGTACATTATGTAACGTTGCGCACTTTCACGGCGGAAGAGCTGACCTGGCCGGCAGTGCCGACCAGAAGTGAGGCGGAACGGCTCCAGCGTGGCTTTCAACTCAGCTATGTGGGCTGCTATCGGCTGTTGCGGGCGGTGTATGGCTCGCGGCGGGCACAGGCGCTTGATGACCGGATGGATATCCTGGCATCGACCGCCAACTGGGATGTGACGCTTGACCGGGAGCAGGTACGCATCAGTCCGGTGCTGGCGGCCCAGTCGCTCGATACCCAGGGAGGACGTTATGCCGAGGTGCTACGCTACACTGTGGCAACGATTGAGGAGATCGCCGGGGCCCGCTTTGCCCGCAAGGTCATCCAGGCGGCCTATGATGCACTGCCCTGGGCCGAGCGGGAAGCCATGAGCCGCCGGAGTTTTCCACATACGCCCTGGGCCCGCGATCTGTCGCGCTCCTTTGGTAGCCTACGGGAGGCACGGCTGCGACTGCTACGGCAGGTTGACCTGTTTCTGGCCTGTGACGACGCTGAACTGGATGCGCTTGCCGGGATGCTGCAGTCGGTCCAGGCGCGCGCGGGTGAGACACTCATTCCAGCCGGGACAGCACCAACCGGCATCTGGATTGTCGAGGCGGGCGAGGTGGTGATCCGGCACGACCAGGCGGTCATCGGCGAACTGCATCGGGGCATGGTCTTTGGCGCGATTGAGCAGACCAGGCTCGAAGCGGGTGAGGGCATGGTGCCGGCAACCACACCACCACCGACCAGTGCCGGCTATCAGGCCACGGTTGCGAGCACGCTGCTCTTTCTATCACTGGCTGGTCTGCGGCACCTGCCTGCTGCGGATGCGCTACACACCCGTGAGAGTCTGCAGATAATGACGATTATGCAATTGCTGGAGCGGATGCCACTCTTTGCGGAAGTCCCCCGGCGGACGTTGCGCGAACTGGCGCGGGCCGCCCGGCAACGCGAGGTACCGCCGCGGACGGTGCTGGTGCGCGAGAATCAGTCCAATGGGACATTTTATATCATCAAGCAGGGGCAGGCCGCCGTGATTGTGCGCACGCCGTCCACAGACAACGCCGGCGGGACGCCGCCGGGACGTCGGGCAGAGGTGGTGTCACAACTGGGGCCGGAGGAGTTTTTTGGCGAGATGGAACTGTTACGGGGAACGGCGCCGGTTGCTAGTGTGGTTTCACTCACACCGATGCTGCTGCTGGAGTTGCCCCACGCGACCATTGCCCAGTTGCTGCTGGAGCGGGACGCACCGGCACGCTCGCTGGAAGAGGTTGGAACGGGGCGGCTACTGCACCGAACTTCACGCTTTTCTGACACCGAGATCACAGAGAACACTGCAGGTTAATAGCTGCTCTGCGTGTGGCCTGGTAGCAAAATCCCCATAGCCACATCCGGTTTCTACGGGTGACGGTTCGGATTATCCGCAACCAGACCCTCAGCATGCGCTGCTGTGATCAGATCATCATCAGCGGCAACAAAAGCCAGGGCCGGCAAGCCGGCAGCCAGGTACCGCTCGTTGACAATCAGTGCTACGGCGAGTTGGACTGCATCATACCCACGTAGTTGGTGGCTCTGGGTCAGGCTGACAGCCCGGTCAACAATAAAACGCCGAATAGGCACAAGCTGGTACTCGGTATCAGCATGCTGCAATAGTAATCTGACAGCAGCATCCCGTTCTGCCGGCGATATACTACCTGCACGAAACCGGGCAGCCAGTGCCGCCGACACTTCAACCAGAGTAATTTCTGCCAGAATAATGGTAGTGCCGGCACCGGGATCAGTGATACTTCGCGTCCAGGAAGTTCCTGTCTCTACCAGATAGCGCTTGGCTACCGCACTTGAGTCAAGTACGAGCAGGCTCAATCCTTTGGTCCTCGCTGCTCCAGAATGATTTCGCTCAATGGTTTGCTGCCCGGACGACTCAACGCTGCGCTCACCTCTTCAAGTGTTGCACGGGACTCCCGTGCAAGCCGCTTTAACTCGGGGCCGAGTTCGGTCAGCAATCCCGCATCCCGCAAAACCGCAATCGCCCGCTCACGCTCATTGGGAGCTATCGGGGGAGATAGACGCTCTGTCACCCATTGCGCTACCAGTGTTTCAGCGGATTGACCAGTTCGTCCTGCTTCTTCCTTCAGCTTCCGGTAGAGCTCCGGCGATAGTTCGAGAGTCAATGTTTCCATCAATCACTCCTGAAACAGCAGTTGATAACTGCCATTGCGCGCGGCCTGAGCCAAAACGCGGTAGCGAATATAGCCCTGCTCGTCGGTCTGGATGTGGGAGGTGCGCGTGACCTGGCTGTCGGGGCGACCCTCAGCCACAAACTCAACGGCACCATCGGGGCGCAAGAGTTCCAGGCGCAGGTCGCCCGACTCAACCTCGACGATAGCAATCACCCGCATCAGGCGCGCATCTTCGGCAACTTTAAGCTCACGCGTGGCCTGCCCCTCGGCGCTGACAAAACTGACGCGCAGGTTGCCGCCGCCCGGTTGCAAATCAACACTGGTCTGCTCACCACTCACCAGCAGGCATCCACTCAAGAGAACCAGGAACAGCATACCCAGAACAGACCAGGAGCCAAGAAACTGAACTTTGTTCTTTGCTCTCTGTTCGCTGTTTTTTGTTCTTTGTGCGCTGTGCCTGATTCCTGGTGCCGGCACACGTTCAGGAATAAGATTCCGGGTTTGCATCTGCCGTTAACGTCTCCTCGTAGGGCACCGGTTCAACCCGTAGCGGCCGCCGCCGGATGACGCGCAGATGCGTCTCGCAGCGCGGGTTGGCGCAAACCACAATCGTTCCGACCATCGTCATACTGGGCGACAAGCCCAGTTTCTGCTTGCATTTGGGGCAGCGTACAATTGCCACGTTCATGTTTCATCCTCCGCGAACAGCGCATCAACAAAACTCTCGGCGTCGAATAACGCCAGGTCACCGAGCTTCTCGCCGGTACCGAGATAGCGAATGGGGCGCTCGATATCCTGCGTGATGGCAAAGGCGATCCCGCCCTTGGCCGTGCCATCCATTTTGGTGATGACCACGTCGGTAACATCAACCGCCTCCAGGAACGCCTTGGCCTGTAGCACACCATTCTGCCCGGTGGTTGCATCAATCACCAGCAGCACCTCGTGGGGCGCGTCAGGGACACGGCGGCGAATGACATTACGTAGTTTCTCCAACTCGCGCATCAGGTTAAACTTGGCATGCAGGCGACCGGCGGTGTCTATAATGAGGGTATCAACATTCTGCTGGATGGCCGCATCCAGCGCATCAAAGACCACCGCCGCCGCATCTGCGCCCTGCCCCCGGCTGACCACCGGCACCCCGGCACGCTGGCCCCAGGTCTCCAGTTGCTCGGTCGCCGCGGCGCGGAAAGTGTCACCCGCCGCCAGCATGACATTACGTCCAAAACGCTTGTAGCGCTGGGCCAGTTTGGCGATCAGGGTGGTCTTGCCGGAGCCATTCACGCCAACCACCAGGATAATAAACGGGCGCGTGTTAACGGGTGCCGGCTGTTCGGCATACTCCTGAAAGGTACTGACCATCTCCGCCTTGAGCATATCGCGGGCCTCGCGCGCCTTCTTGACATTGTTGCGGTTCGCGCGGTCCTTGGTGCGGTTCACCAGGTATAACGTCGTCTCAATCCCAACATCGCCCTGGATCAGCGCTTCCTCCAGGTCGTCCCATAACTCCTCGGTAATCGGCTCATCGGTGGCAAACATCTGGCTGATGCGGCCGAACATACCCTGGCGGGACTTTTCCAGGCTCTCTTCGACCTTTTGCTCTTCCTCGTGGGCCTCTTCCTCGGTGCGCGGTGCATCCTGGCCGCGCCGGAACAGTCGTTTGAACATAATCTATCCGTCCGTAAAACTATTGCTCACTATTCGTTACCTATGGCATAGGGTTGCAGGACTACTCAGATGTTTATTGTACACGATATTTGCGAGATGTGTGTGCTGACCTGGTTTGACCACAGCAGCCCGACTGCCACGCTCCAGCGGCGTGCGCGCAATAAAAACAGGGGCGGGAGCAAACATGCTCCCGCCCCTGCGGATAAACCGGCGCGTTTGTGAACCTACTCAGCAACCTCGGCAGTCGTGCCGGCAGCGGCACGCGCCTCTTCCAGCCACTGATCAACCTGATCGCGGTTTGCTTCGATCCACTCGCCGGCGTGGCGCTGGATATCATCCTCGCTGTCCTCGCCCTCCTGCATCTTCACATTCTGATCGGCGATGTCCTGGAGCGGAATAACCACCAGTTCAAACAGTTGCGCTGCGGCGGGGTTGCTGTTCAGGAACTCGGTATTGGCAACCACGCGGATGTCATTGGGCGGGAAGCCCATATCGCACGGCTCAGCCACACAACCCTCAACCCCCTCGGCGACGGTCTGGTCTTCCAGTTCCGCCTGATCTTCGGGCAGACTGGGGAAGGGCACACCAATCCAGACCACATCCTCACCCGGCACCAGTTCAGCAATGGTCCAGTTGGGCGTCCAGGTGTAGAAGAAGATCGGCTCACCATTCTCGTAGCGGTTAATCGTTTCCGCCATCAGCGCGGCATAGGTACCCTGCACATGCTGCACATAGTCGCGCAGTTCATAGGCATCCAGATGATGCTCAATCACCGCTTCACAGCCCCAGCCGGGATTACAGCCGGTCAGATTGGCGAGACCATCACCATCGCTGTCGAATGCCTCGACTACCTCGGGGCGCGTGAAGTCTTCCAGGTTGGTAATATCCAGTTCCTCAGCGGTCGCCCGATCTACCAGGTAGCCCTGAAGCGCACCGGCTTCAACCTGGAAGCCAACCTGCTCAACATTCCCCTGCACATCTTCCTGCTGGATAAAGTTGTTATGCAGCGGGAACCAGCCATTCGGCCAGAAGTCAACGTCACCCTCGGCAGCGGCAACATAGAAGAGCTCTGCGCCTAGCTCGCTCGGCTGCGATACCTCATAGCCCAGTTCCTGCAGCAACTGATCATAGATCGCAGCCTGGAACCAGCCAGTCGTCCAGGTAGCGCGGGCAATATCCACGGTCGTACCCTGGCCGCCGCCACCACAGGCCGCCAGCACAAGCATCAGGGCCAGACTCAGACTGAGTATGTAGATCAAACGGTTCCGCATGTTGTTGTTCCTCCTCATACGTATCAACTCTTGCTACCGCTATTCACATCGGCATGGATCGCTTGCATCAACGTGTATCCCGGCATTATGCCGGGGCCCACCTCAACACGCTCTCCTCAGGATCATCCTCCTTTCCGACAGGTTGAACTTTACGACAGCGATCATCCATACGTATATAGGCATACATATGGAAATGATCGGCGTGGAGATATCCAGCTTTTTACGCCCTGTTAACATCGAACAGGGGCAGGGTTGCAAACCTGCCCCTGGTAAAGGGCGAACGCTATCATACGTATACAGAATAAACAAACTGGATGCGAGTTATAGTACCACAGGTTCGCTAAAATGTGCAAACGTGACAACTACGTTTATCACTAACAGGAGTTACGCGGTCGTTGACCCGACGGCAGATTCCGCCTCCGGCAGGGCGGAAGATTCCATGCTTTTTCACAAAATTTTTGCACATAGTGCAAAAATTTCGTGAAAAAGAAAAAAAGTACCATGCTGCCGCAGGCGAAGACGGCTGTTGTGAGCCTATGTGTCTGATTTGAACGCCCACCGCGTAACTCCTGTCACTAAACAGTTGTCGCCCGCTGTCCAATCTGGGAGATCCGGTCCAGCAAGATAGCCAGCAGCACGACGACCAGTCCCGATTGCACCGCCGAACCGATATCATTATTGTTCACCGCGCGAAAGATCGCCTGACCCAGACCACCCCCGGCAATCAGCGCCACAATCACCACCATGGACAGCGCCAGCATCAAGGTCTGGTTCAAACCGGCCATAATCGCGGGCAGAGCCAGCGGCAATTTCACGTCGAGGAGCAGTTGCCGGTCGCTTGATCCAAAGGACTTGCCGGCCTCCACCACATCGCCGGGTACCTGCCGGATGCCCAGGTTGGTCAGGCGGACAATCGGGGGCAGCGCAAAGACAATCGTTGCCAGCGTACCGGGAGCCTTCCCGATACCAAAGAAGATAACCACCGGCACCAGATAGACAAACGGGTGAATCGTCTGCATCGCATCCAGCATGGGCCGGATAACATTCTCGACATTATCGCTGCTGGCGGCCAGGATACCCATCGGAACGCCAATGACAATACAGACAAACAGCGCCGTTAAGATAATACTGATCGTTGTCATTGTCAGATCCCAGTAGCCCAGCAACCCGATCAGGACAAGCAACAAACCACTACCCAGGCCCAGCTTCCAGCCTGACTTGAGCACACCCAGAATGATATCGCCGACCTGATTGCCGTCTTCCTCGTCGCTATCGTCGCCCAGCCGGCGCAACTGGTCACTACCGGCCTTGAGAAAGCCAATAAGAACCACAGCCAGCACCACAACCATGGGCGGCAGGCTAAGCAGAAAGCCTTCCATAACGCCGAGCACCGTGTCGATACTATTTTTAATCCCATCAAAGACAGCACTGGCAATCGGGTTATCGTCAACCCAGTCCACGAAGATCTCAACCCAGTCCCCCATAGGGATCCGGTTTTGTTCAAAAAACTCTTCAAGCATACTGCTTCCTCCTACTCACCGTTCGCTTATTTTCGGAAGGAGTTCGTAAAAATCCCCCATTAGCCGGTCAAAAACGGCTACTTGGGAAACATCTCGCCCCACATGGCGATAAAAATTGCAGAAATGTTTTACACATTACGGA
>DAOTUI010000174.1:0-11722 GCA_034437035.1 Chloroflexaceae bacterium
ATGTTGCTCATAATGAGTAGTATAGCTTAAAATCATCCAGAACACAAGTGCGACTGAAGCGGCGAAAGCGAGTGAAGCCCTTTTATCCCAGGGCTAGAAGCACCTGGGCTTTACGGGCTATATCCGTAAGAGATCAACATGTGCGATCCGAAGTATCTCGTGGTTACCAGCGCCACACCAGCGGTAATCCGGGCGCAAATGATCGCTCCTCCCCCTGCTTTCCTCCATCGAATTCGATCTGCATTGAGTAGCCCTCACCTTCCCGCAGCAGAACCAGACCAGTATCGTGCAGGTAGCGCAGTGCCTCCGACGGTGGTTGCGTCAACGGCATAGACAGAACCACCTGGGTGATCTCGCGCAACCCGGCGGGGTGCGTCACCGGCTGCTGCCGGTCAGCAGGGTAGCGATCAGGGCGAACCGCGGTGGGTAGGCAGAAGATCAACGGTTCGTGGGTCAACTCGGAATTGGTGGCAAAGGGAATCGACGCACCCGGCGGCAAATAAGGTGGCGTATAGTCCCAGGTTGCGAAGGGCAGGTCAGTGGGGTGCGCGGTCGGGCGTAGACAGATGCCAAACGGACAGGCATGCATCTCCTCCGGATTGCAACGCTCAAACAGGCGTGTACGCCGGATTACCGCGCTCTGTGCCTCGGCTGCATCAGTAAGCCAGAGAAACTCCAGCATCGCGTTGTGAAAGAAGATGCGGCGGTTGGCGGTACCCTGCCCGGAATGTACGTTGCGCGTGCCCTCCCGCAGACCGAGAGCCGACAGTGGCCCGATGCCGGGAGCCTCCGGCGGCACGGTGACAAAGAGATGGTCCAACTCAAACGGTGGCGTCACAGTTGTCCTCCCGTAATTGCTCTCAGAGGAGAGAGGATCACCTCTGATCGAGTGTTAGCAGGCGATAGAGCTACACCTCAAAGCCGTTTTCTGCCATCCACTTCGCCGGCGCTTGATCTAAGGCAGACAGTGCGGCATCAAGCGATACATACGCGGCATCACCTTCCTAGATAGTGCCACCAGGATCATAAGCATGCACAAAGGCGGGGATTATTTCATGCTCACCGATTTCAATCCAGCCATAAGCCTGCACAAATGCGCTGATATGCGGATAAACCCGATCAAAATTCGATAACACCTGTGTCACTGTCCCCCCAGTTGGCACTACATCCGCTGTGTTGGCTCCAATGCGACGAAATCAGTTATACTTTAGCTATGCGTAAGCAGCGCACCTGACATCCAGAAGAGATCCTGCACCCGATCCTCCGACGTAACACTCTCTACCTGACCGATCCACTGCTCCAGCGGACGGGCCTCAACCAGTTGCCATGGGGCGAGCAGTGTGCTGATCTGCGCGGGCGTCCGGTAGTAGACAATAATCCCCATCTGTTCCAGGCGCTGCTGCAGTTCGTCGGCAAACACCCGGCCATTGGGGGACAGATCCCGCTGCAAAAAGCTGACGGCCATTACGCTGCCGGGAGCGGCCCAGGCATGCAACCGGCGCGCCAGACTGGTTAACTGTTCATCGTCAAGCAGGTAGGTAACACCAATAAAGTCGATGGCAACCTGGGGCTGCGCGGGAAAGAAATCCGCCGCGGCCTTCAGCACCTGATCCGCGTCGCACAGATCGGCCTGGATATAGGCGACATTGGGCAGGTGCGCGACCAGTTCCCCACCCGCAGTAACGCAGAGCGGATCATTATCCGAGTAGAGGATCTGCGCCTCGGGCATCCGCTCATGCAGATGTCCCTGCGTGGGCAGACCTGATCCCAGATCAAGGACATACTGCTGCCCGGCGGTGGCCCACTGATCCGCCACCCACTGCAGAAAGCGGCGGTTCAACTGCGCCCACTTGGGATAGGCGGGTAAAACCTCCATGATCCGCGTAGCCGCCTGCCGATCCACCGGAAAATTATGCTGACCACCGAGAACATAATCGTAGACACGTCCAACGTGCGGGCGATCATCGTTTGCTTCCATCGTAGCTCTCTCCTGCACTGTAGCATATTATCTTACTGCATTGGCCGATCAAGCGCGTAGGCAATACCACTCTGGAGCGTGCTTCGCGTCACGATACCCTGCAGATCGGCGGCCAGATGGACCAGCGTCTGCGCCACCTCCGGACCAATTCCCGTCAGCACCACCTGCGCTCCCAGCAGTTGTGATGCCTGGGCCGCGCGAATAAGCGCGTTCGCCACCTGCGTATCCACCACCTTCACCCCGGTGATATCGAGGATTACCCGGCCGGCCTGCTGGTCAGCGATACCCTGAAGCAGCGTATCCATAATCTGTTGGGTCCGCGCACTATCTATGCTTCCCACAATTGGCATCACAACAACCCCTTTAGCAATCGGCAGCAGCGGTGTCATAAGTTCGCGCAGCACGGCCTGCTGGGTCATAATAATTTCTTCCTGAAGTGCCAATCGTTCTTCCTCCGCCTGCTGCTGCTTGGTGATATCGCGCACAATCACTGCCTGACCGGTTGGGGTGTTTGTGGCATCACGAAGTACAAACGCACTGATCTGCCCTAGAAAGTGACTACCGTCCAGCCGGCGGTAACGCAAGCGCCCCTGATAGTATCCCTGCTCGGCTACGGCTGGAACTACCTCCTGGGCAACATGTGCCAGATCGTCCGCATCAAAATACTCGCTCATCATGCTCCCGACGGTGCGATCACCAAAGCCGGTGAGTGCTTTGAAGGCTGGATTGCCATAGGTAATCGTTCCATCCAGCGTCGCCACACCGATACCATCCAGCGCATTTTCCACCAGTGCTTCAAACAAGTTCAGACGGGCTTCAGCCACAGTGCGCGCCGTCTTTTCTTGCTGAAGCTGTTGCAAGGCCTGGGAGAGATCCGCCGGTTCAGGTGTGGCGGGTTTCGACGAGTCGGGTGTATCGGTTGCCGGCGCGCCATTAACATCCGGACGATTCATGGGGGGGAGAGTAACCGGGCTTTGGGCAGTAGCAAGCAGTTGTTCCAATTCACTGTTACGCCGACGTAGGCGAGCAATTTCGGTCTGCAATGATTCGATGCGGGCTTGATCGGACATCCAACTTTCTCCTTGATAATGCAATACGGAGTTGTGTGTACAACTTATATTGATATGTTTTTGGCCGGAACACCGTACTGGAGTTGAGCCGTAACCACCCCCTGAACTGGGGCAATCTGCGGCAGTATTCTTGCCGGATTTAGCAAAAATTGGTTTCACTGAAGTTATCACGCGCTATTCGGCAAAAGGTGGGGCAACCAGCGCACGTCCGCCAATTATAAACAGTTTTGCGCAACGTGCCAACTCCCACATAAAAAGCAGGACCGGTGATCATCGGCCCTGCCCACGATACATTCTTCTACAAGCACCTGGTTGGAGACACACTCCGTGACTTAAGTTACGCGGTGGGGCCGGTTTCAGCCTGGTGCAAACCCCCAATGCCGATTTCGCTTGCGGCAGCATGGTACTTTATTCGATCTTTTTGGAAAAACGTGGCTCAGAGAGCCACGTTTTTCCAAAAAGGATGTCCGATTCCGCCCTGCCGGAGGCGACATTTCCTTTCAGGTCAGGGACCGCGTACGTTCATCCGTGAAGAATCGGCTGCGTCAACGGTGTAGGCGCGGCTGCAATCTGCGCGCATACCTCACTCGTGCGGCAGCAGGCCACACCTACGACGTAACACTAGAGTTCAATCCGCGTTCCCAGCACCTGCAGGAACTTTGCCAGCCACGCCGGATGGGCAGGCCAGGCCGGGGCCGTCACCAGGTTGCCGTCAACATGGGCCTGATCAACCGGAATATCGGCATAGCTCCCGCCGGCACGCCGCACATCCGGCGCACAGGCCGGATATCCCGCCGAGGATTTGCCTTCCAGCACACCGGCAGCCGCCAATACCTGTACACCGTGGCAGATAGCGGCAATCGGCTTGCCCGCCGTGGCAAAGTGGCGCGTCATCTCCAGCACCTTTTCATTCAGGCGAATATACTCCGGCGCACGTCCGCCGGGAATCACCAGTGCATCATAGTCTTCTGCGCGCACCTCGGCAAAGGTGGCATTCAGCACAAAGTTGTGACCGGGCTTCTCGCTGTAGGTCTGATCGCCCTCAAAATCGTGAACCGCCGTGCGAATGCTCTGGCCGCCGGCCTTATCCGGGCAGACGGCATGTACGGTGTGACCAACCATCTGGAGTGCCTGGAAGGGCACCATGACTTCATAGTCTTCTACATAGTCGCCGACCAGCATCAGAATTGACTTCACTGCCATCGCAACACTGCTCCCTTCGACTGTGCCGGACGGGTCTTCGTCCGGCGCTGGTTGATACCACAGGGGGATACATCAACTTGCATGGAACTACGCTGTTATTCCACACTGTATAGCATACCCTGACCGGACGGCGCTGTCAACGCGATTCTCCCGAATCGGACGGACTGCCGCCACGACTCAGGTCGGGGTACTGCTCAGGACCGTCGCAAGCGCGCCCTCAAATGCCGCACGCATGGCGTCGGCGTCCAGGCCTAAAAATGCCGCACGCTCTAACACTTCCTGCAATTCAAACATAATCTGACGTTGTACATCTTCAGTACCCGCCGGTATGAGCATATGACCGAAGGTAACGCTAAACTCTCTTGGACCGGGATGAGGACTAGTATGCAGAATAACTAACTCTTTCCCATCCGCGTTCTGTGTTCGTCCCGCATCATACCCGAGTGTACGGTGAGCACGATAAAGCTGGTGCTCCATAAAACCTCCTTCTAAATCTCAGATTCGTCCTTGTGCGCGGGCATCGTGCAATATATTCTTGCAATGCCGATACATGTCTTCACTTCGATCTAATCGGGTTAGCCTGCAGAGATCATCGTGTAATAGCATTCGCTGACTATCGGCTGTCTGGAAATCATCATAGGCTCCGTTACGAATTTGGTCAACTAGCTCGATATATTCGCGAGCCAACACAATTAGATGATCATCCACATCTGTAACTCCTCGCTAGCATAGCAGCAATACATCACATCAAACCTCCTTCTCCTGGTAGCCGTTACAGCCGCTGATGCTGACCTGATGTAACACCACTTCCAGCAAAGTTGCCATTTCACCACAGCCGGTTGTGATCATTTCTCGCACTATCCTTCACAGATTTGATACTCTGTAGAAAGTTAGATTGAGCAAGAAAGGCGGGATACCATGGCACGACCCAAGCGCGTCAACCCAATGTTAAGCGTGGCACAAAAGTATGTGAACCAGCACGTCCCCGAACTGAAGGATGTGCCGCTGCGTGTACGGTCACTTGATGGTCCTCCCGGCGCACCGCGCTACACCGTTACCGCCGAGGAGTGCCGCGCCGACACCTGTCCCTACGGCGTTTCCCGTGAGACGGCCGCAGTCGGCGAATGTCCCATTCTCAAGTGCCAACTGCGCCACTCGCTGCGGCTGCTGCTTGACCGGCAGGGCGAGGTGGTTGAGGATGTGCGGAGCGAGATTCACTGGCACTAACACCTGATTGTCTGTCCTGAATCTCGCACCACCCCATCACAACGCCTGCTGCAGAATCTGCGTCAACTCCTCCGGCGTCAGCACAAGCGGGTTGCCCTGCATGCTGCCGGCGCGTTGTGCCTTTGGCACCACCTCCGGTATATCGGCAGCGGTTATGCCAAAACTGGACAGCGGCGGCACATTCAGCTCGTTGCCGAGTTCCTGCACCCAGGCCACCCCATCGGCGGCCCGCGCAGTCGGAGCGCCTGTCACAATCCGGGCAATCTCGTCGTAACGCGTCAGCATGGGCGAGTCGGACGCACGCTCCTGAAGGGCACGCACGTTGGTTGCCATCACCAGAGGTAGCAACCGCGCACAGACCACGCCATGCGGCACCGGAAACATACCACCCAACGGCCCCGCAAGCCCATGGACCGCGCCCAGTTTGGCGTTGGCAAGCGCTAATCCTCCACACAGGCCGGCAACCGCCATATCTGCGCGGGCCGCCGGGTCACTGCCTTGCTGGAAGGCGCGGCGCAGGGAACGTGCCGCCCGCTGCATCCCCTCCCGACAGAACGCATCGGTCAGCGGGTTGGCCTGGTTCGAGACATACGGCTCCATACACTGCGTCAGCGCATCCAGTCCGGTGCCGGCCGTCACGTCCGGGGGTAGTCCGTAGGTCAGTTCCGGATCGATCAGCGCCAGCGTCGGCAGCATGGAGGGACTGCGCATACTCACCTTCACATGATGTTCGGGTGCGCCCAGCACGGCGTTGCGCGTCACCTCGGCCCCGGTGCCGGCTGTAGTGGGGATGGCGATGTAGGGCGCTGACGGTCGGGGCAACGGCTGACCGCGCCCCACCACCTCCAGGTAGTCCAGCGGTTCGCCGGGGTTAGTCAACAGTGCGGCAATCGCCTTGCCGGTATCAATCACACTTCCGCCACCCATGCCAATCACAAGATCGCATGCATCGGCACGGGCCTGCTGCACCCCTGCCAGTACCAGGTCAACCGTTGGTTCGCCGGGAACGCTTAACGTCGTTGTGGTAATGCCCTGTGCCCGCAGCAACTCCTGCAGCGGCGTCAGGCGGGTGAGTGTACTACCGCCGATGAGTAGTGCGCGTTTACCCAGTTCCGCCGCCAGTGGTCCGAGCTGCTGGAGCGTCCCCGGTCCAAAGATAATCCGCGTGGCCGTGGCAAACTCAAACTTCATGCCGGCAACTCCCACTGCTGATCCGCCGGGAACACATTCACATACTTGACACTGGTGCGCGGCGCGGCCATCATCTCGGCCACGGTATCGCGCCAGCGCGCATAGTGCGCCGTCTCCTTGTGCTGCGCCGGGGCATCGGGCGTGCGATAGATCTCGACCAGCACAAAGCGTGTGGGATCATCCTCCTGCTGGATTACGTCAAAGCGCACAACGCCCGGCTCCTGCACGCTGTTGCGGGCATTATCGAGCGTGGCTGCTTTGAAGGCAGCAACATGTTCCGGTTTCACATGGACAAAGACATGCACGATTAACATCACTTTGCCTTTCTACTCAGTACTGTTTGTGGTGACATCTGCTCGATCGCCAGGGTACGCATCACTCGTCGTATTGCAGCCTGGTCCGCCGCCGCCGGCAGTCCTAACCCCGGCGCATAGCCAAAGGTCTGCTCAAGCGTAGCGCTGCCAAAATGTCCATCGAGCATCTCAAAATGGTCGGGAGTTACAAACGCGGGATGCGGCACACCACAGGCCCGGCTTAATCCGATCAGCTCTTTCCGCAAGGTTAAAATGTAGTTTGCCAGCCGCGCGGCTTTATCAGTCGGATCAAGCCCATGGACCAGCCACAGATTCTGGGTCGCCACACCTGTCGGGCAATGCCCGGTATGGCAGCGCTGCGCCTGGATGCAGCCAATCGCCAGCATTGCCTCGCGTGCCACCGCGATCATATCACACCCCAGCGCAAAGGCAAACAGCGCCGTCTCGGGAAAGCCCAGCTTCCCCGCGCCAATAAAGACCAGATGCTCATGCAGGTTATGTTCGGCAAAAATACGGTAGACGCGGCTAAACGCCAACTTGAAGGGAAAGGCCACATGGTCGGTAAAGACCAGCGGTCCACTGCCTGTACCTCCTTCGCCACCGTCAATAGTGATAAAATCTACCCCACGCGCAGTTGTTGCCATCGCCTGCGCCAACTGCTGCCAGAAGGTCAGATCACCCACGGCGGACTTGATGCCCACGGGTAGACTGGTTGCCGTGGCAATCTCCTCCACGAAATCCAGCAGACTATCAACATCATGAAAGACGGCGTGAGCCGAGGGGCTGATACAGGTCTGCCCGGCGGGAATACCGCGCATCTGCGCAATTTCGGGCGTCACCTTCGGCGCGGGCAAGATCCCACCCAACCCCGGTTTGGCTCCCTGGCTCAGTTTGATCTCAATCGCACGGATCTGTGGATGTTGTGCAACCACCTCTCGCAGCCGCGGCAGGCTGAAACGACCGGCAGCATCACGACAACCAAAGTAGCCGGTGCCAATTTGCAGAATTAGCTCACCGCCGTGGAGATGGTAGAGCGACACACCCCCCTCGCCGGTGTTGTGCAGGCATCCCGCCGGCGCGCAGCCGCGATTGATCGCCTCAACTGCGGCACTGCTCAACGCGCCATAGCTCATTGCCGAGATGTTGATAATTGATGCCGGGCGGAAGGCATGCGCCCGGCGGTGGTATCCGCCGAGCACCTTGGCGCAGGGCAAACGCAACTGCGCGTCATACTCAGGATGACCGGGGTAGAGGTAGGGCAGAGGAAAGGCGCTATGCTTGATAATCAAATAGTTTGAAGCCGTCTCCATCTCGTTGTCGGTCCCAAAGCCAAAATAGTTATTTTCCTGTTTGGCCGACGCATACACCCAGCGGCGTTGATCCCGACTGAACGGACGTTCCTGATCGTTGCTGGTGACGATATACTGCCGCAGTTCCGGGCCAACTGCTTCCAGCCAGTAGCGAAAATGCCCGATAATCGGAAAGTTGCGCAGGATGGTATGCCTGCGCTGAAGGAGATCATATGCAACCCATGCCACAATGATCGCCAAAATTGTTAGAACGAACCACATTGTTCGCCTCCAGAGGTAAGCGCAAAACGCGAATCCTACTTTTTATTCTACCTGACCTGATTCCACTGCACGTAGCAGTCCGGCTATACCCGGTAGCTGATCCTTAACCTGGAAGCATCCATGGTCAAACCCGGCGCTCTAACTGGATATTTGATACCGATTTGTTGTCATAGCTACAGAGCACACCGAGGACGCAGAAATAATACACGGGAACGTGCCGCCGTTGCGCCCGTTGCGCCCGTTCCCGTTGATTGCTGGTTTGCCGGCAAGTTGGTATGACCAGGTGGAAGCGCCGATTCGCCTGCGGCAGCATGGTACTTTTTGGCTTTTCTCACAAAATCTTGCACTTTGCGCAAAATGTTGTGAGAAAAATGTGGATAACCTGTGGAAAACGTGGAAAACTTGTCATAATCGTATATCCGACAGGAATGCTACTACATGCCTCAGCGTTATGATTCGTGCGATCTCAGCCTCCCGCACACAATTCCCACTGTTCAACCGTCACCTCCTCCAGATAGGCTTCGTCCACGGTTACGCCACTGCCGGGAGCGGTAGGCACTGTCAGCGTGCTATCCGGGTTGAGGTCAAAGGGAGTTGTCACAATATCGCGCTGGAAGTAGCGCCGGCTGGCGCTGATATCACCGGGCAGCGTAAAGCCCGGCAGACTCGCCAACGCCACATTGGTTGCCCGACCAATGCCGCTCTCCAGCATGCCCCCGCACCAGACCGGCAGGCTCGCCGCCTGGGCCATGGCGTGGATCTGCTGCGCGGCTGCCAGCCCGCCCACGCGACTCGGCTTGATGTTGATCACACCGCAGGCCTGCAGTTCGATGGCCCGGCGCGCATGCGCGGGCGAGACAATACTCTCGTCCAGGCAAACGGGGGTGCGCAGGCGGCGCTGCAATTGCGCGTGATCGATAATATCGTCGTGGGCCAGGGGTTGCTCGATCAGCAGGATGTTGTAGGGGTCCAGTTGCGCCAGATGGTCGGCATGCTCCAGGGTGTAGACGCTGTTGGCGTCTACCTGGAGCAGCAGGTCGGGCCAGGTGCTGCGGACGGCGCGGGTTGGCTCAATATCCCAACCGGGTTTGATCTTCAGCTTCACCCGTTGATAGCCGTCGTTGATGTAGTCCTGCACCACGCGCAGCAGCGTGGCAATATCGGGCTGCACGCCAACGCTGACCCCGACCGGCACGCGCTTGCGTGTCCCGCCGAGCATCTGCGCCAGGCTCTGACCGCGTATCCGCCCAAACAGATCCCATCCGGCAAACTCGAGCCCGGAGCGCGCAAAGCGATTGCCCCGCACCGTGGTAAACAGCCGGTCGATATCTTCCGGCTCCTGCAGGTCGGCCCGCAGTAGCAGCGGCACCAGCACCTCGCGCAGGATCACCCATGCGGTGGCGTAGGTCTCCTCGCTGTACCAGGGGCCGGACATCAGCGGCGACTCGCCCCAGCCGGTTGCGCCGCCGGCATCGAGCCGCACAATGATCGAGTGGCTGCTCTCTTCGCGCCAGCCGCTGGTCTCAAAGGGCGTTACGTAGGGCAGCCGGATCTGCCGTAGTTCGACACGTTCAATGCGCATGTGCTAACTCTTTCATCTAACTGACACGACTTACGCGGTGGGCGTTCAAACCGGACGTTTGACCAAATGGAATTCCGTCTCGCCTGCGGCAGCGTGGTACTTTTTCGATCTTTTTGGAAAAAACGTGGCTCGGAGAGCCACGTTTTTTCCAAAAAGAATGTACTATTCCGCCCTGCCGAAGGCGAAAAGCTCCGTTCGTAGAAAACCGCGTAACTCGTCTGACTGAATGGCGACCATTCCTGCCGTCGTCTATGAATGCTCCGGGGGGCGGCGAACCACCAGCGAGAAGGTCATCGGAATATGCCCGCGTAGTTCGGGTCGCAAGTTGGGGAATGCATCCCAGTAGGGCTCAGTATGCTCCCCCAAAAATTCCAGCGTCAGCCCGGCGTTGCGGAGCGCCTGCATAATTGCCGACAGCGGCCAGAGGCGCTCAAACTTGGTGGCATGCTGTTCCAGCGGTTTCCCCATGCTGCCGATGTAGGTTTCCGGCCAGCCCTGTGAGGACTCGCTGTGCGAAAAATAGTTTAGACCCGATGGCACCAGCGTGGTTGCGTCCGGGTCGAACAGCCAGGTGATGGGATGGTCGTCAAAGATATGTGCAATCCCGCCCGGCTTGAGCAGCCGGTAGATTACCGCCGCCCAGCCGTCCAGATCATGCAGCCAGCATAACGCGCCGCGTCCGGTGTAGACCAGATCGGCGGTGGCGTCCAGTTCGTGGGGCGTTTCCAGCAGATCGCAGCGGTACCAGCGCGCGGGAATGTCCAGGGCGGCGCTGATCTGCTCGGCGTTGGTGATATGCACATCCGCGATATCTACACCGATCACCTGGGTCACGCCCTCGTTCCAGAGCGAGAGGGTATCGCGCCCCGAGGCACACTGCAGATGAATCGCGGTGTGGCACCAGGCGCGCAGGTCGCCATACCGCGCCAGATTTTCCCGCTCGACGGGATGCAGGTTGCTGCCACCCGCGCGCAGGAAGGCGATTGTTCCCTCAACCTGGGCAGTGTAGTGCGCTGCGCCCTCGTTCCAGCCCTGTCGATTGGCTGCGTGGCGGGCCTGCACCTCGGCGGCATCCTGCGCCGGTGCGGTCATGCGAAAGCGTATCCCGGATGCAAACTGATCATCCTGATCGTTCATCTCTATTCCTTCATTTACACGACTTACACAGTGGGCATGCAAATCGGGCGTTTCACCCGGTGAACGGCAGAATCGCCTGCGGCAGCATGGTACGTTTTTTCTTTTTCATAAAAAAATTCACAACGTGAATTTTTTTATGAAAAAGATCTGTGATTTTCCGCCCTGCCGGAGGCTGAAATACCTTTCAGGTCAAGGGACCGTGTAATACCAATTTGCGTTTTGACGTACCATAGTACATTTCCACTTGGCGCACCAGAACGCACCGGAATGAGGTGGAATGTTGTACTCCAGCGCGCAACTTGGTATAAGTCCTGTAATTTACACGAGTTACGCGGTGGTTCCACAAACTGGACATTTGCCCAGGTGGACGCCCGATTCGCCTGCGGCAGCATGGTACATTTTGATCTTTGTTCACAAAAAATTTGCACAAAGTGCAAATTTTTTGTGAA
>DAOTUI010000175.1:0-89177 GCA_034437035.1 Chloroflexaceae bacterium
CAGGAAAATTTGGCTCGGAGAGCCAAATTTTCCTGAAAAAGAAACGATATCTTCCACCCTGCCGGAGGCGAATCGGGCCGTTTGTCCAGGCAGACACCTGCCAGGTCAACGACCGCGTAAGTCGTGTAAATAACAGGAGTTACGCGGTGCTCGTTCAAACCGGGCGTTTGACCCGGTGGAAGCCCGCTTCGCCTGCGGCAGCATGGTACTCCTTTTTTCTTTATTTCAAAAAAATTCACAACGTGAATTTTTTTGAAATAAAGATCGGGTCTCTTCCACCCTGCCGGAGGCGATATCCCTCGCTCAACACGGGATCGCCTGATCCATGGCAGCAGTGGCCGTTTCGCGGTGTTCGCTCATGTCGTGGTCTTCGTGGTCCAAACGCCTACCGCGTAACTCTTGTAAATAAAATTCTGTCCCCACTTGAACACGAAAAACCGGCTGATGTTGGGACATGTTCCCCACTACGACCTACACGATACCGGGATATGTAAAACATTTCGACAACATGAGCCGTCATGTGGAGTGACACGTCGCAAAAGTGACCATGTTTGATCTGCTGGTGGGGCAATTTCATGAACCGCCTCCAGAAATAAGCGAACGGTGAGATCTATGGATTTTTAACTGGCTGTTCTGCTACAATAGCTCTCGTTCCCAGATTCAACATCCTGACAAGCGAAGAAATATCAGCCACTTTCTCCCGGTAGCCCGATCTGTCCGGGTCTGCCGTAACGTACATTGCAGTTGCAAGCATGGGCTTGCATAGAATGGAGAACCCATGAAAAGGCTCCTGTATCTCGTGGGCCTTACGCTGCTGGTTGGACTGTTGCCCCTGCTGGTGCAAGGACAGGAGGCGGAGGAGCGATCACTGCTCCAACTTCAGGTGGCTACATTTGATCCGCTGCTGGATGGCGAACCGTCCGAACTTGCCGGGCCGGCCGCCCCGGCCACGCCGAACGATACGCCCTACTACATTGTCCAGTTCAACGGGTTGATCGAGGAAGCCTGGCTATCCCAGGCTGAGACACTGGGAGCGACAGCGCTGGGGTACATTCCCGATAATGCCTATCTCATGCGGCTAGCGCCCGATGATGTTCCGAAGATCCGCAGCATCCCGGCGGTGCGCTGGATCGGGGCGTACCGCTCGGGGTACAAAATTGCCCCTTCGCTGGTACAACCGGACGGCGCGCGGCTCAGTAGCAGCGGCGAGGTTGAACTGCGCATCGTCGCCTTTCCCGGCGAGCCGGTTGCCGCGACCCGGCAGGTGCTACGTGCTGCGGGTGCAACCATCAGCCAGGTAGCCGAAACCGACCTGGGGACGGTTTTCCGCGTGACGGCTCCGGAGGAGGCTATCCCGCAGCTAGCGACGCTGCCGGGGATAAGCTGGATCGAGCCCTACTTCATGCCGCAGCAAATGAACCTTGAAGCCCGGCGAGTCATGAATGCCGAGAGTGTCTGGACAGACAATGGCTACTTTGGCGCGGGACAGATTGTGGCTGTGTCCGACTCTGGCCTGAGCCTCCAGGAGGCGTTGAATGCCGACTTCGCGGGACGTCTGCGGCGGGCATTTGCGCCGAGTCGGATGAACCTTGCCAACCCCGATTGCCGCGCCAAAACCACCTGGACGGATACCAACGGGCATGGTACCCATGTGGCCGGTTCCGTGCTCGGGAACGGGGCCAACTCGGGCAGCAATCCGGAAGCGAGCCAGTACACGAACTCCTTTGCCGGGGTAGCGCCTGAGGCTGAACTGGTGTTTATGGCGCTGAATACGGATGGCAGTTCCGGGATTCAGTGCGTTGATGACAATGGCGACTTTATTGCTCGCGGCTATCAGGAGGGTGCGCGGATCTCGACCAATAGCTGGGGTGGGCCGACGGGCGGAACATTCTCCCAGCCGGAGTTTGGCGGCTACAATATTCTGGCGAGTATCGTGGACAACTATCTCTGGAATCACAAGGATTATCTGGTGCTCTATGCGGCCGGCAATAGTGGCCCCAACCCGGACACGATCGGCTCGCCCGGCGTTGCCAAGAATATCCTCACGGTGGGCGCAGCGGAGAATAACCGGCCGGATGTCACATTCAACGGTCGTCCGGAGTCGCGTGATCCGGATCGCATGATCAGCTTCTCCAGCCGTGGTCCCACAGACGATGGGCGTGTGAAGCCCGATGTGGTGGCCCCGGGAACATCAGTTTTGTCGGTACGCGCCGCGCAGGCTGCGCCGGACACCGTGGAGTTTTTCGGGCTCTTCCAGCCCCAGCCCACCAATTTGAACTATGCCTATTCGCGGGGTACCTCGATGGCAACTCCGCTGACGGCCGGCGCGGCCGTCCTGGTGCGGGAGTGGCTGGTGAAAGATCGTGATCTGACCAATCCAAGCGCGGCCTTAATGAAGGCGTTGATGATCCATGGCGCGGCCCAGTTGCCGGGAGCGGTTACGCCCAACTTTGATAGCGGCTGGGGGCGGGTCGATTTGAAAAATACTATCGGTGCGCGCTATGCCATCTTTGATGATCATGCCGAAGGGTTAGTAACCAATGATGTGCTGACCTACACTGTCGAAGTGGTAGGATCAAATGCCGCTGGGACGCTCTTCGCGGGTAAGACGGCTGTGCCCCGCCTGGCCGGTGCTCCGGCGGACGAAGTTGTCACGCTGATGGCAACCGCGCCGCTGCAAGCGACCGTAACAACCGGTGAGAATCCCTTTAGCCTTCAGACCATCCCCGGTTTTGATGCTCCCGCCGAAGCAGCCACTATTCGCACCGCAACGGCGGAGGGGAAAGCGGATCTTGCGCCGGTGCGGGGCCGGGCCCTGTCCCAACCGGAGCAGACAACGGCCGGCGTCATCCCCCGACCGGCCGGCGCCGGCGCGGCTCCGCAGAGCTTCTTGCAGGGCATGGTCGGTGGTGGCGATTTTGAAGATCCCGACTGGACCAATATCTGGTCCGATGTCTGGCTGGGGTATGGCATTCCGCTGCGCACCAGCGTTTTTGAAGGCGGTGTGGTGTTGAATGGTAACCATTCCGTCTGGTTGGGGGGCACACCAATTGAGGACTCGATCTGGTATCCGCTCAGTTTCCCGGAAACGATTGCCTCGGATTTTCCCAGTTCACTCGCTTTCCTCTTCCAGATGGAAAATCTCGATCCTACCTATGACTTCTTCTGTGTTGGTCTGGTCGATGCATCGGGGTATTTGATCGGGGGGAATGCAGGTATTGAGGATTGTTACGACAACATCTTGCCTGGGGAACCGTTTGTGTATGAGCGGGTATTTACCCCGGCGGAGAAGGCCGCACTTGAGGGCGAGACGGGTTACCTGGTTCTCGGCATCTTTAGCGATGGTGTCGCGCCGCACATGTCCACCTATGTCGATGATATTGTGCTGGGCATCGACTTTGCCGATGTCACCCTGGAGGCAACCCCACCGGCCGGCCCTCCCGGTACAACCTTCCTGTTGACAGGCAGCAACAATGCGCCCTATGCTCCGGTCGATATCTGCGTGACCGCGTGTAGCGTTCTGGAAAACTACCTCGGCACCGTCTATGCCGATGCCCGGGGCGATATTGCGGCTTACCTGCCAACCTCGCCGACGGCTGATCTTCCCGGTACCTATACCATTGAGTCGATCAATATCTTTGGACGTAGTGCGACGACGACGATCACGCTGCTGGGGAATCGCACCCCGGCCTTGACCGTTACGCCGCCGGCGGGACCGGCGGGCAGCACCTTTACCTTCTCCGGAACGGATTTTCTGCCAAATGATACCGAGGTAGCTGTCGAGATCAATGGAGAGTTCCTGGGTGTCACCGGCAGTGATGCTACCGGCGCGGTCGGGTTTACCCTGCGGACCACCTCAAATATTCCGCCGGGAACCTACAATGTGCAGGTGACAGACAGTGCCAATCGCAGCGCGACAACCACGTTTGACGTAACTGCGCTGCCCAGCGGTAGCCCGACAATGAGTGTTACGCCCGCGTCCGGATCGCCGGGAGCCGAGTTTACCTTTACCGGCAGCAACTTTGCGCCCAATGCTGCCGTAAGTTTCAGCCTGGATGGGCAACCAGTGGGTGAGGCCGACACAAATGGCTCCGGCGGGTTTGTGGTGACCCTGCAAACCGCAAGTGATATCGCGCCGGGGAGCTACACGCTGGTTGCCGGCCAGGGAAGTGCGCAGGCTTCGGCCGGCTTCCAGATTACCGGGGGTGGCACTGAACCGCAACCCGGTGACACGGGTCTGTTTGTAACCCTGGCCTGGACCGATCCACCCGCACGGGAGGGAACGGCTAAAGCGCTGGTCAATAACCTGAATCTGCGGGTGATTGCGCCAGGGGGAACGATTACTTACGGCAATGGCGGAACCGGCCCGGACACGGTGAACAATGTTGAAACGGTGCGCCTGCAAAATCCGCTTCCCGGTACCTACACCGTTGTGGTCGAGGCGCAGCAGGTTGTGCCGGCGTACGGCTCGCAGCCATTTGCTCTGGTTGCGACCACCCGCCAGAATTTCGGTACCAACTCAACCAATGTGAACGTTGGTGCCGGTGATGAGCGGCTCTACCTGCCGCTGGTTGTCAGGTAGCAGCGATCTTCCTGGTTTATCGACCTCAATGCAACGGCCGGCACGTTCAGCGTGCCGGCCGTTGATCTGAACTATCCCAGGGCGGGTTATCCAATATCAGGCAGGAATGCGGACGCGCAGAAGTGCGTCCCTACCCTACTCATCAAACCGCTTCACTGCCACAACTGCATTCTGACCACCAAAGCCAAAGGCATTCGCCAGCGCGACATTAACCCGGGTATGGCGAGCTGCGTTGGGAACATAGTCCAGGTCGCATTTGGGGTCCGGTGTGCTGTAGTTGATCGTAGGTGGAATAATGCCCGTCTCGATGGATTTCACGCAGCCGATCAGCGCCAGTGCGCCCGCCGCGCCCGCCGTATGCCCCAGCATCGCCTTGATCCCGCTGATCGCCACTCGAGAAGCATGCTCACCCAGCGCCAGCTTGATCGCCGCAGTCTCGGCTGCATCATTCATGGGAGTGCCGGTGGCATGCGCGCTGATATGGTCCACATCCTGGGGCAGCAATTCGGCATCCTCAATGGCGCGTTGAATCGCCAGGCTGGTGTAAGCAGCTCCCGGTTCCGGTGCGGTGACATGGTAGGCATCCTCGGTTGCGCCAAAGCCAACCACCTCGGCATAGATGCGCGCCCCCCGGCTCAGCGCATGCTCCATACGCTCCAGCACCAGCACGCCGCAGCCCTCCGCGCCCGCCGTACCGTTGCGGTTGGCATCAAACGGCTTGATCGCCTGCTTCGGATTATCGCCGGGGGGGGCAATTGCGCCAATCACGCCAAAGGCCATCGTGTTGATCGCCGTGAGGCCGGCATCGGTGCCGCCGGCCAGGGCTGCTACCACCTCGCCCCGGTGGACCATCCGGGCCGCCTCGCCAATGGCATAGGTGCCTGTGGCACAGGCCGCAACCGGCGTGGTGGTCGGACCATGCAGTCTATAGGTCATGGCGACCTGGCAGGCGGCCATGTTTGCAATATAGGTTGGCAGGTAGAGCGCACTACTCAGACGCTTGCGCTCCTTCCGCTCAAAGTAGAGCGCCTCGGCCTCGGTCACTTCTGTGCCGCCCAGCCCGGTGCCGATATCCACCGCCACACGGGTGCGGTCAACACTGTCCAGACTCAGGTCGCTATCGCGCAGCGCCTCGCCGGTTGCGGCCACCGCAAACTGGGCAAAACGGGCCATCCGCCGGGCAGCCTTGGCATCCATATGGTTGCGCGGGTCAAAATTACGTACCTCACCGCCAATAACATAGGGAAAATCGGTAATATCAAACCGGGTAATATAGTCAATCCCTGAACGTCCGGCGATCAGCCCCTCCCACATGTCAGCCACCGAGTTGCCCAGCGGTGAGATTGCCCCCATGCCGGTAATCACCACCCGGTGAGTTGGGTTGTTACGCATCGCGTACTCCGTATGATATGCACAAAAGTTGAACCGTCTGCATGGATATTATAAACGGCGTTGTTACATCTTCTGTTCAAACGAAGCTGTTCAAACGAAGGAGTGGCGACGGCTACCAGCCGCCGCCACGCAATTGATGCATACAACCTGTTCCCTGTTCCCTGCTCTCAAGTGTAGACGTTTTCGCCCGATCGCAGTGGAATGCGGTCGGTTCGCGTGGCAGAGACCGCCGCTCGAGCAAAGCCCTTTCCGCATCGGGACGGGTTGCGGACGCGCTTCTGCGCGTCCCTACAACAATATGCATACAACCTGTTCCCTGTTCCCTGTCCCCTGTCCCCTATCTCTGACGCTTTTCGTACCGTCCGGTGCGCCGACTCAACGCAATCCGGTAGACAACCACCTTGCGTTTTGCGGCATCAGCCGCGTGTTCCAGGGAGGGCACAATCATCTGGTCTTCCATAAACGGCTTAAACCGGTTGATCAGGTATTGGATGGCCTCTTCCGCCGCTGGATCCGCGAGCTCCTCGAAGCGGCCCCAGGCGATGACACTCTCCCAATCGGTCAACGAGTTGACATGATCGACCTCGAAGCAGACATCCGGGTTGGCGCGCATCATAGCGACTTTCATGCCCTCGCCGGTGTGCCCATAGATGTAGTGACCGTCATAGGCATAGAAGATCGGGACGACATAGGTCAGACCATCGGTGTGGCAGCCGATCCGGCCGCTAACTGCTTCGCGGAGCACCCGGTCAATTGCGGCCGGGCTTAACTCGCCCATGGGGATCGGCTCATCGGGCGGGAGCCGCCGATCGAACTCGACTTCGGGAGCCCACTGTCCGATCTGGTTGAGCCAGCGCCGGATCTCCATCTCGGCCATGTCTTTTTCCCATTGATCAATTCCGTAAGGCATCATTGCTCTCCTCTCGTGAGCCGTCTCTGGCTCTATTGAACAGACGCTATGTCCGCTCAAAAATATGGAAGTTACCCTTTTGAAGTGGGTAGCATAGACAACACGCCGGTAGTAGTGTCCGCAGAACCTGCCCCGACGCCGGAGGGAATAGCTATGAGGTGGAAGGATGAAGCTGTAATGCAAAGTGCGGAGAGCCCCTCCGCATGTCTAGTATACCCGCTTAACATAACCAAAATGGATAAGAAAACATTACCCGCCGAGAAAATCTGTTCACTGTTTCAACACTGTATATCAGGCCGTCAGGTTGTGCAACAGTCGGTCTGTCTCTGCCGGCCGGCGCAGGTGTATACCGGGATGCCGGCATAGCTACCGTGGCCGGCCTGCTGCGCGAAGGTGTGGTGGGCGTGCCGATGGTCCCGCAACACCGCGGCTACAACTGAGTCGCGCCCGATAAGCCGTCCCAGATGTTCGTAGTTGCCGGGGCTGAACTCTGTGTGCGTCAGCCAGCGCCGGAGCGTGCGCCGGATCAGCCGCCACAGGATAACATACAGCGCATAATCCAGCCAGAGCAGGAGGGTTACCCCTCCTGGGTTTACATAACGTGTCTGACGGTAGGTGCCCTCAATAATTCTTCGAGATACGCACCATTTCGCTGACCGAAGCCGCGCAGATTCCCCATACGCCCTTCAAGGTTATGTGATAGGGGGTATGCTCCAGCAGATCCGGGAAGCGTAACTGTGCCACACGCTTCCGGCATCAAACAAAGGAACGGGACACAGCATCCTGCATCCCGCTCCCTCGGCATACCCGGTGTAGACCGGAAGCTATCCATTTAATTACAGGAGTTACGCGGTGGATGTTTAAGATCGGGCGTTTCACCCGATGCAAGCCCGATTCCCCTGCGGCAGCATGGTACATTTTGACCTTTTTTATCCTGCCGGAGGCGAAATTCCCTGTCGGATCAGGAACCGCGTAACTCCTGTTCTATGACTGCAGCACCCGTAATCTATTCAAATGTCACCGCTACGCTCCCGATGCCCGCAAAGGTGGCCGTAAACTGATCGCCTACCTGGATCGGATGCAGCGGCGTCAGCGAACCGGCCAGAATGATATCCCCGGCTTCCAATTGCCGGTTATGGGTGGCAAGCTTGTTGACCAGCCAGGCAACTGCGGTTGCCGGGTCGCCCAGCACCGCCGTGCCCTGCCCCTCGGCAACCTGCTCCCCGTTTTTGGTCAGCACCGCCGTCACATTCCGCAGATCAAGCCCCACATCCGGCGCACGCGCTTCTCCCAGCACATAGCGGCTGACCACGCCGTTGTCGGCGATCAGTTCGCGCATCCCCTGCAGCTTCCAGTCGCTGGTGCGGGCATCAACGATCTCGAATGCAGGCAGTAACGTCGCCGTCGCCGCCAGGACATCCTCCCCCGTAATGTCGGGGCCACGCAGGGGTTGCCCCAGTTGGAAAGCGATTTCGCACTCGACACGCGGATGGATCAGTTGCGCAAAGGGGATCGTGCCACCATCCGGAACGCGCCCGGCGGCCGGCAGCGAGCCATAGAAGGGCTCGGACAGGCCAAAGAGCTGCATCGCGGCCTGGCTGGTAGCGCCCACCTTCTTGCCGACCACCCGGTCCCCCCGCTGCGTCTTCAGATCAAGCAGGGCCGTCTGCACCCGGTAGACATCGGCCTCGGTCAACTCGGGGTAGCGCGAACTGATCGGCTCAATCGGCATGGTTCGCTCTTCCGCAACGATCAGGGTATGCGCCAGATCGTCTATCACATGGTCAGGCGTGGGCATCTCTCGCTCCTTGTCAAAACTTCACCGGGGTTCCGATAGATCGACATCAACGGGGCACAACCGCTGCTTGTAGACGCCGCGCCAGTCGTTGAGGCGCACCTGCCATACTTCTCGAATCATGTTCACTGTATCGCGCACCGGATGCACCTTGCTATGGCTGCGGTAGTACCAGTTAATCGGCACCTCAACAATCTGAAACCCATGCTTCTGCGCAATAAACAGGATCTCGACATCAAAGCCCCAACCATTAATCGTCTGTACATGGAAGATATCGCGGGCCACATCCGCCCGGAAGCATTTGAAGCCACACTGCGTATCCTGAATATTGCGCACTGCCAGCGTCCGCACCAGCCAGTTGAACACCCGGCCCATCAGGTGACGATGCGCCGGCTCACCATAGCGCCGCGCTCCCGGCACTTCGCGCGAGGCAATTGTAATCGGCATGTCATGTTCGAGATGGGGCAAGAACCGGGCGACTTCCTGGATCGGCATCGACAGATCTGAGTCGCAGAGGAAGAGCCACTGCCCCCGACTGGCGAAGATACCCTGCTTACAGGCATGCCCTTTACCGCCATGGGGCGCACGCACCAGGCGCAGCGCCGCATAGTCGCGCATACATGCCTCAACCAGATCGGCCGTGCCATCAGAACTGCCATCGTCCACCACAATCACTTCCGTGGCGAAAGATAGTGTATCAAAATACGCCTGGATCTGCCGCAGACTATCGGTCAGTCGCCGCTCTTCATTGTAGGCGGGAATAATCAGCGAGAGAAAGGGGGGCACTTCAGGCGGTTCTGCGGTGGCAGCGTGCAGTGATGTTGGCCCGCTATCGGTTGACAGGGGTTGCGACTGGTTCGTTAGCGTGGTCAAGATACCTCCAGAACAGCGAATCGTGCCGATCAACGAAACATTGAAACATTCCATACGCCGGCTATCAGTTTGCCGGGACATTTTGGCTTCTAGTATACACCATGTATACAAGAATGGCATGCCGACGTTCGGTGTTTTCCAATCACTAACACGACGTATGCGGTACGAACTGTTCCGTCCGCATACCAGACCCGGAAGCGGGCGCAGAGGCTATTCAGACGCGGTACCGCGCAAAGCGTATCATTAAATAGCAGATATGCGGGCCGCGTGCCGATACATCAACTCTTTGCATATAAACCAGTATGTAACTGAGCGATGCATAATAGAACCTGAAGGATATCCTCAAGCCAAATTTATTCGAACTGTCCCGACTGTCCGCTACACGCCACATCTGTATGGCACGATGAAGGCATCGCGCTGGTCAGAGGAGCATATCTGCATACCCGGGTTTCAAACATGCGGTAAGAACTATGGTATACTTGGCGCGCTGTTCATGCCACTGTCGTACGAACGGGTATCAGCGCTCGATTGGATACAGCAGTATGCCGTACACGGTTGTTACTCAACCGCTCTAGCTCTGGGCATTGTGGAGAATCGCACGCCTCCATGTCTGTGGCATTCATTAAGGGAAGCGGAAACTTTAATCCATCCCTTGGTCTGCTCTCCCCCGCTTGGTGCTGCCACGCCCACTGGACGATGGAACACAGAAGGGATGAGTATTTCCTTCCGCTTTCCTAACGCATTATGCATCGCATCATACTGTCAATTTCTATTAGTTTTCGAGACACACTGAAAGAAAGGGAGTCACTATCATGACAACCGATTGGAACCGACAAGCTGAAGATATGATCAAGACCTGGACGGGTGCCCAGCAGAAGATGTGGGAAAGCTGGCTTAGCGCCATGCAAGGGATGAGCCCGACCACCTCCTCGCAAGAAGCGTGGGAGAAGTCGGTCGAGGTCTGGAGCGATTCGGTGCAGAATGCCCTGGAAGCCCAGGTTGCATGGACCAAGTTCTGGGCAGATAGCATGACCAGTGGCACAAACACTCCCAAAGAGGTCGCCGACTGGTCGAACCAGGTGCTGGATATGATGAAGCGCTGGACCGAGACGCAGAAGCAGCTCTCCGAGAGCTGGTTTGACTCGGTGAAGAAGGCCGATCCTACGTCAATGACCACGACCTGGAGCAACGAAGAGGCGCAGCGGGTCGTTCAGTCCTGGCAGGAAGCCGCGCAGAAAATCCTGGAAGCTCAGATGGGCTGGCTGCGCATCTGGACCGCGGCCCAGTCGCAGAAGAAATCCTAACCCGTCCGGACAGACGCATACTTGCACGTAAAAGAGCCTGTGCTCCTATTGAGGAGAGGCTCTTTTATATTACCGAAAGCACTACCGTAAACGCATTCACCAATTCCTCCCATCGCCACCTTCCGCGCCCGGCCTGATGCCGGAGTCGCCCCGCTTGCGTTGCGCGCCTTCGTCCTGTACTATAGACAAACACCATAAGACGAATATCGCATTGTGACCTAGTTAAGGAGTCGCTATGTCCGCACGTTCGCCGCTTGTAGCCACGTTGCTGCTGATCCTGACCCTGATTACCTCCGGGTTGGGAACCCGATCAGCTTATGGTTCTCCCCCGGGCCCGATTGACAGCAGTGATCGTCCTGCTACCCGTTCGCTCACCCAGCGCTGGATTGTGCGCCTGGCCGAGCCGCCCCTGGCCCAGATACCCGGTTCATCACCTGAGTTCGCCGTCTCGGCGTTGCGTGCGCCGACAACCGGCCGGCTGCAGGTCAACAGCACGGTTGCCCGGCAGTATCGCGCTACGCTGGCGCAGCAGCAGCAGACGCTGTTCACCACGATCCGGAACCGCTTTCCCGGCACGCAGATGCATCGTAGTTACCAGGTGGTCTTCAACGGGATGTCCGTAGCCCTGCCCGGCATCGACGACGCAACGGCTATGGCCCGGCTACGTGCCCTGCCCGGCGTTGTGGCGGTCTACCCGGATCAACCGCATGATCTGCATATGTACTCCAGCCTGCCGGCTATCAACGCCCCGGCGCTCTGGAACAGCCCGGCAATCGGGGGCGAGGGCAACGCCGGTGCCGGCGTAAAGATTGCCATTCTCGACTCGGGCATCAAGATTGATAATCCCTTCTTCGACCCGGCGGGGTTGAGCTATCCGCCCGGTTATCCCCAGGGCGATGTTGACCACACCACGCCCAAGGTGATTGCGGCCCGTGCCTACTTCCGCCCCGACGCGCCGCCGCTGCCCGGCGGTCAGACGCCCCAACCCGGCCCGGAGGACTCCAGCCATGGCACCCATGTGGCCGGAACCGTCGCCGGGGTGTCCAATACCAGCGCTACTGTGGCCGGGGTGACACAAACCATCGCCGGGGTTGCGCCGCAAGCCCACCTGATGAACTACAAGGTTTTCTACGCCAACGAGTCGGCTTTCTCCGGCAGCGGATTCACTACCGAGTTGATCGCCGCGCTTGAGGATGCGGTCGCCGATGGCGCGGATATCATCAATAATAGTTGGGGCGGGCGCGCCGGTGAAGATCCGAGCGTCAACCCGATTGCACTCGCCGCCGAAGCCGCCGTGGATGCGGGTGTAACCATGGTCTTCTCCGGTGGCAACTCGGGGCCAAGCGAGAGTACCGCCGGTTCACCCGCCTACAGTGATCGGTTTATTTCGGTTGGCGCGACCACCACAGCCCAGACAATTGCCGCCGGATTTGTCGATATCGTGGCCCCGGAAGGCGCACCCGACACGCTCCGGGGCCGTCCATATGCCCCGGCGGCGTTTGGCGCAACCATTGAGGGCACGCCGTTCGGCCCCGCGCCCTACCTACCGGTGGAACTGATCGGTGGTACCAGCCTGGCATGTGATCCGCTGCCGCCCGGTTCCCTCAACGGCCAGATTGCGCTGATCGAGCGGGGCACCTGTGAGTTTAGCGTCAAGGTTTTCAATGCCCAGTTGGGTGGCGCCGGCGCCGCAATGGTTTACAACTCCGAGGCCGGAGGCGAAACGCTGGTGAACATGGCTCCCGGCGAGAACTCCGAGGCCATAACCATTCCGGCGGTGTTTGTGCCCCGCTCGCTGGGCGTGGGTATGCGCGACTGGTACGCGCAGCATGGTGCTGCCGCGCTGGTCCGGATCGATCCGCAGGGCCGCGTTATTGACCAGACGCCTGATGTTATTGCCGAGTTTAGCTCGCGGGGGCCGACCTTCCAGGGCAGTCTCAAGCCGGATGTGATGGCTCCCGGCGTGAGTGTGCTCTCCGCCGGGTTTGCCAGTGCCGAGGGGCTTGAGCGGCACCTGGGCTTTGGCCTGAGTTCGGGCACCAGCATGGCCGCGCCGCATGTGGCAGGTAGCGCCGCGCTACTCAAGCAGATCCATTCCGACTGGTCCCCGGCCGATATCAAGTCAGCCCTGATGTCAACTGCCGTCACCGATGTCTGGCTGGACCAGGATCGCACCCGGCGTGCCGGCGTGCTGGAGCAGGGCGCCGGGCGCATTGATGTGGCCCGCGCGGCCAACCCCGGCCTGCTCTTCAGTAATGCGGCCTTCTCCTTTGGCAGCATCGCCCGGGGCATGGGCGAGTCAATTTTCCGCGAGTTGATCGTCACGGCGCGCAATGTTTCCGGCGCACCACAGACTTATACACTCACGACCCGCTCGGTCGATGGTCCCGCCTTTGGCATGGGGGTAACACCTTCAACGTTGACGCTTGGCCCGGGTGAGTCGACCGATATCACACTCTCGATTGAAATGCCCGCCGACGCCCCGGCCGGCGACTATGGCGGTCTGGTTGAACTGACTGGTGGACCGCAGGCACTGCATCTGCCGATCTGGGCGCGCTTGCAGCCTTCGGAGCGTGGTCCCACGGTGCTGCTGCTCGACAACGACGGCAGCAGCAGCTTTGACCTGTCGGACTACTCCGGCTACTACGGCAATGCGCTGGGTGAACTACGGGTGCCCTTCACCTATCTTGACCTGGATGCGCTGGCCGGGCAGGAGCAGACGCTGCCGCCGATTGAAGAACTCCAGCGATATGCCATTATCATCTGGTTCACGGGGGATAACTTCGTGCCCAGCGGCGCGCTACCGGTCCCGGTTCCGCTGACCGTGGCCGACCAGAACCTGCTGATTGCCTACCTGCAGAGCGGCGGCAACCTGGTTGCCACCGGCCAGAATCTGGCGGAAGCCTCGGATATTGAGCCCTTCCCGCCCGATCCGCGCTATGGTCGCTCGGATCTCTACCATGTTTACCTGGGACCGCGCTTTGTGCAGGAGAATGTCTTCACCAACACGCAGACGCTGGAGCGCGCCGCCCTGGGTACCGCCGAGCAGGCATGGCCGGCCGATATGGTGCTGGACCTGAGCGCCCCCGGTGCCGACATCGGTGCTGAGACGAGCGCGGGCAACCAGATTTCGGTTGACGAGATTGCGCTGAGCGACGTCGATCCGCGCCAGCCGTCCCGTTACGTCACGCCGATCTTTCGGGCGGTCAGCACCGGCAGCGAGCTGAATGGCGTGATTGCCGTCAACACTGCCGCCGAGCCAACCCTGGAACAGCCGGCCCTGGGCATTCCCTACCGCAGCACCTACCTGGCATTCGGGCTGGAAGGTGTGCGTAGCGACACGGGTGTCACCACGCGCAAAGAGCTGCTGCAGGCGATTCTCTACTGGCATGTGGACCAACCCACGGTTCAACTGACCGGCCCGACGACCATCACCGCCGCCGAGCAGTATGTCACCTTCACGGCGGAAGCCCGGTCCAATACGCCAACCGAGTTTGTGCGCTACCGCTGGGACTTTGGCGACGGAACACCGATTGTTGAGACCCGCGAGGCGACCGTTATCCACCGCTATGCCCAACCGGGGAACTATCAGCCACGCGTCGAGGCGACAAACAGTTGGGGCCACCGGGCGATTGGGGTGGCGCAACCCGGAACGGCACAGGGTCCGAGCAACAACATTCAACCACAACAGGCTGCCCCGGAGCCGCAGGCACTGACGCCGCGCACCTTCCCGGAGACCGGGCAAACGTTGTCCGGGCGCTTCCTGGAATACTGGCAGCGCAACGGTGGGTTGCCGGTCTTCGGCTATCCCATCACGCCCCAGGTGGCGGGCGAACACCCGGCACAGGTCTTCGAGCGTACACGCTTTGAACATCACCCGGAGAACGCCCCACCGTACGATGTGCTGTTGAGCCGCATCGGGGTAGCGACGCTGGAAGCGCAGGGCCGCAACTGGTGGGATTTCCCGACGGTTGATCAGACGGCGGAGGACTGCCGCTACTTTGCCGAGACGCGCCACAGCCTATGTGGGGCTTTCCTGACCTATTGGGAGCAGCACGGGCTGGAGTTTGACGGGCAGGCAGGCAGCAGCTTCGCCGAGAGCCTGGCGCTCTTCGGTATGCCGATCAGCGAGCCGCAGGAGGAACTGATCGAGGGCGAACTGCGCATGGTGCAGTGGTTTGAGCGCGCCCGCTTCGAGTACCACCCGGAGAACGCGCCGCCCTACGATGTCCTCCTGGGCCACCTGGGAGTTGAAGAACTGAGCACCGAGAACTGAGCACCGAGAACTGAGAACTGAGAACTGAGAACTGAACACCGAGAGCATTGCGTCCTGCGTCTTCACGGGGCAACTCGCGGAGACGTGGGGCGCTTTTTTGCAGATTTGTTTGCCCCAATCGCCCATCACCAATCGCCCATTACCAATCACCAATCGCCCATCGCCAGTCCCCAATCGCCAGTCCCCAACGTAAGCCTACGAAATTTCCTGAATCTAACCTATGCAATTACCTTAGTTGAGCCTGTGACCAGAGGACGATAGCAAATGCCGGTTCGCAGTGTATCATTATCCCATAACCTGTACGAATTATGAACCCAAGAATACCAAGGAGATTATCCAATGACAACTGTAGCGCATTCACGCCGGGCAGTGGAGCAGGAAATCGAGCAGACTCTGGGCATCGTTCCCGGCTTCTTCCAGAACATGCCGGATGCGGTCCTGGAGCATGAGTGGAATATCTTCCAGTACTATGAACTGAGTGACCAGACTTACATCCCACCGAAGTACAAGCAGTTAATGGCTATCGGTATCCATTCCGAAACCAAGTGCCGCTACTGCACCCTCTTCCACCAGGAGATTGCGCGCATGCTCGGCGCAAGCGAGGAGGAGATCGAGGAGGCGGTTCACTTTGCCAAGCATACCGTCGGCCTGAGCGTCTATCTCAACGGCAGTCGTTATCCCGAGGACCAGTTCGCTGAGGAACTGGAGCAGGTTGTGGAGCATCTGTCGCGGTAGATGGATCGATTGGCCGGGCGTTTCTACACACTGCGGAGAACACATCCGTGTTCTCCGCAGAGGAGCAAATCACCATGCAGATTGAACGACTTCGCCCAACAGCTTTTCAGATGACTATTCATCCGTTTGAATTGGCCGCACTGGTATCGGCGGCACGCTGGGTGGCGGAAGGTACCCCCGGCGAACTCACCGACGAGGCGCTGACTCAGCTTCGGCAGGTGCTTGCCGGCTACGAAGCCGTGTCCCGGCAGATGGCACAGGCAGGCAATAACCCGGGGGCCGGTGAGCAGGCCGCATGAACCGCACTGTCAATAGCCCAATCGAGCACACGTACTGATGAGTTCCCAGGCAATGTTATAACATTTTTGCCTGAGAACTCATCGGTGTTGATGCAGTTACGACGTAGAGGAAAATACAAATTACGTGCAGCTTAACCCTATTTTCGTGAAAAAGATAAGAAAAGTATCACGCCGCCGTAGGCGAAACCGGCGTTCGGGTCCGGCACCAGGCTGGAACCGGCAGCACCGCGTAACGTGTGTCACTCACACGCGTTACGCCTCAGGCACACTCCTACGCCTCTGCCGTGAGAAACTCGCGCAGCAGGTTATGATACTCTGCCGACTGCTCAATCATCGGGATATGCCCGCACGCCTGGATCTCGACCAGGCGACTCTGCGCTAGCTGCTGCGCCAGCGTCTCCGTGCCGGAGGTGGGCATAATCAGATCCTGATCGCCACACACCACTAGCGCCGGAGCCTGCACCTTCCGCAATGCCGGAATGAACGCCGGACTGCCCGCGCTGATTGCATTTTCCAGGGCGGTCAGGCGATCCGCGCGGAGAAACTCCAGCGCGCCCTCGAGCAGCACTCGCTCATCCACCGGCATCTGATGCAGAAAGGGTGATGCCAACATGCGATAGACCGGCGGCCGGCTGACAAACCAGTCGAGCCAGGGCTGCCAGAACTTCAGCCAGGGCCGCCACAAGAGCAGCCAGGGCCGCCAGAACAGCATGCCCATGCTCATCTGGTAATAGGTCTGCATCCAGACCATCTCCTCGAAGCTGCTGCGAAAGGTGCCCAGGCTGGTTATCACCAGTTTGCGTACGCGCTCCGGCCGGTGTGCGGCGATATAGACCGCAACTGCCCCCCCCAACGAGTGCCCGTTGAGATCAAACTGCTCCAGCCCCAATGCATCGGCAAACTCAATCACGAGGGTTGCCAGCCGCTCGGCACTGGTTTCGTCCTGGATTGGTGGCGTCTCGCCGTGCCCCGGTAGATCGGGCGCATACATGCAGCGAACATCACCAAAGAGATTGAGCGTATCCTGCCAGTAGCGCGATGAGCCGCCCCAGCCGTGGAGCAGCAGCAGCGGGAAGCCGTTCCCCGCCTGACGATAGGCAACCGGTCCATTGGTGAGCATAACTCGCTGCGGTGGCGCAAAAGCGGGTAAGCTCTGGGACATACTTGATGTCGGATCATGCGTCGATGTAGCCATAGATATCACCTTCGTGTCTAGCAACCTTACCGGGTATCACGGGAGGGTATGTGCGTTACGGTGAGCCTGGTGTCGGCCCCATGGCACCGCCCCGCCTGACCCGGCAACGGTTTGATCGGCCCGGTGCGACAGTTGCCCCGGGCAATGACGTCTGCCGAAATTATAACCCGGCGATGAACAGATCAGTTCAAAGAGCGTTTCTGGTTATCGGTTTTATGCGCTGCACCAGAGTACCACAAAAAATGCTTCCGGGTGTCACTGAAATGTGTGAAGCGTGAAACGTGAAGCGTGAAACGTGAAACGTGAAACGTGAAACGTGAAGCGGGCGGCGGGCGGGTTGGGGAACAATTGTCCACAAATATGGACCACGAATGTACGAATGGCACAACGCCCTGGACGGCAAATTACAGCCCACACCGGGCCATGCTGGTAGCGGACGATGTAGAATTGGTTGCCCGTACGGGAGGAAACCATGCAGGTACAAGAACGTATATTCGGTGTGGGGCGCGGCATGGGAACTATCCGGACTCCGGTTTCAACGTGGGCTTTCGGGTGATGCTCTCCTCGCACATGCGGAATATAGCCGAATAATGCGAAAGGCTCTGGATCAAGAACCCCGCGAAACGGCACGAAAAACGCGAATACGTGCATGCGCCGCATACTTGCGCCCCTACTCCGACCGTAGCGCCTGGATCGGGTTGAGCCGCGCCGCGCGCAGGGCCGGGAAGAAGCCAAATCCGACCCCGATAGCCGTTGAGATCGTTGTCGCCAGGATGATCGCATTAGCCGAGACCGTCGCCCGCGATCCCTCGGCCCGGAAGACCTCTTCCAGGACAAACGTTCCGGCAAACGACATGCCATAGCCCAGCAGCACGCCAAATGCGCCACCGAGGAAGCAGAGCAGGATCGCCTCGATCAGGAACTGCTGCAGGATATCCCGCGGGCGCGCGCCGACCGCCTTGCGTAGCCCGATCTCGCGGGTGCGCTGCGTCACACTGACCAGCATGATATTCATAATCCCGATGCCACCCACCAGCAACGAGATCCCCGCGATAATCCCCAGGAAGACCTTCAGGCCAATAATCGTCGCCTGGGCATTGGCGGCGTCCTCTTCCGGGTTGTCGATGCGAAAGTCATTCGGCTGATAGGTCAGGCGGTGCCGCTCACGCAGGAGCGCCGTCACCTGCTCAATCGCCGGGTCAACCTCGTCAACGCTGCGCGCCTGCACCGTGATCTGATCAACATCGACCCGCGTGGAAACCTGGTTGCGGAACAGGCGGCTACGGGCGGTCTGGTAGGGCACATAGACTGTTTCGCCGGGGCTGTCAAAATCGTTCGACACCATACTCGGCTCGGTGGCGATCACCCCCACGACATCAAAGCTCACACCGTCGAGGGTCATGCGCTGCCCCAGGGCGTTGCCGATGCTGCCATACAGCGTCGCGGCCACCTCGTAGCCGATCACGGCGACCCGCGCGCGCTCCTGCTCGTCCTCCGGCGTGTAGAAGCGGCCGGCCGCCAGTTCATGCGCCGCAACGGTGAAGTGGCTGGGGGTGATCCCCTTGACCGGGTAGTAGTAGCGGTCGCCACCGCCGCCGGCAACGGCCGTATTCTGATACTCAACCACAACCCCGGTCACAGCCGGCGCGACACCCGGACGCAGGATGGCCTCGGCATCTTCGGCAGTCAGGCGGGGCGCGATATCGACATCGGTTGCGGTGCTGTCAACCTGGGGCATGATGTAGAACACCCCGACGCCCATTTTATTAAACTCGCCCTCGATATAGTTCGATAGCCCGTTGCCGATCGCCAGCATACCCACGACTGCGCCCACGCCGATGATAATGCCCAGCATCGTCAGCAAGGCACGCACCTTATTCGACAGCAACGCCACCCAGGCCACCCGAAACGACTCTAGAATACTCATAGTAACTCTCACAGAGTTTTGAGTTTTGAATGTCGAATGATGAATTTTGAGTTATAACCCCCAGCACGCAGCCCTTGAAACTCAAAACTCAAAACTCAAAACTCACAAACTCACAAACTACTCATAGCGCAATGCTTCAATCGGGTTGAGGCGGGACGCCTGCAACGCCGGGAAGAAACCAAAGAAGAGCCCGATCGTCGCCGCGATGACCGTCGCCAGCAGCACCGCCCCCGGCGTCACCACCGCCTGCGCGCCCTCGGCCTGGAAGACGCCTACCAGCACAAAGCTGCCCAGGAAGGACAACGCATAGCCCAGCAATACCCCCAGCGCGGCCCCACACAGGCAGAGCACAATCGCCTCAATCAGGAACTGCTGCAGAATATCCGCGTGGCGCGCGCCCACCGCCTTGCGCAGGCCGATCTCGCGGGTGCGTTCGGTGACGCTGACCAGCATAATATTCATAATGCCGATGCCGCCCACCAGCAGCGAAATCCCGGCAACAAGCCCCAGGAAGGCGTTAAAACCCGCGATAATACCTTCAACTGTGGCCGTAATCTGATCCAGACTGATGATCGTGAAGTCATTGTCCTGGTAGGTCAGGCGATGCTGCTCACGCAGGATCATTGTCACCTGCCGAATAGCTTCGTCAACCTGGTCCCGGTCCTGTGCCTGAACGGTAAGGGTATTGACATCGACGCGGGAAGAAACCCGGTTGCGAAAGAGGCGGCTCTTGCCGGTTTCGTAGGGCACAAATACGGAGAGCCCGGCATTGCCGCCAGGTCCACCACCGCTCTGTTCCGGCACCAGGACGCCCACCACGTCAAAGCTGACGCCATTGATCGAGATACGCTGTCCCACCGGGGGGATCTCCGGGTCGAACAGGTTCTGCGCGGCATCGATCCCCAGGATTGCCACCCGCGCGCGCGCGTCATTCTCTTCCTCGGTGAAGTAGCGCCCCGCATCCAGCGTGTTGGCGGAAATTGTGAAGTGGCTGGGGGAGACCGCGTTGACCGACAGGCTCTGGCTCTCCCGCCCGGCCCGCACCGTTCCGTTCAGACTATACTGCACCGCAACCGTTTTGACGGCGGGAGCCGCGCCCGGCTGCATAATCACCTCGGCATCGTCGGCGGTCAGGCGGGCCGACCGGTTTTCGTCCACCCGGCGGCTATCGACAAACGGGCCGACATAGAAGACGCCCACGCCAAAGCTGCTAAACTGCTGATCCAGGAAGCGCTGAAAGCCGCTGCCGATCGCCAGCATGCCAATCACCGCGCCCACACCGATGATAATCCCAAGCATGGTCAGCATGGAGCGCAGCTTGTTGGCGCTCAGGGCAGTCCAGGCAACCCGCAGTGATTCAAACAACCTCATCTTCTGTTTCCTGCTATTCCTGAAAAATTCGCTTGCGCCACTGCCCCAGTAGGGACGCGCTTCTGCGCGTCCGCAGGGCCGGCCCCTACCGCAACCCTAAATCTGTCGTAGTGCCGCCTTAAGAACTTTGCGCAAATAAGCCGGATATGCCATCCGGGAGTCCCGGATTTAGCCGGTGGGATGCCTGCCTCGGCAGCGGCATACTGTCGGGAAAGCCCGATCCGGCTAAAGCCGGGACTCCCGTCCAGTAATGTTCATCAGGCGGTTGGGAGCGAATCGCTAAGAACCAGTTCACTACCAATTCAGGATTGCTATACCACTGATTGCAAGGCATAAACGCCACGACACACAACCGGCTACGCCACCGCCTGCACCCGTGGGGCCACGTTCACCTCGAGCGGCTCGGCGACCGGCGCATCGCTCTCAATCTCACCGTCGCGCAGGCTGATCACTCGACGGGCATGCCGGGCAATCTCGGCCTCGTGCGTCACCAGGATCACGGTGATCCCCTGCTCGCGGTTAAGCCGCTGGAAGATGCCCATGATCTCTTCCCCCGTCTTTGAGTCGAGCGCGCCGGTTGGTTCGTCGGCCATGATAATGCGCGGGTTGTTGACCAGCGCCCGGGCAATCGCCACCCGCTGCTGCTGCCCGCCGGATAGCTCGTTGGGCTTGTGGTGCAACCGCTCGCCCATGCCCACGGCCTCCAATGCTGCCCGCGCCCGCTCATGCCGGTTGCCCTTGCCGCCATACAGCATCGGCAGTTCCACATTGCGCAGAGCACTGGTCCGCTGCAGCAGCATGTACTGCTGAAATACAAACCCGATCTTCTGGTTGCGAATGGCGGCCAGGCGATTATCATTCAGGCTACCGACATCAACGCCATCCAGCAGGTAGGCCCCACCGCTCGGCTGATCCAGGCAGCCGATGATATTCATCAGCGTACTCTTGCCGCTACCCGATGGCCCCATAATCGCCACCATCTCGCCCGCGTCAATGGTCAGGGTGACACCGCGCAACGCCTGCACCGTCACATCACCCATCCGATATGATTTTACAAGCTCGCGTACTTCAATCAACTCGGCCATGCACCTGTCTCCCTGGAGATAGAGCATCCTCGGTTAGCGCTCCATCGGATTAAACGTCTGCACTACATCCTGTACCAGGATCTCCTCGCCCGCCTCCAGGCCATCCGTGATCTCCACAAACCGGCGATCACTCAGGCCCAGCGCAACCTCGCGCCGCTCGCCGGCGGGCATCCCCGGCTCGGTCGGCTCCCCCTCAACCGGAATAAGCACGTAGCTCTGACCATTCTCGGTCTGGACGGCGCGGCGCGGCACCAGCACCACATCATCTTTGCTGACCGTCACAATCTCGACCACGGCGGTCATGCCGGGGCGCACGGGCGCATCGCCCATATCAATCTCGACTGTTACTTCGTAGGTGGTGGTGCCCTGGTCACTCTTATCCGCCGTCGGCGCGATATTTGTCACCGTGCCGGTTAGCTCCTGGTCGGGCAACGCATCCAGCGTGACGCGCACCTGCTGCCCCACCTCTATCTGGGCCACATCGAGTTCGTCCACCGGCACATCGACATGCATGCTGCTCAGATCGGCGATGACAATATCCGCGCTGCTGCCCGCCGCCGATGGGCCATCGGTGCGCTCACCCACCTGCAGATTGACGCGGGAGACAGTCGCCGCGAAAGGCGCAACCATGGTGGCCTGCTCAATATCGCGCTCGGCCTCCTGCACGGCGACCTCGGCGCGGGCAATGGCGGCCTCGGCTTTGGCAATCTCGCCGGCGCTCGGATCAACCAGCAGTTTTTCCAGTTGCGCTTGCGCCTCAGCGATGCCGGCGCGGTCCACTTCCAGCCCGCTGCTACGGTTTGCGCCAGTCAGTTCTTCCAGGCCGGCCTGGGCCCGCCGCACTTCGGCCCGCGCCTCGGCCAGATCTTCCGTCCGCACCCCGGACAGCACATCGTCGAGGTTGGCCTGCGCCTCGCGCAGATCGGACTCGCGCTCCTGCAAGGTGGTAATCTCTTCCTGCTGCGCTTCCTCATAGGCGACCCGCTGCTGCTCCAGGGTCATCTCTGCATCCTCAACCGCGCGCAGGGCGGCGGCCTCTTCGTCCTTATCTTCCTGGGGCAGTTCGTCGCCACCGCGCGCCAGAGCATTCTCCAACTCGCGGTTCTCCCAGTAGATCCGGCTATACTCTTCCTGCTTGTTGCGCACTTCGTTGGCGGTTGTTTCCATGTCCAGGCGGGCCCGCTCCTTGGCACCGGCAAGCTGCGTGCGCGCCGAGTTGAGGGCCACGCGGGCCCGCTCCACCCGCTCACGCGCATCAACCAGATCTTTCTCTTCAGGGCCGCTCTGGAGGCGGGCCAGTTTTGCCTGCGCCTGCTCCAACTCGGCGCGGGCCGCATCGATATCGGCCTGGGTGACACTGCCGGCTGTCTGATTATACTGGCTCTGTGCCCGGGACACGCGGGCCTGGGCCTCGGCTATCTCCTGTGGTGTTGCACCCTCCCGGATTGTCGCGTAGTCGGCCTGCTCTTGCGCGAGGTCGGCCCGGGCTTTCTCCAGGCTCAACTCAAGCTCAACCGGATCGATGCGCGCCAGCGGTTGGCCGGGTTCCACAGATGCGCCCGCCGTGACCAGCACCGCCGTGACCGTGCCGTTGACGGCAAAACTCAGACTGGCCTCGGCTGCCGGTTCAACTTCACCCGTGGCGTCGATGGTGGCCTCAATCGTGCCCTCCTCGGCGATCGCAACCTCCCAGCCGGGCGGCAGTTCGGCAGCGTCGGTGGGCGCGCCGCGCTGAAGCAATAGCCCACCCGCGCCCAGCAGCACAATCAGCAGCACCATACCAATCAGCACGGACTTGCGCCGGAACCATTTTCGTCGCCGTGGTGCTGTATCTGTCGTCATAGCTTCTCGCTCCTCGATAGTAACGGTTAGGCAATAGGGGTTATAGGGGTTAACGGTTAATCCTGTAACCCGTAACCCCTATTCCCAGTATCTCATAGTTCGACGCTCGGTGTCATCGGGCAGTTGCATTATTTCCCAGTATAAGCCGCGCGAAAGAGCACTGTTCAAATTGCCCTAAACGCCTCATTCGTTGGTCGGAGATCACCTGGGTCGGAGGGCGGAGCGCGGCACAGCGCGACTACACGCAGAGCAGAGCGGCAAGAGAAGAAGCAGGCGCGAGGAGCGATTTCGCCGGCAGGCGCTTATGCCACCGCCTCGGGTGAGCCGGCAGCCGCCATCAGGCACAGTAGGTCGCAACTGTTTCCAACAGCGCATCAAAATCAACCGGCTTGGCAATCAGCGCCTCAGCCCCGATTGACCCGGCCGCCTGCTTGATGTCATCAACCGCCGAGAGAACCACCACCGGGATCGTCGCAAATGTCGGGTCTTGCTGCTGGATCGTACGGAACTGCCGGCCATTCATAATCGGCATCATCAGGTCCAGCAGGATCATACAGGGGCGTATGCCACTGGTGTGAAGATACGTTATGGCCTCCTGTCCATGCGCGGCATCGGCCACATGGTATCCGGCCTCTTCCAGCAGGTCGGTCAACATAAACCGGATACCGGGATCATCATCATCAATTAAAACAGTGCTCACTGATATGCTCGCTTGATCTTATTCACACAAGTTACGCGGTGGACGTACAAACTGGACGTTTCACCCAATGGAAGCTCGATTCGCCTGCGGCAGCATGGTACTTTTGTATCTTTTTTACCCTGCCGGAGGCGAAATTCTCTGCCGGTTCAGGGACTATGTAACTCCTGTCCTATGAAAGCCGGCTTCGCCTGCGGCAGCATGGTACGTTATCCGGTCTTTTTGGGCAACCATCCGGGTTAACCGCACCAGGCGTAACACCTGTATATGATCGTATCACATGCCATTGTCGGACGTAGGGGGCGCATGGTTGGCATCCTCCGGGGCCGGCAGCGCAGCGGCGTAGAGCGGGAGCCAGATAATAAAGGTGCTACCTTCATCTTCGGTGCTCGCTACCTCAACCCAGCCGTTATGATGCCGGATGATCTCCTGGACGATGTAGAGGCCGACGCCCATGCCGCTGATGTGATGATACGAAATATTGGGTGCGCGATAAAAGCGCTGGAAGAGCTGTGACAGCGCCTCGGCGGGGATGCCCATGCCATTGTCGGCCACGGTGATGCGGACCAGCCCTTCCTGCTGTTCCAGCGCCACCCGGATCAGCCCACCCTGGGGGCTGTATTTGACGGCATTGCCGATCAGGTTATGAAGCACCTGCTCCAGCCGTAGTGCGTCACCTGCGACAATCACCTCCTCCTGCGGCGACTGCAACTCAATCGTATGCTGCTTCAGGGTGGGCCGGGTTTCTTCAACCACGCGCCGGATCAACGCTACCAGATCGAGCGGGACCGGTTTGATCTCAAACTGCTCCCGATCCATCCGCGCCAGATCGAACAGCATTTCGATCATCTGGTTGAGCCGTGTGCCCTGCTCAAAAATTGTGCGCACCGCGCGCCGGTCACGCTCACTCAGGTTATCCTGTTCCGCCGAGCGCCGGGCCAGCAACTGTGCAATTCCAACCAGCGAGGTCAGCGGCGTTTTGAGTTCGTGGGAGGCAATCGCCAGAAACTCATCCCGCAGACGGAGCGCCTGCTTGGTCTCTTCGTGGAGACGCGCCTGCTCCTGCAGCGCCTGCTCCAACTCGCGCTTGCGCAGGGTCACTTCATGCGCCAGGCCCGCCAGATCGTGGCTCTGGCTGGCCAGTTCCCGCTGGAGCAACTCGCGTGTCCGCTTCACTTCGAGCAGGTTTGCCAGGCGCGCGCGCAACTCCTCGGAGGAGAAGGGTTTAACCAGATAGTCCTGCACGCCACTTTGAAGCATCTCAACCCGCAGTTGCTCATCGGCCTTCGCCGTCAGCAGGACCAGCGGAACCGCCGCCAATTTCGGGTGGGACCGCACCGCCTGCACCAGTTGGATGCCGCTCATGGTCGGCATCATAATATCGCTGAGAATCAGATCGGGTGCCAGCGCCAGCGCCTGCGACAACCCGGCATTGCCGTCGGCAGCGGTAGCAATACGATAGGTGCCCGCCAGCGCCTCGCCAATAAAGCGGCGCATATCCGGGTTATCTTCAACAATTAATATTAGCGCCGCTTCAGGATCTGCGATCATGACAGTCTCCGGTTCAGTATGCGGCGACAGGCTAACCTGTGCCGGTTCGGGCAATCGTGTCACGCTCCCGCCATTATCCGGCGCGGATATGGTTGCGGTACCAGCGGGGGATGTAGCAAGCGGCAGTTCAACCTGGAAGCGGGCACCGCCGGTAGGCGCATCGTCAACCATAATTGAGCCGTTATGCATCTCAATAAACTCCTTGGCAATCGACAGGCCCAACCCGGTGCCACCGGCGCGGGAAGGCCTATTACGATCGCTCTGGCGGAAGCGTTCAAAGATGGCGGCGCGCAGCTCCGGTTGTACGCCTGGACCACTGTCCATAACAACGATAGTTGCCTGGGAAGCAGTAGTATGCAATTCACAGCGTACTATACCACCTTCAGGCGTAAATTTAAAGGCATTGGCGAGCAGATTCAGCAGCACGCGCTGGATCTTCTCCGCATCAACCTGTGCCTGCACAGAAGCCGGGGTTTCCACCACAAAGGTTATTCCATCCGCCTGGGCCTGGATATCAAAATGCGCGGCCGTAACCCGCAGCAGTTGCGTCAGGTCAACCGTACTGCGGGTCAGGTCCATCTTCCCCGCCTCAAGCCGGGCCACATCCAGCAGATCGTTCACCTGCTGGAGCAACAACCGCGCGTTGCGGTCAATCATCTCCAGATTGTGCCGCTGTTTTCGGGTAACTTCCGGCGTGGAGAGCATGCGCTCCGTCGAACCCAACACCAGCATCAGCGGTGTACGCAGCTCGTGGCTGACATTTGCGAAGAAACGCGTCTTCAGATCATCGACTTCGATAATTTTCCGGTACAGGATCTCCAACTCATTGTTTGCCCGCTCCAGTTGTTGCTTGCGCTCTTGCGAGATTTTGGCGGCGCTGACCAGCGAGAGCATGCGCGGCACCAGCGGCGGGAAAGCCACCGCCGTGGCAACCGAAGCTACCGCCGTCACCAGCTTGACATTCCCGGAGAGCCAGTAGACCGGCGTCCAGAAGGTCCAGACGGACATAAAATGAGTGCCGCCACAGGTGATGATAAAGAGCCCGAAAGCCAGCAGAATCCAATGAAACGGGATATCCCGCCGCGCACGATGCACCAGGTAGGTCAGCGTCAGCGCGATAATGACGTAGGATACGCCAATCAGGGCATCCGTAAGCACATGCAGCCAGAGAAGCTGACGATCCCACAGGATACAGAACCCGTGTGGCGCATAGCCGTTGGTAGTGAGCATGGCATCCAGCATTCCCGGCCCCAGGCGTAGCAACGCCAGTACCAGAACGACGCCGATGCTGCTATAGACGAATGGTGTCAGTCGTTTGTGTTTGAGCATATTTTGACCTTCGCGCGAAGCAAGAGGATACCATACGTGGAGTTACGCTCAGGGCGCACCTTTTCCCGGCTGCCTGTATTGTACCGGCATTCCAGGAATGCTGATCACTGGTAATTCACACGCGTTACGCGGTACGGTCTGCAAACTGGGCGTTTGCGCCCGGTAATGGCCGGTTTCGCCTGCGGCAGCATGGTACGTGATCGATCTTTTTTACAAAACATTTGCACTCTGTGTAAATATTTTGGAAACAAGAATGGTCTCTTCCGCCCTGCCGGAGGCGATATCCCCCGCCAAATGTGGGATCGCCTGATACAAAGATGGCAGCATTGGCCGTTTCACGGTGTTCGTTCATGTCGTGTTGTTCGTAGTCCAAACTCCCACCGCGTACGTCGTGTAACTAATTATTAGTATCTCTTGGCATAAACTATGCCAGGTGAGAATTGAGAACTGAGAACTGAGAACCGGGAACCGGGAACCGGGAACGGGCCGATGGTGTGATGGCAAAATGCCTGGCAGATGGCGTGTGGTAGTGACACTTACGGCTATCGGCTGTGGGACGTGGAGCGGCCGGCATTACGCGAAAGCCGCCATGATGAGAACGGCAGGTCGATATTTGATACGTATATCACCGTAAATAATGTTTTTTAGAACAATAAATACCCCACCATGGCACACTGTAATAACCAGGTGTGAAGTCTTGTTTGAATACCCCACTCTGGGCCGGATACCCATTGCGTTTGCTGGTTGTTACCTCCCACACATTCCCAATCATGTCCAGCGCTCCACAAGCGGCGACATCTTCCAATCTTCCAGTGCGGCATGCGCCAGTCCGCCGGCCGGCAGGTCATGCAGCGACTGGTGCGGCTGTAACCGGCCCAACCGCACAAATTGAAAGATATTCCGCTCAAGCCGGTAGGGATGCGCTTCGGCGCATCCGCGCCTGCCTGGTTGAATGGGTTTTGTCGTTGGGAGTATGGAAAGCGGAAGGAAATACTCATCCCTTCTGTGTTCCATCGTCCAGTGGGCGTGGCAGCACCAAGCGGGGGAGAGCAGACCAAGGGATGGATTAAAGTTTCCGCTTCCCTATAGCATATCACCCAGGGATGGCGCACTATTCCCGGTTGGGACGTGAAACCAGGGAATGCGGGGAATAAAGGCGGGGAAACTGCTTGCCAAGCGGTCACTCAATGCGGTACAATCGCTGGCAGAAGAAATAACAGGGGGCCAGCACCATGAACCAGGACCAGCTTCGACGCAAGCACGCCGATGTGCAACAGCAGTATGAAAAACTGCGCGAAAAAATTGCCGAACTGCAGCAGGCCTATGCCGTTGCACCTGAGAATACCGAACGCGCAACGTTAAAGCAGCAAATCGCGGCGGCGGAAGCTGCCCATGCACAGATGGCGCAGGAGTTAGCTACTATCGAACAGCAGTTGCATCCCGATGACGCGCCGCCGGGGATAACCGCGCCGGCCGGCGGCGATACCGACACCGATATCGAAGTTGAAATGCTGATCGAGTTGCAGCAGGGGGGCGAGCCGATTTTTCCGCCGGAGCCGGCCGAGGGCCGCATGCGGCCCAATTCGCCCTTCTATGTCGAACGCCCGGGCGACCGGACGGTGATAACAATTATCCGCAAGCCGGGCCAGGGTGCGACGATAACGATCAAGGGACCGCCGCAGGTGGGCAAAAGCGCGCTCCTCGACCGCGCCATCGCCGCCGCGCGCGAGGCCGGTAAGCGGGTCGCCCTGATCAACCTCCAGGAGTTCAGTGCGGTGGCCCACACCGATGCCGATACCTTTCTGCGTGCATTCTGCTGCCGCATTACGGACGCCGCCGGCCTGGATGTGCCGGCCGGCCGGCTTGACGCTGCCTGGAACGAACCACTAACCGCGGTGCAGCGCTGCACCCACTATCTGCAGCAATACCTGCCGATAGGGCTGACGCAACCGCTGGTACTGGCACTGGACGAAGTGGATAGTCTGCATACCCGCCCCTTCTGCGGTGATTTCCTGGGAATGCTGCGCCGCTGGCACACATGCCGTGCCACCGATGAGCGCTGGCGGCAGTTCGATCTCTTGCTGGTGACATCCATCGAGCCCGATCAACTGGTAGCGGATCGCAGCCAGTCGCCCTTCGACGTAAGTATGCTGATCGAGTTGGGCGACTTTACGCCTGAACAGGTTTCCCTGCTCAACCGACGGCATGGGATGCCCTTCACTGTGATCGAGGAGCGGCAACTGACGGCGCTCCTCAACGGACATCCCTACCTGACACGCCGGGCGCTCTACCTGGTGGCTGCCCGTGAGCAGCACATGTTCCCCGCCGATATCTTTGTCGATGCCACAAACGAATCCGGGCCATTTGGCGCGTATTTGCGCGCACAACTACAGCGGCTCCATACAGAGCCCGATCTGGTCGCGGGCATGCGCCAGGTATTGGAAAACCAGAGCTGCAACGAGCAGATCTTCCTGCGACTACGCAGTGCGGGTCTGGTTCGTCGGGCGGGAAGGGCGGTACTCCCCCGTTGCCAACTCTATGCCAACTATTTTCGGGAACAGTTGTAACTTACTATAGTTACGCGGTGGGCGTACAAATCAGACTTGTGCTCCCACAACGGCAGTCTTCGCCTGCGGCAGCATGGTACTGTTTGATCTTTTTCACGAACATTTGGCTCTGTGAGCCAAATGTTCGTGAAAAAGAATGCTCGGTTCCGCCCTGCCGGAGGCGAAACCAGTTTCTCAAGGAGTGACTGCGTAACTCGTGTAACTTACTGCAGTTACGCGGTGCAACCTATTTGGGTCTGTTGACCGACATGAAAGCCGGCTTCGCCTGCGGCAGCGTGGTACGCTTTTTAGCTTGTTTCTTTCGCCCTGCCGGAGGCGTTATCCTCTTCCAGAGGAAGGATCGCGTAACTCATATTATTTGAAAGGTATTGCCCGTAACCCTACCTTCCAGTCCCCCACTTTTCGCACGCAACTACACAGGAATTACCATTGGGTGCCCATATATCTAATTATGGCTCTCTGGTAGAGTAGTATTGGCGATAGCATAGTTTACAGCTTGTTCTGGTTGCCACTGCGGAAGTTTACGCTGTTTTGCATGGGTAAGAGACGAAGGTATGGACTATATTGGTACAATTCTTATTGTCGATGATGATCTGGCCGGCTGTGAAACGCTCAAAGCGCTACTCCTGTCGCAAGGACACAACCTGCTGGTTGCCAATACCGGCGTTGAGGGATTAATACTGGCGACGGCAAGCCTGCCCGATCTTATTTTATTGGATGTGATGTTGCCGGGTATGGATGGCTATGAGGTCTGCCGGCGCTTACGTTCCGATCCGCTCCTGGCCGAAGTTCCCATCATCATGCTGACGGCGCTGGACGACCGGGACTCACGTCTGCGCGGGATCGAGGTGGGGGCGGATGATTTTATCTCTAAACCCTTTGATCGGGCGGAACTGCGGTTACGCGTACGGAGTATCGTGCGCCTGAATCGCTACCGCCGGCTACTTGCGGAACGTGCCGGATTTGAACGTATTATCGAATTTTCGCCCGATGGGATTGTGATTGTTAATGCCGAGGGAACTATTCTGCTGGCTAATCCGGCCACACTGCGGTTGCTGGGCGCACAAAAACGTTCTCAGGTGATTGAGAAGAATATCAGTGCGTTTATTGTTTCAGCACAGTGGGAAGATGTGCTTGACTGTCTGGATCGCATTGTCACCGATACCGGGTATAATGCACGCCTGGAAACGGAGTTTACCCGGCTGGATCATAGCCATTTTGCCGTTGAGATGAATGTCGGCTATTACATCTGGGAAAATGAACCGGCGGCGCAGATTGTCCTGCGGGATATCAGTGAGCGGAAGCAGGCCGAAGCACAGATTCAGCGGCATATTCAGCATCTGACGGCGCTACGCACGATTGACACGGCCATTACATCCAGCACTGACCGCCGCGTGACGCTGAATATTATTCTCGAGCAGGTTGTCAATCAACTGCATGTGGATGCCGCCATGCTGCTGCTGCTTGAACCGCACAGCCAGATCCTTGAATTTGCGGCGGGGCGCGGGTTTACCACCGAGGCGATCCGCCAGACCCGGCTGCGTCTGAATGAGGATTACCCGGGCCGGGCCGCTTTTGAACGCCGGATGCTTACGGTGACACATCCAGACGAAACGCAATCGTTGGGCAAGCGGTCGTTGTTGTTGCGGAGCGAACATTTTACATCGTACTATGCTGTGCCGCTAATTGCCAAGGGCCAGGTCAAAGGTGTGCTGGAGCTTTTCCAGCATAATGCCGGTACGCCCGATGCAGAATGGGTGGGATTTCTTGAAGCACTGGCAATGCAGGCCGCAATTGCCATCGATAATGCCAACCTCTTTGATGATCTGCAGCGGGCCAATTCTGATCTGGCGCTGGCCTATGATGCTACCCTGGAAGGATGGGTGCATGCGCTCGATCTGCGCGATAATGAAACCGAGGGGCATACGCAGCGCGTTACCGAGGCAACTGTACGGCTGGCGCGCAACATGGGGTTTAGCGCAGCGGAACTGGTACATGTACGGCGGGGGGCGCTGCTCCATGATATTGGCAAGATGGCGATTCCTGATAAAATTCTCCTGAAACCGGGGCCGCTGACCGATGAGGAGTGGGAAATTATGCGCCGCCATCCCGTGTATGCCTATGACTGGCTTGCGCCGATTGCATTTTTGCGGCCAAGCCTGGATATTCCCTACTGCCATCATGAGCGCTGGGATGGGAGCGGCTACCCCCGCAGACTGCGCGGCGAAGAGATCCCCCTGCCGGCGCGGATCTTTGCCGTTGTGGATGTCTGGGATGCCCTATGTTCGGATCGGCCCTATCGCCGGGGATGGCCCGAAGCAGAGGTGCGGGACTATATTCAATCGCAGGCCGGGACACAGTTTGACCCGCAGATCGTCACCCAGTTTTTGCAAGCCGACCTTACCAGCGATGGAATGCTGTGCCTCAATGGAGAGTACCGGCAGCCGGGTATGACCTCACCCAATCCCGGTGAGGTTTACGACGCCGGCACGATACCAGAGGTAGGAAGTCAGGAAGATGGCACAATGCTATCGTATTGCTGTAACCGGACATCGCAACCTGGGAGATTCTGATACCGTTCAATTTGTTGCCCATGCCTTCCAGTTGCTGCTGGCGCAGGCACAGCAGGCCCACCCGGCAGGCGTTGTTGCCCTCTTCGGCGTGGCCGCGGGAGCCGATATGCTGTTCGCCGAAGCTGCGCTGGCGTTGGGTATTCCCCTCGACGCAGTTATTGCCTACGAGGGCTTTATCGCCGACTTTCCGCCAGGACCATTGCGTGAACAGTACCTGCATCTGCTGGCACATTGCCGCAATGTCTCGACACTGCCATTCCGGCAACGTTCCGATGCGGCTTACATGGCGGTTGGATGTCGATTAGCCGACAACTGTGATCTCATGCTGGCGGCGTGGAATGGTCAACCGGCAGCCGGCCACGGCGGAACGGGCGATGTTGTCGCCTATGCCCGGTATATTGGTCGCCCGGTTATCCATATTGATACGACCAGGCATAGCATCCGGCATCTGCCGGCCCGAATGGAGGCCCAGGACCGGAAACGGGTCGAGTGCCGCTGCCGGGAACAGCCCCGGCAGTATATGCGTGAACAACAACCGGAAATGCAGCGTGCCGGGTGTCTGCAGCAGTGGCGCAACCTCCGGCGCGTATTGAATTTGATCCAGCAAGATGTATCGCTATCAGGGCTTACGCAGTTCTTCACCTGGAGATGTATTTCGCCTCCGGCAGGGCGGAACAGACCACCTTTTTCACGAAATTTTTGCACAGCGTGCAAAAATTTCGTGAAAAAGATAATAGCGTACCATGCGGCCGCAGACGAATCGGGCCACTCATTTCAATCAAACGTCCGGTTTGCACGTCCACCGCGTAAGTCTTGACTATCACAAAAATAGCAAGTGTGTATTTTCAGGCGAGGGTCAGGTGCCGGCTCACCGCCGGTACGCGATCCCGTCAGGCAGAAGAAAGCCGGATACGATAATGCACGACACTATCTGTATACTCTATATTGATCAGATTCCGGCAGAACGGGAGCGCGTCCGCAGTGCATTGGAACGCGCAACCACCGACTTTGTAATTGTTGATGTTGCGTCATACCCGGAACTGACGGCCCATGTAGCCGACAGTCACTATGATCTGGTACTGGCGAACTTTGCCACAGAAACTGATTTCACCGCAGTTCCTATCGCGGAGTTTATGCAGATTAATCCAGCACAGGCACCGCTACTGATTCTTACCAATCCAGACCTGGAACATATAGCCCTGGAAGCCCTGCAGCAGGGTGCAACTGATTACCTGATCAAAACCTCGGCATATCTGGACCATCTGCCATTTGCCATTCGCACGCTGGTCCAGCACCAACGCATGCAGGCCGAGTGTCAACTCCTGCACACCGCGCTGCAGCAGGTGCATGCGGAACGGGAGCGCCATATTGAAGCGCGTACCGCCCCACTCGCCCACACCGTTATGCTGCTGGAAAATGAGGTTGCTGAACGTAAGCGCGTTGAGACGGCCCTGCGCAAGAGTGAGACCAAGTTTCGCACGCTGTCCGAAACCCTCCCGGTGGCTATCTTTATTGCGCAGCCATTGCCGGGAGGCTTGCGCTTGCGCTATGTCAATCCGGCAGCCGAGGTGCTTTCCGGGTACACGCGGGAAGAGTTGCTGGCATTGCATTCCTGGGACGGGCTTGATCTTGATCTATTTACTTTTTTTGATGGTAGAATGTGGGCAATACATGATGGTGCTCAGGTGCCTGCACGGTACGAGTTGAAAATGCGCAACAAAAAAGGGGACTTGCTCTGGGTTTCCCTCTCAGTTGCCGTTGTCGAGTTCGATGAACAGCTTGCCATTATGGGCACGGCAGTTGATCTTACCGAGCGCAAACAGGCCGAGATTGCCCTGCATGCCGAGCAGCGTCTGCTGGCCCGGCGGGTTGCCGAGCGCACTGCCGACTTAAGTGCCGCCAATGCCGAGTTGCTGCGCGCCGTGCGCCTCAAGGATGAGTTTCTTGCCAGTATCAGCCATGAACTGCGGACGCCGCTGAACGCCATTCTGGGGATGGCCGGGGTATTGCAGGAAGAGGTCTATGGTGGCCTGAATAACCAGCAGCAGCATGCCCTTCAGCAGATCGAAGTGAGTGGTCAACGTCTGCTCAATATGATTAACGATATGCTTGATCTCTCCAAAATCGGTGCCGGCAAGGTGGCCCTGGTTATTGATAATGTTGCCCTCAAGCCGGTATGCCAGGCCAGTTTTGCCCTGTTCGAGCAAGAGATCCGGCAGAAGCAGTTGCATGTCGCCCTGGATTATGACGATGCCGTTCAGACCTTACCGGCCGATGAGCACCGCCTGAAGCAGATTCTGGTCAACCTGGTGAGCAATGCGGTGAAGTTTACGCCGGATTCGGGTACGATTGGCCTACGGGTCGCAGGTGATACGGCCAGTCATGCGGTCCGGATTACGGTCTGGGATACGGGGATTGGAATTGCCGCAGAAGATATGGCATGCTTATTCCAACCATTTGTGCAACTGGATGGACGGCTGTCAAGAGCGTACGGCGGTACCGGCCTGGGATTGGCGCTGGTCTATCGCATGGTTGAAATGCATAGCGGGAGTATTACCGTAACCAGCAGTCCCGGCGAGGGAAGCTGTTTTACTGTTGCCCTGCCCTGGAATAGAGATAGCATCCCGACCAGGAGTATGTCTCTGCCGGAGGAGCGCACGGCCGGCCGCCTGACCTTGACCGATTGGCAACCCACACCACAGCGACCGATTATTCTGATAGCAGAAAACAACGAGAGACAGCTTGAAAATGCATCAAACTATTTGTCCGCAGAGGGGTACCAGATTGTAGTTGCGCGCACCGGGGTCGAGGCAGTTACACGCGCATATGAATTCCATCCCAATATTGTTATTTTGAGTATGCATATGCCCGATTTTGATGCCCTGGAGACCCTCCACCGTATTCGGGCCGACACCAGTCTAGGGCCGGTTTTCATTATCGTCCTGACATCGCTGGCCCTGCCCGGTGAGTATGATCGCTGTCTGGCCGCCGGCGTCAATGCCTATTTTCGAAAACCAGTTCATTTAGCGGACATAGTTACTATCATGGAGATACACCTGCAACATACAGGCGTATCTCAATAGAAGTAGAAGGTGTATAGTGTGAACAGCGTACCAATTACCGAGGATCTTCAGAAAGCGGCACCCGATGTTGCCGAACGTACCAGCACCATCTTGATTGTCGATGATGAACCAATCGGACGCGAGACCCTGCGGGCCATGCTGCTGATGCAGGGCTACAACCTGGCAACGGCGCGCAGTGGTACGGAAGCGCTGGAAAAAGCCGTCGAACTGACCCCCGATCTGATTTTTCTTGATGTTATGATGCCGGAGATGGATGGGTTTGAGGTCTGCCGGTGTCTGCGGGCCGATCCGGTCCTGGCAGAGGTGCCGATTATTATGGTCACTGCGCTGGATGATCGAGATTCGCGGCTGCAAGGGATTGAGGCGGGCGCGGATGATTTTGTCTCCAAGCCGTTTGACCGGGTTGAACTGCGTACGCGGGTGAAAACCATCATGCGCCTGAATCGCTACCAACGCCTGTTACTCGAGCGCGATTATCGCCAGATGGCCGAGGAGCATATCCGGCAGCGCAACCGCGAGTTAACGCTGCTCAACCGGGTGATTGCGGCGGCGGCCACCGCGCTGGATGCGCAAGAGGTCATCAATATTGCCTGCGAGTCGCTGGTGCATACCTTTGCGGTCTGTCGGGCAACGGCGCTGCTGCTGGATACGCCGCAAACGCACTGGACCGTTGTTGCACGTTCGGCGGCCGCGGCCGCCCCCCACCTGTGCCGGTCCTGTCTGGAACAGGTCCGGAATGGCGCTGCCGACACCGATGTGCGCCTGCCTATCGCCCATGTGCTGCAGACGAAAATGCCCCTGAGCATTACCCGCCCTGCAGCTGACGCGGAGTTGTCTCCTGACGCACCCCGCTCCCCAATGTATGCGCTGATGGAGCGGTCGGGTCTGGCTACCTGCCTGATTGTTCCCATCCTGATGCGCAATCAGGTCGTCGGGCTGATCGAAATGGGCGCGGTGGAACCCTGCAGCTTTAACGACCAGGAACTGCTCCTGGCGCAGAGTGTCGCCAGCGCGGTCGGCCAGGCAATGGAAACGGCGCAACTCTACCAGCAACTGCAGCGCCACGCCGATAACCTGGAAGAGGTTGTTGCACAGCGTACGCGCGAGTTAGAACTGGAGCGTGACCGCACCCAGGCCATTCTCGAAGCGCTGGGTGAAGCGGTTCTCGTCACCGACTTTGAAGATATCGTCCACTACTTTAACCCGGCCGCCGCCGCCCTCACCGGCTATTCCAGTGATGAGGTGGTCGGGCAGCATGCCTACAGCCGTCCGGGTGATGGACCGCTCCCCGCCATCTCGGAGGAGATCCAGCAGATTGTGCAGGCCGGTCAGACCTGGCGCGGCGAACTGGTCAACCAGCGGAAGGATGGCACGCGCTACGACGCGGCGGTGACGATTGCGCCCCTGTTTGATCCGCACACACCGGGTCAACCGGTGGGTTATGTCAGTGTCCAGCGTGACATTACGCCGATTAAAGAAGCGGAACGGCTGAAGGATCAGTTTGTCTCCAATGTCTCGCATGAACTACGTACGCCCCTCTCGATTATTACGCTGCTCAGTGGCAACCTGGATACGCTCTATGCGCGGTTAAGCGATGAACGACGGCAGCGCATGATCCGGGATATTCGGGAGCACACGCGAGTGCTGGATGATCTGATCAGCGATCTGCTCGAAATTGCGCGGATCGACAGCCAGCGGATCTCGATGAAGCGGCAGCCGCTGAATCTGGTAGAACTGATCGGCGAAGAGGCCGATAAACAGGTGCCCCTGATCCAGAAGAAGGCGCAATCCCTCTCCGTCACCGGTGTTGATTATCTGCCCGTGTCGGGGAACGATGGTCAGTTGCGCCAGATTTTGCGCAATCTCTTGAACAATGCCATCAAGTACACGCCGGACAGAGGATGTATCACCTGTGAGTCGCGCATGTTAACGACAGGTGCAGCGGAAGAACCGGTCTGGCCCGGCAGCCACGATCTGCCACCGGGCACATGGGCCGCAGTGCGGGTTACAGACACCGGGATTGGTATCTCTGAAGAGAATATGCCCCAGATATTTGAGCGTTTTTACCGTGTGCAACCACAGGGAAATATATCGGGAACCGGTTTAGGCCTCGCTATTGCACACGAGTTGATTACCCTGCATGCCGGCACGATTGCCGTTGCTTCCACTCCCGGTGAAGGGAGTACTTTTGTGGTCTACTTTCCCCTGTTAACGGAGGAGGTTCGCACCTATGAAAAGATCTATTCTTGTCGTTGATGACCAACCGGATCTACTGGACAGCCTGGCGCTGACACTCGAAGCGGCAGGCTATGAAGCGATGACCGCAAATGATGGGCTTGAAGCGCTGTCCCTGCTTCAGGCACACACCGTTGATCTTATTCTGGCAGATATTGCCATGCCCCAGATGAATGGCTACCAACTGTATGAGCGTGTACGCGCCAATCCCCTCTGGACAACCATCCCGTTTCTCTTTTTGACGGCACGCACACTCGACAGCGATATCCGGTATGGCAAGGAGTTGGGCGTTGATGACTATCTGACCAAGCCGATTCAGCCGGAAGATCTGCTGGCCGTGGTGCGGGGGAAACTGCGCCGGGCGCAGCAGATTACGCAGCCCACAACGCAGGCGGCCCCGCAAGCCAGTAACGACTCCAGTACACTGATAGTTGGAGAGTTGCAGATCGATCCCGGCCAGCACCGCGTCTGGAATAATGGGCAGCCGGTGAAACTCTCCGCGCGGGAGTTTACGCTGCTGGAGTACCTGGCCCGGCGCGTCAACCGGCTGGTGTCGCTGCAAGAGTTGATCCGGGTGACGCATGATCTGGATACCGACCATGCCGAAGCCGGGTCGCTGCTGCGTCCGCTGGTGCGTTCACTACGGCGCAAACTGGGGTACGAGACGGGTGAGATGGGCTGTATCGAGAACGTGCGCGGGATTGGTTATCGCCTGAATGCGCCGGAGTAATCGCGCATTCCGTAGGCGCGCTTTCGGGAGTAGATTTTGCGGTAGGGATGCGCTTCTGCGCGTCCACCTGGCGTCCTGGTAATGTAGGCTTTTTATGGTAGGGACGCGCTTCTGCGCATCCACAGCCTGTCCTGGTGCGGGACATGGTTTCTGGATCGGCGGTTTCTGCCGGTCTCGCCAACCGCATTCCAATGCGCTCCGGCAAAAAAGTCTACACTTGAGAGAGGGCGGCAGCCCGGCTGCCGCCTGCTTCTACTCCGAGAGGATTAACCGGGTGCGTTGAAAGCGCGCGAGTGTTATGCCAAGCGGTTCGTCTGATGTTGGTCATCTCTGCGCTCTTTGCGTCTCTGCGGTGAAAAGAAAGCTCGTTGTAGTACTACTCCCGCGTATGCCACAGGTAGACCGGCGCGGGACCAATCGTCAGCGAGAAGCGCCCGTCGATTGCCCCGATATCGGAAACCACCCCGTCGCGCTCAACCAGTTGCCCGGTAGTCGCCGTGGTACTGAAGCCCACGCGGGTGGTTGGCGGCGACCAGAGGATATCCAGGGCCGCATCGCCCCGGCGGAGGCGCATGTCGTAGACTTCCCGGCCACTGACTGTGGTCAGGTTATCCAGGTAGATTGTACCGCGCCCGCGTGACTCGTCAGTCACATCATCAAGCACCAGGGCCACCAGGCCGGCGGGGAAATCAACCCGCCCGTTGCCGCTGCCGCTGATCCGGTTGCCCGGGTCAACCTCAACGCCGATGGGGGTTGAGATAAAGTGCCAATCCGGCGCGCCCACACTGCCTAACGCAAACTGCAGCACTTCCCCCTCGGCATCGCGTAGCCAGGCCCGGACGCCATGCCCGCTGCCGTCGCCGTAGACCCACACACCGAGCGCGTAGGGCTCACCGGCAAGCGGGATCGGCTGGGGCCGCTCAAACACGACATAGTCGTTGCTGTCGGTACTGAAGTTGTAAACAATCTGCGCGCTGCCGGCCCCGGCGTGGATCTGTACACTGGTAAACTCCAACCGGCCATTCGGCTGACTGACGCGCCGCCACTCACCTAACTCTTCAAAGTCAAAGATGGTGGTCTTCTCGAAGAGGTCTTGCCGTTCGACAAAGCCGGCACCGGCCAGTTCCCGGTTCAGCGTGCGCAGCGCGGCGTAGGCCGGTTTCTGCCGGCTCTCGCGGTAGTCCTCACGCCCCCGTCCGGCGCGGATCAGGCCGTAGGGGTTGTGGTTATCATCCTTGAGCATGTACCAGAAGGAACGCTCGACGCCCGCCTCCCAGAGCAGCAGCATTGCCCGCACCAGGTAGTTGGCCTGCTGTTCTTCATCGGTGAGCCCTTCCCGGTCGCGGTCGCCGGGACCGCTGGACCAGCCCAGCTCCGTCACCCAGATCGGCTTGGGACCAAACTGGTTGCCCAGGGCGCGCGCCATCCCGGCGGAGGCGGCAATATTGCCGTCTTCGGGGCTGTAGGGATCGACATAGGGATGGATGGCGATAATGTCAAAGCTGTTCCAGGCGCCCTCGGCAGCCACCGCGCGGGCAAAGGTGACATCGAAGGGATTAAACCCACCGATCAACACCTGCGCCTGCGGATCGATTTCTTTGATAACCGCGCCGGCCCGCATCAGCAACTCGGCGTAGGCTTGCGGGTCGGGCTGCGGCTGCCAGAAGAGGCTGTTATCCGGCTCGTTCCAGATTTCCCAATGGTGAATGTAGCGCCGATAGCGCGTGACCACTGCGCGCACATACTCCTCAAAATGATCCGGATCGGGCGCGTAGTAGGAGACATCGTTGGGCGTATCATCGGGGTTATCGGTGGCCCAGCCGACAGACGGCCCCAACACCCCCAGCACCTCAATGTCTCGCCGCAGCAGGGCGCGCATGGCCGCGTCGGTGAAGGTCCAGTCCCAGACATCGGGGGCGGGCTGCACGCGGTGCCAGTGAAAATCTTCCCGCACCCAGGGCACACCCAGGTCGGATACAATCTCGGCGGGAATATCCATTGAGGTCGGATCGGGATAGCGGGTTGCCAGATGGGTGTTGAGCCCAAATGAGGGGGCACCAACGGGTCCGGCGCTGTAGGCGGTTGGAATAGGCAGTGGTTCCGTAATCAGATTAGAGGCGACCAGCAGGACAACAAAGATCAGCAGAACGGGAAAACAGCGTCGTGGCATCATGGGCACCTTGCATGATATCAGGTCACGGATACAGGGACGACCGGACTGAACGGCGGGCCGGATCGGGTGGGGGTGAGTAACATACGACTGTCCTGTGTAGGTTGGCCGGAGCGGGTAAATGTTCCCTGAACCCCGCACCCGATCCGCGTGACATTTCTCTCAGGCAGTATACCGTCCAGGCACAACCGGAACATTAGCAGCGGATGACAATTACACGGTCAGCGTGATCTTGCCGGCTCCCAGCGTGGTGCTGTACCTTTATGTTCTCTGGATTATACGGTATTTTGGGAAATCCGGGGCAGTAGTTTCGGGTGAGAAAACAGACAGCACCGGGAGAATGTGCCCGTTCTTTTTAAACCGATGCCCGACAAACAAAAGCGGCGGGGAGCAATTTGCTCCTCGCCGCTTGCCTGCGGAACAGAAATGTGTGCAGAACCGCTATCAGTCGCCGTGGGCCGGAGCCACACCCACGCCACGCGGAACGCGTACCGACTCGACCAGATCCTGGATCTCCTGCGGCGGTGCTGCAGTCGACCGCGAAACAATGAACGTAACCAGGAAGTTCAGGATCGCGCCGACTGTGCCGATACCCTGGGCCGTGATGCCGAGGAAACTCTCGATAATCGGCGCTTCCGTGCCGAACAGTTGCACCGAGCGCATCATCAGGATCATCACCATCGTAAAGATCAGGCCCGTCAGCATACCGGCGATAGCGCCATAGTTGTTGGCCCGTTTGTCGAAGATCCCCAGCAGGATGATGGGGAAGAAACTCGCCGCCGCCAGACCAAAGGCAAAGGCCACCACTTCAGCCACAAAGCCTGGTGGGTTAATCCCAAAGTAACCGGCAGCCACCACACCAAAGAAGATTACAATACGACCGACCAGCAGACGCTGGGCCTCGTCGGCATTCGGGTTGATCAGGCGGTAGTAAATATCGTGCGAGAAGGCGCTGGAGATCACCAGCAACAGCCCCGATGCCGTCGAGAGTGCCGCCGCCAGACCACCCGCCGCTACCAGCGCAATCACGAAGGGTGAGAGCTGCGCAATTTCCGGCGTTGCCAGCACGATAATGTCGCGGTCAATCGTCGCTTCGGCAAAACCGCCCGCCGCACTCGCCATGCTAATCGTTAACTCATCACCCGTAGCATCGGGGGTAAAGGAGAGCAGATCGGCTTCTTGCCAGGAAGTCGCCCATCCGATATCCTCACCGGCACTCTTGTGTCCCTCCGGATAGGTCAGATTATAAATTGGTTCCTCATCGGTTCCGGCAACATTCGTGACCTGCGCGCCATCGAGGCTGTTGATCAGGTTATAGCGGGCGAACACGGCCAGCGCCGGGGCAGTGGTGTAGAGCAGCGCAATAAAGAGCAGCGCCCAGCCGGCGGAGTAGCGTGCCGCGCGCACATTCGGCACCGTGTAGAAACGCACAATCACATGCGGCAGCCCGGCCGTCCCGATCATCAGTGCAATGGTGATAGCAAACACATTGAGTTGATCGAGATTGGTAAATGGTTGCGTATACTCCTGGAAGCCCAGTTCGCGCTGGAGTCCATCAAGATCGGAGGTAATATTACTAAACGCCAGTCCCAACTGCGGGATCGGGTTGCCGGTCAGTTCGGCCGAGATGGCCACCGCCGGAATGAGAAAGGCCAGGATCAACACAAAATACTGAGCTACCTGGGTCCAGGTAATGCCTTTCATACCACCCAGCACGGCGAAGAAGGCGACAATCACCATACCGATGACCACACCCCAGTTAACCTCCAGCCCCAGGAAGCGCCCGAACACCACGCCAACACCGCGCATCTGCCCGGCCACATAGGTCAGCGAGACAAAGACCGCCGCAATTGCCGCTACGCCACGGGCCGTCTTTGAGTAGTAACGGTCACCCACAAAGTCCGGCACAGTATACTTGCCGAACTTACGCAGGTACGGGGCCAGCAGCAGCGCCAGCAGGACGTACCCACCCGTCCAACCCAGCAGATAAATCGCGCCGTCAAAGCCCATAAAGGAGATCAGCCCGGCCATCGAGATAAACGAGGCTGCCGACATCCAATCCGCCGCCGTTGCCGCACCGTTGGCAACGGCCGGAACACCTTGACCGGCTACGTAGAAGCCTTTGGTATCACGCACGCGACTCGTGTAGCCAATGTAGAGATAGATACCAAACGTGAGAATAACCAGAATAAACGTCCAGAGTTCCACCGCACTCATGCTGCACCTCCCTTAGTTCACTCCGCTACTACTCGTGTACATCGAACTTGTTGTCAACCCGATCCATGATCTTGGCATAGGTGAAGATGAGGATCACAAAGACGACAATCGCACCCTGATGCGCCATCCAGAAGCTAAAGGGCACGTTACCGATCCGAACATTAGCCAGTGGCAGCGCCAGTCCGATCGCCGCCACATACGACACCAGCGCCCACACCGCCAGCAAGCCCAGAATTAACCGGATGTTGGTCTTCCAGTAGGCCTGCGCTTTCTCTGCACTGTCCACCTTGGCAATTTTTCGATCCGCCGTTGCCATAGTCCGTCCCTCCTTTAACTCTTCCGATCACCCGATAGAACACCGCACACAACCGCCCTGCACCTCCCGGACGGGCCGCTTTGCCGGAACAGCCTGTCCTCCAGCGCACGCGTTATTACAGGTACTGCGCAGTACGCAGCGTCACCTGTGTGGCACACAACCTACATGGCGCGGTTGCATCGCCTGCCCATTCAGACTGTCAGCGTTTTAGGTTTAGGGCGGTACCCCCATCATAGTGAAGAAGTTTTAGCGAACAATAAGAATCGTGTAAAGTTTTCGTAAAGTAAATAAATTGCTACGAAACGAGCGAGAACAGAGAACAAAGAACCAGAGAACAGAGCGCCCCTGACGCAGCGTTATCGGACAACTGGCTTGTGTCCGGTACCGCTCTGCCGGAGGCGCAGCCGGCGTTCGGGTCTGGCACCGGACCGAAACCGGCGGCACCGCGTAACGTGTGTAACCTTACATGCGTTACGTGGTCACTGAACCGGAAGACCGTTGGGCCGCCGGCAGGGCGGAAGAAACCGGCTTTTTCCCAAAAAAGTGTACACAGAGCACTTTTTTGGGAAAAAGAATAAACAAGTACCATAGCTGCCGCAGGCGCTTCTGCCGTTCATCTGGTGAAACGCTCGATTTGGACAGCCACCGCGTACCTCGTGTCATTTACCCGACGTACGCGGTCCCTGACCAGGCAGGTCATTCCGCCTCCGGCAGGGCGGAAGATATCATGCTTTTTCACAAAAATGTTGCACTTTGTGCAACATTTTTGTGAAAAAGATAAAAAGAGTACTACGCTGCCGCAGGCAATTCTGGCGTTCAGGTCTGATACCAGGATGGAACAGGCAGCACCGCGTACCTCGTGTCATTTACCCGACGTACGCGATGCCCCAAGATGAGACATATTTCGCCTGCGGCAGCATGGTACTTGAACCATGCTGCCGCAGGCGAAGTCAGCCTTCACAGAAGCACATAGCTAATTTGCTTGCCCACCACGTAACGTGGATAATGTATGCCCAACCGGGCTACGGATGGCGGAGTTTATCGACCAACGTCTGTGCCTGCGGTGTGGGATATGGTCCCAGGCGGCTAATCACCCAGGTCATGAAGAAGTTGACCGGCACCCCAAAGATACCGGCCGCCGTGTGGTTAATCTCCAGCAGGTTAATTTCGGGATAGAGATAATTCAGCGCCAGATACCCGCCCGTGACCAGCATGCCGCTCAACATACCGGCTACCGCGCCATAACTGGTAGCGCCTTTCCAGAAGATACCCAGCACCAGGACGGGAAAGAAGATCGCGGCGGCAAAGGAGAAGGCCCATGCTACCATCTGCACAATAATACCGATACGGGGCAGTGCAGTCAGCGCCACCAGCACCGCCACCAGCAACACAATCCCGCGCACCAGGAACAACCGCTCGCGCGCCGGCGTGTGCGCCAGGACACCGCGATAATAAATATCATGTACCGCAGCCGAGGCAATCACCAGCAGCAGACCGCTCGCCGTCGAAAGCGCCGCCGCCAGCCCACCCGCCACCAGCAGTGCCACGATGGTCTGTGGCATCCCGGCAATATCCGGGGTCGCCAGCACCACCAGATCCTGGTCGATCAGGACTTCGCTGAACTGTACAATACCGTCGCCATTCCCACCCTGCGCGGGCGCATCGCTAATCGTCAGAAAGGTCGTGCGTGCCCACTGATCAACCCAGGCCGGCAGGTGCGTAACCGGCTGCCCAACGACGTTTTGTAAAATCTCCTGGCGCGCGAAGGCCGCATACGCCGGCACCGTCAGATAGATCAGCCCAATCAGTAGCAGCGCCCAGCCCACACTACTGCGACTCTCGCGCACAGTAGAGGTGGTATACGAGCGAATCAGGATATGCGGCATGCTGGCCGTCCCCAACATCAAGCAGAACACCAGCGCCAGGAAATTCCAGATGGTCCAGTCGTTAAACGGGGTCATATAATCCGGCGTGATACCCTGCACCGCTTCCAACTCGGCGACATGGCGCAGCGCTTCGCCATACACCACCTGTGGCAGCGGCACACCCGTCAACTGGAATGCCAGCCAGACAATCGGGATCAGATAGGCGATCAGCAGGATCAACCCCTGCGCTACCTGCGTCCAGGTCGCGCTCTGCATCCCACCCAGCAACGTACAGAACAACACCGCCGCCAGCCCGATCACCACTCCCAGCGGGTAGTAGATCCCCAGAAAATGGCGCAGCATAATGCCGATGCCGATAATCTGCGCCGTCATATAGATAAAGCTGATGACCATGCTTGAAACGGCCGCGATAATCCGCGCCGGCATGCTGTCATAGCGCAGCGCAATAAAACCGGGGATCGTATACTGCCGCGACTTGCGCAGGTAGGGGGCCAGCAGCAGCGCCAGCAGAACATAGCCACCGGCCCAGCCGACGATGTAGGCCAGCCCTTCATACCCCAGCAGCCAGAGCGCCCCGGCCAGGCTAACAAACGCCGCGCCGCTGATCCACTCCGACCCCGTTGCCAGCCCGTTGAACAGACCCGGCACCCGTCGCCCGGCGACATAATATTCATCCGGCGTACGCGCCCGTACCCGCACCCCGATGACCACCGACACCCCCAGCGTCACCCCGACAAATATCCAGTGGATCAGCCGGGGCGGCAGGCGCAAGGCAAACTCGGCTAGAACCATCAGCAAGATAAAGCCCAGGCAGGCCAGAATAAAGGTGCGATACATCCGGAGCAGCCGCCCGTAGCGGTTGTAGTCTTCCTCGTCGCGCAGCACCGGATCGAGCGCGTAGCGTTGATCCAGTCGGGCCGCGCGCCAGGCATACACAAAGATCAGCGCCACAAACAGGATCAGCGTAACCTGGGCATTTAAAAGATACGCCAGGGGGAACCGGGTGAACACCGGAAACCGGTGGAGCAACGGAGCCAGCAGCGTCGGCAATAGCACGCTTGCCAGCCAGATTGCCAGCAGGGGAAGAATAAGTTTGACCGTCGCGCGCCAATAGACCACCAGCCAGGGTGGAACCGGTACCGCCGGCGGGGGCCCATCACGCGGCGGCGCATTCGGTATCGTCGCACCGGAGGAGATTGATGTTCGCCGCCGTTGACCCGGCGCTTCCGCCACGTCAACTGCCCCGGAGCGCATGCTGCCCACGGCCGACGATGAGGTCGGCGCGTGTGGGTCAACCCGATCATCCTGGCTGCGCTCGATAAGCGGGAAGAGTTGATCCAGCGTCCAGAGCGCCAGACCAACGATAAACATCCAGAGCAGGATCAGAAACACCAGGCCGGCCCACTCGGAGGAGGCAAAATCTTCAAACATCTATCCGTCTCCGGCGGCAGCCGAATAACCTTCGATTAGAGGCACCGTTTCGCCCCGCTTATACCCCACGCACTGTTCCCGCGCCGGCAGCATTTGGGGCGGATCATCATCCATATCATCGGCAGTACTGGTATCAACCGGCAGCGTAAAATGAAAGCTGGAGCCATGACCCTTGCCGCGACTCTCGGCCCAGATCTCGCCGCCCTGCGCATACACTAGATGGCGCGCAATCGTCAGGCCAATACCGTTGCCGCCACTGGCCCGCGCCCGCGACTTGTCCACCCGATAGAAGCGCTCGAAGAGATGCGCCAGATGCTGCGGATCAATCCCGACTCCCGTATCCTGCACCGTAACCAGCAGGCAACCGGCGTTCGCCTGCGCCCGCAGTGTCACCTGACCATCGCCGGGGGTATAGCGAAAAGCATTCGCCAACAGATTGATCAACACCTGGTTGACCCGATCCGGGTCTGCCCACGCCGGCGGCAGATCTGGAGCAATCACCAGATCGAGCGAAACCTGATCGACTGCAAACTGGGGTTGAAACTGCGCAACCAGATTCTCCAGCATCGCCCGCAGATCAACCGGGCACGGCACAATCGGGATCTGGCCCGCCTCTGCCCGGGAGAGCAGCATCAAATCTTCAATCAGGCGCTGTAGCCGCACGGACTCGCTTAACACCAGCGCAAAGGTCTCCCGATTGGGGCGGATTACTCCATCGATCAACCCTTCCATGTAGCCTTCAATCGTTGAGAGCGGCGTACGCAACTCATGGGCAACATCGGCCAGCAGCGCTATACGCCGATGCTCCGTCTGTTCCAGCGTCTCGGCAAGCTGGTTGACATTGCGGCTTAACTCAGCCAGTTCATCATCCGAGCCAATCAGGGTACGTTCCCGGTAGAACCCCTGCGCCAGCCGCTGGCTGACCGTTGAGATCGCATGCAACGGCTCGACAATGCGGTGTGAGACAAACAGGCTGACCACCACTGCCGCTACCAGTGCCGCAAACGAGGCGACCAGCAGCGCCTGCTGCACCACGGCCTGGAACAACTGCAGCCACGGCCCCTCCAGCGCAGTATCCGGGCCCAGTTGCCCCGTTTCGGAGGCAGCCGCACCCATGGTCAACGGCATATCGTAGATCAGCCCCCGGCTTGCCAGGAAATTCGCCGTTGCCAGCAGAATCACCACAGCAATCAGGAAGATCACCAGGTGGGAGATAAACAGCTTCCAGCGCAATTGATGATGCCATCTCATCAGGCGTACTCTCGTCTACTTTCCTACGAACTTATAGCCCACGCCGCGCACCGTCTGGATCAGCGCCGCCGAGGCGGGGTCGTCCTCCAGCTTCCGGCGCAGCACCCCGACATGCACATCCACGACGCGGTCAATCCCCGCAAAATCATTCCCCCAGACCCGCTCCAGCAACTCTTCCCGCGTAAAGACACGGCCCGGGTGGCTTGCCAGAGCATAGAGCAGATCAAACTCACGAGGGGTCAACTCCACCAGCGTCTCACCATGCCAGACCTCGCGCCGTTCAGGATTGATCATCAACAGGTCAAACTGCAAGATCGGCCGTTCAAGCGTCGGTACCGGCCCATACCGCTGACGCCGCAGAATAGCCTTGACCCGCGCAACCAGTTCGCGGGGGCTAAACGGCTTGGTGAGGTAATCGTCTGCGCCGACCGACAGACCGATCAGTTTATCGACCTCTTCCGTCCGCGCTGTCAGCATCAACACATAAACCGTCGTATCCTGATGCAACCGCCGGCAGACCTCGACACCATCAATACCGGGCAGCATCACATCCAGTACAACCAGATCCGGGCGCACACTCCGGGCCAGGGCCAGCGCTGAAGGTCCGTCATAGGCACGGTGAACCATGAACCCTTCGGCGATAAGATAACTCGCTACCAGATCCACGATTGGTTCTTCATCATCTACAACGAGAATCGTCGCTGATTCCATGATGGTACCTCATACCGGCCAGGGGTCGCCTGACCATTGTTGTAACTGAAGTGTAACTCCACTATACCACAGGATGAGGGCAGCGTTAATGAAGAAGTCGTTATGCGCCGGACATCTGGAGCAGACGCTCCCACTGTGCGGCACTGACAGGCACAACTGAGAGACGCCCCTGGCGCACCAGGGCAAACTCGTTAAAGAAGGGATCAGCCTTGACCGCCGCCAGCGTCACTGGTTGGGGCAAACGGCGTAGCGGACGAATATCAACCACCACCAGCGACGGGCCTTTGCGCGACTCTGCATCGTCCTGCTCCGGATCAGGATAGGGCGCACTGGTAATCTCGGCCAACCCGATGGCCTGACGCGCATCCCCGGTATGATAGATCAGCGCCTGATCTCCAGGCTGCATGGCACGCATCTGCTTGAGCGCCGCATTGTTCCGCACGCCATCCCAGACGGTTGTACCATCGCGCTCCAGGTCGGCGAAGCTATAGCTGCCTGGTTCTGTTTTGAGCAACCAGTAGTTGGGCATACCGGGTCTCGCTCTGGATAGCTGTAATCCTGATTACACGATTGTAGCGCTATCCGGCAGTCGTGTCAAAGCGTGGCCCAATCTGATAAATTCCTGATGCGAATGCCTATGCTATAATAGCGGCGTTTGGAGACGGTTGTGTCGCAGTGACTGGCAATAGCAGCAATCGGTCAGTCCTGCCCCAATGTCTGGTGCGCATGGAAGATTTCGAGCAGCTTAACTATTATGAATTGCTGGGGGTACTACCCGGTGCCTCATCGGAAGAGATTAAACGCGCCTATCGTCAACAGATTGCGCGGTATCATCCCGACCGCTACGCCAACCACACCCCCGCTGAACAGGTGTATGCCGGCCGGCGCTCGCAGCGCATCAATGAAGCCTATCGGATTCTTAGCGATTTTCGCCGGCGACAGGCCTATGATCGTAGCCAGTCGATCCGCCCCACCCGCAACGCCAATACGCATTGGAAGGGCGAGCGCGAGACGCCCCGCCCGGCAGCGCCCCAGCCCACCACCGGACGTGATCACCAGGCCGAACTCTACCAGCAGGCACAGGCCCATCTGAAGGCCGGCCGGTATACACAGGCGGCGGCAGCATTACGTCAACTTCAGCAGATCAACCCATTTTATCGGGATAGCGCCACGTTGCTGGCGCAGGCTGAAGCCGCCGCTCAGGGCCAGGCCGCTACGCCCGCTTCTCCGCCACCCGCCGCCGGGCCGCAGCACAACCGGAAGTTCCTGCTGTTTGGCGGGGTCGGGTTTGTCGTTTTCCTGATTGGCATCATCACAGCCGTGTTAATGTTCCGCCCGGGTCCAGCTACAATTGCCGGCAATCCGGGCAATGTCGTACCGTCTACGCCGTCGGTTGCCGCAACCGGGAGTGCAACCAGTGCCGCGCCAACCAGCACCGCTGCCGCTGCTGCTGGAGAGGATGAGCGTGCTACGGCAACCCCTGTCCCGGCCAGTCCCACGCCCGGCCCCACACTGCCGCCCGCCACCCCCACCAGTACGCCGCGCCCGGTCAGTCCCACACCATTGCCGCCCGGTCCCGGCATCGCCGATGAGTTTACACCGGGAGAACTGCTGCTGGCCTACAACTTCACCACGCCCGACGGATGGGCCCAGGTTGAAGGGTTTGGCTGGAATGTCGGTTCCGATGGCGCAATCTATCGCATTGTGGCGCAGCCGGGGGTCGGCAATATCTGGAGCTATCGCACCGCGTTTATCGGCACGGTGACTGACTTTAGCGTCGGTGTCGATCTGCAGGCGGAAGGGGGTGCCGCCGGGTTGATGACCTATTTCGTTGACGGCAGCAACTACCTGGCGCTACTGCTCACCCCGCAAGCGGGAACATATCGCATCGAGCAGTATCTGAATGGCGTGCCGACCACCCTGACTGCCGGTGAGAGCAGCGTGATCCGGCGCGGACCCACCGCCACCAACCGGATTGTCGCCCGGATGGAAGGCGCAAATGTGGAACTTTTTATCAACGGCGAAGCGGTGGCCCAGGCAACCAGTGATCTGGCGCAAACGCAACTCTACGGCCTGATCGCGGTCCCCGGTGAGCGTGCGGTTGTCGCAAATTTTGACAATCTGGAGATCCGGGCTCTGGAGTAGACCGCGCGCTTCTCCGGCGGTAGATACTGCTCTGTTTCTATCCTATCTGCGGTTTGGCGCGACTCCTATGCTATGCTATAATTCCCTCGCCAATCGTCAGCCGTTATCTGCTTAAATCAGTAGTGCGCGCCGCGTGAACTCCTGGTTTGCCGCGCATCCGAATAGTTAACAACCGGATAGTACACAGCTATGCGCTGCCCTTTTTGCCAACATCAGGATACCGATGTGCTTGACACGCGCAAACTCAACGAAGGCGAGACGATCCGTCGCCGCCGGAAGTGTCGTGTCTGTGGGCGGCGTTTTACCACGTATGAACGGGTCGAGACGGTCAGTCTGACGGTCGTTAAGAAAAATGGTGAGCGCGAACCATACGATCGTGAAAAGCTGATGCGCGGGGTACGTACCGCCTGCTATCGTCGGCCCGTAGCGGCGCAGCGCCTGGAACAATTGGTGAACGACATCGAGACGGCGCTGATGATTCACGAAGATCCTGAAATCAGTTCATCAACCATTGGCGATATGGTGATGCAACGGCTACGCGATATAGACGAAGTCGCGTATATTCGCTTTGCCTCGGTCTACCGTTCATTTACGGATCTGGGCAAACTGCGTGAGGCGGTCGAAGAGTTGCTGGAACAGGAAGCAGCCATCAATCATGGGGAGTCGGGAGCAAAACCGAATGAGTGTTGATGTCCGTGAAAAACAAAAACGTACCAGAACGGATAAGGAGATGCCAGAAGAGGAAACTCAGTCCTCCCGACCTGCATTAGGCGCTGGTCTGCGTAGTGTGTTCTCTCAGATCGAATGGCGGCATCTACTGATTGTCGCAGCGATTACGGCCGTTGTCTGGTGGGGATTATTCTGGTCAGCGCTGTTTGTGGCCCAAAATGTAACTATTTTTATTGGAATTGTGCCGGTTATTGCCGGGTTTGCCGTTGGACGGCGGGTGCAGCATCACCTGATGCCCCACGGCTTGCTACTTGGTCTGATCACATTTTTGATCGGGATGATCTTTACCCTGATCTATGCAATTTTGAGCGCAACCGGGGTTCCGGTTCCGGCCTACGCGATGGTCTCACCCGAGGGTGTATCCCAGGGAACCGCAACATTTTTCGATTATTTTTCACTCTACTTCTACTTCTCGATCCTGCTGCTGCCCTTCCCGGCGTTTGCTACGGTGATTGCGGGACGGTCGGAGCAGCGCAACCGCGAGATGCGCCGCCAGGTTGATGAGCGCGGTGGTCGGCTGGAACGCCCCGGTGCGGTGCGTACGCTGGAGGATCTCCAGGGTCTCTCGCTGCCCCAGTTTGGCACCTATGTCAGTAATCTGTTTAAAAAGCATGGGTTTACGCTGGACGACTGGCATTTCCGGGATAAGGACAAGCATCTCGATCTAATGATGTCCTACGAGGAAGAGAACTACCTGCTACGCCTCTCAGTCGCGGATAAAGTGCGGACCGGCACGGTTGAGAGTCTCTCACAGGATATGCGCCGCCGCACGATTCCCAAGGGTCTGGTTGTCACTTCCACCGAGTTTGCGTCCGACGCGCAAAAATCGGCGAAGGGCCGCCGTAATATTGTCATCATAGATGGGCAAACGCTCTTTGATATAGCCGAGAGTTAACGTATGAAGGTAGACCTGACAGACCGCGTTGCGCTGGTGACGGGCGCGGGGCGCGGCATTGGACGCGCAATTGCCGCCACTCTGGCCGGCGCAGGCGCGCAGGTTGTCGTCAATTACCAGCAAAATGCAACTGCGGCAGAAGAGACCGTCGCCGCGATTACCGCTGCCGGCGGGACGGCGCAGGCAGTGCAGGCCGATGTCAGCCAGGGTGTCGAGGTTGAACGCCTCTTTAAAACCACGCTGGAGACGTATGGACAACTGGATATCCTGGTGAATAATGCCGGGACAACCCGGGACATGCTGCTGTTGCGGATGAAGGAAGAAGACTTTGATGCAATTCTGCAGACGAATCTCCGCAGTGTCTATCTTTGCACCCGGGCGGCCCTGCGCCCGATGAGCAAGCGGCGCGGGGGGCGTATTATCAATATCAGCTCGGTTGTGGGGCTCATGGGAAATGCGGGGCAGGCCAACTATGCCGCATCCAAGGCCGGTATTATCGGGTTTACCAAATCAACCGCACGCGAGATGGCGAGTCGCGGTATCACGGTGAATGCAGTTGCCCCCGGCTTTATCGAGACCGAGTTAACCAATGTGATGAGCGATGAGATCCGCAAAAATCTCCTCGGAACAATCCCACTTGGTCGTTTTGGGCAGTCGCAGGAGGTCGCCGGGTTAGTCTGTTTCCTGGCTTCGGATGCGGCGGCCTATATTACGGGTCAGACGTTGACGATTGATGGTGGAATGGTGATGTAGCAATGCTAAACAAAGTTCTGGTAGCTAATCGTGGTGAAATTGCCGTACGGATTGTGCGCGCCTGCCGCGATCTGGGGATCGGTTCGGTGGTGGCCTACAGCGAAGCCGACCGTAACACACTGGCGGTGCGTCTCGCTGATGAGTCGATCTGTATTGGTCCGGCAGCCCCGGGTAAGTCGTATCTGCATCCGCCCGCGCTGATCAGTGCCGCGCTGATTACCGGCTGTGATGCGGTGCATCCAGGCTATGGTTTTCTCTCGGAGAACCCCTATTTTGCCGAAGCCTGTGCCCAGTGTAATCTGATATTTATCGGCCCGGAGCCGGAACCCATTCGCTTGATGGGCGATAAGTCAATCGGCCGGCAGACAATGAATGCCGCCGGAGTGCCGACGGTCCCCGGTTCGGAAGGTGAGTTGTCCAGTGTTGACGAGGCCATCAGCCTGGCACGCGAGATTGGGTATCCGGTGCTGCTCAAGCCGAGTGCGGGTGGTGGCGGGCGCGGGATGCGCGTTGCCCGCGACGAGAGTGAGCTGCAGCGCGCCTATCCCACGGCGCGGGCCGAGGCCGAAGGAGCTTTTGGACGCGGCGACCTGATCCTGGAGAAGTATCTGCCGAGTGTGCGCCACGTTGAGATCCAGGTACTGGCGGATCATCATGGGAATGCCATTCACCTGGGTGAGCGCGACTGCTCATCCCAGCGGCGACACCAGAAGATCATCGAAGAAGCGCCCTCACCCATCGTCAACGCCGAACTCCGCGCGAAGATGGGCGAGGATGCCGTGCGCGGTATCCAGGCAATCGGCTACCGCAATGCCGGAACCCTTGAGTTTCTGATGGATAATCAGGGCAACTACTACTTTATCGAGATGAATACCCGGATCCAGGTGGAGCATCCGGTAACGGAACTGATTACCGGGGTCGATCTGGTGAAGTGGCAGTTGCTGATTGCCTCCGGCGAACGCTTGACGCTAGAACAGAAAGACGTTAGAATACGCGGGCACGCAGTCGAATGCCGTATTAATGCGGAAGATCCAGAGCGCGACTTTCTCCCGGCAGTTGGGATGGTTGAGTTGTTTATCCCACCGGGAGGCCCCGGTGTGCGTGTTGACACACATCTCTACTCTGGGTACAGGCTTTCAGGTTCGTATGACTCGCTCATGGCCAAGATCATTACCTGGGGCGATGACCGTAATGAAGCACTTGATCGCATGCGGCGAGCACTGAACGAGTGTATTCTTGAAGGTAGCATCAAGTCGACGATACCTTTCCAGCTTGCGCTGATTGATGATCCCGCGTTCCGTTCCGGGGATATTTCCATCCACTATGTCGGTGAGTTTATGCAGAAGTGGAAGGAACGGGAAGCGGTTGTGGCATAGTTACCAGGATGTATACGGTACTTCTACAACCAAATGGGTGTGTGGCAATTGCCCCCCAGGTGCTGACTGCAGTTATCAGTCAGACGGCGCAGGCCGTGCCCGGCGTTGCGCGACTGGGGCATGTGCCGCGCGCGAGTATTGGGTCACTGCTGGGTCAGGCAGTCAGCGATGCGGGGGTGCTGGTTCAGGTGACGCAGAATGCTGTGCGGGCAAACTGCTACCTTGTTGCAACCCCCGATAGTAACTTGCTGGAGTTGGGCATGGCAGTCCAGGCAACCGTGGCTGCGGCTATTCGGGAACTTGTGGGCATGGCGGTGGATCAAGTCAATGTCTACATACAAGATGTCGAGGTAGGTCGTGGCTAGTCTCCGTCACCGTGTGCGGATTGCGGCACTGCAGATTCTGTTTGAAGTCGATTTGACCGACCATGCCCTGGATATGGTGCTGGAACGGCGACTTCAGGAGGAACTGTTGCCTTCGGATGGCAAGCGCTTTTTACAGCGGCTTGTGCTGGGCGTCTGGGAACATCGCTCGTACCTTGACCGGGTTATCGAGGAAGCAGCTCCCAACTGGCCGGTTACGCAGATGCCGGGGGTGGATAAGGCAGTTCTGCGGATTGCCCTGTTTGAGTTGCTGATCGATGATATCGAGCATACCCCGGTGAAGGCGGTAATTAATGAAGCGGTTGAGCTTGCCAAGCATTTTGGCAGTGACAATTCCAGTCGCTTTGTCAATGGGGTTCTTGGTACAGTGGTAAGCCGCCATATGAACGGGCAACAGGAATAAGGCGGCGCTCCCAGCTCGCACCCGTTTGGGGCAGTAATGTCCGTTCATTTTCGTATCGTTATTGTTGTGCGAAAGGTGGTAGTCGATGGCCTCACCTGAGATGGAAGCGCGGTTGCGCAGGATCGTTGTGGAGCAACTGGGGGTTGAAGAGAATAAGGTCGTCCCCGATGCATCCTTTATCGAGGATCTTAATGCCGACTCGCTTGACCTGGTCGAGTTGATTATGTCGCTCGAAGAGGAGTTCGGTGTCGAAATTCCTGATGAAGACGCCGAGAAAATTGCAACGGTCGGCGATGCGTTGAACTATCTTGATGAGCACGGGTCGGCCTAGTTGCAGATGATGCAGTTGCACCCTCGCTTATATCAGCCGTGTTCTCGCAGCCCTGTTCTCACCCGCTATCTGGTTAAAGCGGTTCGTGAGTACCGGGCTGCATTGGTATACCATTCGAGGCACGGAACACCAGTCCTATTCGCAAACTAGGAAGCGGCATGACGATTTTTGGGATCGGCCCGTTCGAGTTGCTGCTGATTGTGATCCTGGGTCTGATCGTTTTTGGTCCGGAACGGTTGCCGGAAATCGGGCGCTTTATCGGGCGTACGGTTGCCCGGGTACTGGCCTGGCAGCATCAATCGCCTGAAGCGCAGATGATCCAGCAGTTGCGCCGTGAGCTCGATCAGGAGATTATTGAACTGCGCGATGAGATTATCCGCGCGCGGCAGCAATTGGATATCTCGACCGAGGCCAATAAGATCCATCAGGAGACCCGTTCGCTCCTCCAGGGTTCACTGCAAGCACCCGGTGCGTCCACCACCACTTTGTCCAGCGCTGCATCTGCCCAGGAAAATCCACCAACCGCCGGGAAGCCGAAACCCGCCGCCGCCGCGCAGACGAACGGCGTTGCGCAAAACGACCCATCCTTGGAAAAGCCGGCCGGTGTGGCACGTTCGGAGCGAGAGGTCATCGCAGCGCAGACGCAACCAACCGTCGCGGATGACCTGGTCTCCCCGGCCAAACCAGGGGCTGCACCATTGGAGCAATCCGGGCAGGCTGCCAATCCGGATACGGTTGCATCCGGAACAGGCACTTCATCTGAGACGAATGTCTCAATCTCAGGGGATACGGTTGTCACCGAGTTGGAAGCGCTTACGCTGCAACTACAACACCTGACTGCCGATGTGCAGGCTCTCCGTGAGCAGTTGCAGGCGCAAGGTCTGCTTGATCAAAACCGGCAACCGCTGCAGCAAGCCTCCCATCAGGAAATAACACCCTCATGACCCGCGATCGGAATACGCCTGCATCTACCGCCGCCTCTGCCGAGGAAGAGCAACTTCTGCGCCAACTCTTGCTCGACGCCGATGGATACGGAGTTGAACCCGCTGCCACCGTTGCGGAAGAAGCTACGATTGATACAGCACCATCCCCGACTGCCCCTCGGACGGAAAAATCGGCGCGCCGGACCGCGCCAACTCCACCCCGAACCCAGACCGGCAAGTCCGGGGGGCGGGGGGCGCCGCCGCCACCCCCTGCCGCCGAACCGGACGACGCAGGCGACCACGAAGAAGCGGGCATGTCCCTGTTCGATCACCTGATCGAACTGCGCACTCGGTTGGTCCGCGCATCACTGGGCGTGCTGGGCGGTATGGTGATCGGATTGCTGCTGGTGCTGGGTCCATTTCAATTGATGGATTTTATTATCAGCACCTTTGCGCCGACCAATGATCTCTATCCACCAGTGCAGGCGGTTGGTACAGCCGAGGCATTTACCAGTTACATGACCGTTGCGCTGACAATTGGGATTATTCTGGGCATGCCGGTAATTGTCTACCAACTCTTTGCGTTTATCCGGCCCGGGTTAACCCGAGAGGAAAAGTTTGCGATCTACAAGGCGATGCCGTTTGTGATCGGGTTCTTTGCGACTGGGTTGGCGTTTGGCTGGTTTATCACCGTGCCGACCGCGATACGCTTTCTGATCGGATTTAGCGACTCGGCACTGATCCAGGTTCAACCGACGCTGTCCGATTTTATTCGCACAATAACCCTGTTGCTGGTTATGAATGGCGTCGTCTTTGAACTGCCAATTATCATCTATGTGCTGGCACTGCTGAAGATTGTTACCCCCACGCAACTGCGCTCCTACCGCCGCTATGCGCTGGTCGCCGTCGTTATCGTTGCAGCGATTATCACACCTACCGGCGACCCGGTGAACCTGGCGCTGCTGGCCCTACCGATGTACCTGCTGTTTGAGTTAGGCATTCTGCTGGCGCATATTCCGGCGCGTAGACGTTAACAGCGTTCACTTAACACGACTTACGCGGTGCGGACTGTTCCGGCCGCGTGCCGGGCCCGGAAGCGGGTTTCGCCTGCGGCAGCATGGTACGTGATCTATCTTTTTCACAAAAAATTTGCACAAAGTGTAAATTTTTTGTGAAAAAGAATGGCATCTTCCGCCCTGCTGGAGGCAAAGCACTCTGCCGAGTCAGGGACTGCGTAACGCGTGTCACGTAACTACTCGTGGTGTCACCTTCAGACAGTTAGTCGTATTGACCTGAAACCGCCTGAAGGCGGCACTACCCGGTCACGCAACTGGTCATGGAACGCTTGTCAATGGATCACACGCGCAACGGACGAATCGGCAAAATCAGCGCAAAATCCGCACATTTTAGTTGACAAGACCCGCCGTTATGACTATAATTTGCTGAGTACGATCAACCGCGCCGAGATGGCGGAATTGGCAGACGCGCTAGGTTGAGGGCCTAGTGAGCGCTTTAGCTCGTGTGGGTTCAAGTCCCACTCTCGGCACCAGGGCGATTAGCTCAGTTGGTAGAGCACCTCGCTTACACCGAGGGAGTCGGCGGTTCGAGTCCGTCATCGCCCACCAGTCGGCAGCCCGGAAGTGGGCCAAGATAGCTCAGTTGGTAGAGCACAGCACTGAAAATGCTGGGGTCCCCGGTTCGAGCCCGGGTCTTGGCACCAGGTTTTCCCCAGACCGTAGCGCGGGTAACTTAAACCCGCGCTTTATCATCTCCACGAGAATTACTATTCGTCCACGTACTCTGAGATGGGCAAACCAATGAGTGAGTATTATGCTATCCAGCGCACCTATGGGCAACCAGCGACGATTGCTTCCCTGACTAGAGATCTGGCAGCGCTGGGGCTTACAGCGGGTATGACTCTACTGGTTCACTCCTCGTTGAGTGCGCTCGGCTGGGTGTGCGGGGGAACGGTGGCGGTTATCCGCGCACTTGAGAATGTGCTGGGGCCGGAGGGAACGCTGGTGATGCCGACCCACTCCGCCGATCTGTCCGATCCGGCCAACTGGAGCGCTCCCCCGGTCCCTAAATCATGGTGGCGCGTGATCCGGCAGCATATGCCCGCCTTTGATCCGGACCTGACGCCCTCACGCGAGATGGGTGTGATCCCGGAGTGCTTCCGCAAGCAATCCGGCGTGCGGCGCAGCAATCACCCACAGTTTTCTTTTGCCGCCCGGGGTCTGCATGCCGGCACGATTGTCGCAGAACATGCACTGGAGTATGGCCTGGGTGAAGCCTCACCGCTCGCGCGCATCAACAAACTGAACGGCTGGGTGCTGCTACTGGGGGTTGGGCATAATGCCAACACCTCGCTGCATCTGGCAGAGTATCGCGCAGCCTATGCCGGGAAACGAGTCGTTACGTCCGGCGCGCCCCTGATCCGCGCGGGACAGCGGCAGTGGGTTACATTTTCCGATATCGAGCTTGACTCGGGCGATTTTCATCTGATCGGTACCGGCTTCGCCCGTGATACGGGACTGGTACGCCAGGAGCAGGTTGCGGCAGGCACGGCCCTGCTCATGCCCCAACGCCTGCTGGTTGAGTATGCCGTCACCTGGATTGAACAACACCGCCCACAGTAGCATGAATTCGCAATCACTGATCGAAATTGATGGTTCGTACGGGGAAGGCGGCGGGCAAGTGTTGCGCACTGCGCTCGCGCTGTCCGCGTTGACCGGGCAACCCACGCGGATTGACCGCATTCGCGCGGGGCGACGCAATCCGGGCCTGGCTCCCCAGCATCTTGCAGGGCTGCTTGCCACTGCCCGCATCTGCAATGCCGCTGTCAAGGGTGCGACGGTTGGCGCAACAACAATCACGTTTGAGCCGCGTGAGCGCCCGCGCCCCGGTGAGTATCATGTCGATGTTGCGGAGAGTGCCCGGCAGGGCAGCGCCGGATCGGTGACGTTGATCTTGCAGACGCTGCTACTGCCGCTGGCCTTTGCCGGAGCGACCAGCCATCTGACGTTGTGCGGCGGCACGCATGTTGCCTGGAGCCCACCGTTCGATTATCTGGAGCATGTCTACCTGCCGACGCTGGCCCGATTGGGATTCCGTGCCGACTGCCACCTGGACGACTGGGGCTTCTACCCGGTCGGCAACGGGCAGATCAGCGCTACGATTGAGCCGGTGAAGCTGCCGCTCACGCCCCTCACCCTGGAGGAGCGCGGCGAACTCCAGCAGGTGCAGGGGCGCGCTATCGCCTGCAACCTCCCGGCCGATATTGCCCAGCGGATTGCCAACCGCGCCGGCAATGTGCTGACCGGAGCCGGATTACCCGTCCAGGTGACACCCCACCGCGTGAAGGGCGCGGGGCCGGGGGCGGGGTTGTTCCTCGTCGCTACGTATGATCAGGCAGTGGCGGGATTCGCGGCGCTGGGTGCCAAGGGCAAGCCCTCCGACAAGGTTGCCGACGAAGCCTGCCGGGAGCTGCTGACATACCACGCTGCCGCAGCCCCGGTCGATCCGCATCTTGCCGATCAGCTCCTGCTGCCGTTGGCGCTGGTTGAAGGGCGCTCGCAATTTCGCACCAGCCAGGTTTCGCTACATCTGCTGACCAATGCGCAGATCATCCAGCGCTTTATTCCAGCGCGTATCAGCATCGCGGGAGCCGAAGGCCGGCCAGGCCGGATCACGGTTGAAGGCGCACCACTCCCGGCGTAGGCCACCTGTTCGGGCGGCTATTCGGCACCCAGTTCGCCAAAGGCGAGGAGTTGCCCCACATCCGCCGCCTGTGCCCGCTCGTAGACTGTTCCCGCCAGCGCAATATCCCAGAGGGCGATGCCCTGCGACTCAAAGAGCGTTACCTCTTCGGGCCGCTGCCGACCGGGCAGCAGACCGGCAACGACATCGGCAAGCGGGCGCACCTGGGACCAGTTCAGAGCGTTGCGTTCGTAAGCCTGGACCAGATCGCCGCTCTCAATCCGCGCGCCCTCCAGATCATCGGTATAAATCTGATCAGCGCGACGGATCGTTGCCCGGTCAAGTTCGGTACGCACCAGCGAGTTGGAGCCGGCGGCATTAATATGCGCCCCACTGCCCAGATCTTTGCCGTTGAACAGGGGTTCAGTCGCACTGGTGGCCGTTGTGATGATATCGGCTCCCGCCAGCGCTTCCTGGGGGCTGTCAACGGGGCGCACAACCAGGCCCAGGCGCTGCGCCATCGTCTCGGCAAAGACGGTGCGCCGCTCCGGTTTGCGGCTGTACACCCGCACATCCCGCAGCGAACAGACAGCGGCGATGGCCTCAAGCTGGGTCTCGGCCTGGTAGCCGGTGCCGAAGAGCGCCAGCACACCCGCATCGGGGCGGGCCAGATATTTTGTTGCCACCCCGCTGGCGGCTCCGGTGCGCAACTGACCAAGATAATTAGCCTCGATCATTGCCAGCAGCGCACCTGACTGCACATCGTACAGGTTAACAAGGAAGCGTACGCCCTGGCGTGTTGCAGTGTAGGCTTTGAAGCCCCAGTAGCCCTGCTGGACCAGCGCCCCGGCCATCATATGCAGGATCCCGTTGGGCTGATACACCCGGCGGCGCGGCTGGTTGATACCCGTGCCGTGGGACTGCTCCCGCAACGACGTCTCGACTGCCTCCAGCGCCTCGGGCATATCTACCAGCGAACAGACATCGTCTTCACGCAAGATGCGTACAGGCATAGTAATCTCCTTCATAAGAACTGAGAACATAAGAACCGAAAACTGAGAACCGAGAAGCCGGTGTGGAGATAGCTTACCCGACCTGGGGTAATTGGGCAACCATGGACAATTCGGGCCGCAATGTTCTGCCATTCCCGGGTTGATGCCGATACTGTCCGGCATCCCGCTGGAACTTTCCGCACCGCTTGAGCGTCAACCGAGTTGGATCGCCCTTGCTTTGCCTGCGTCTGAAGAGTACAATGATACCAAACTCTCCAGCAACCAGATTTTGTCCGCCGACCACAACCACGAATGGAATGGAGTTTACGAATATATGCTGCGTCTCTCGTTTATCTATCCCAGCTTCCTCTGGTTGCTGCTTCTGCTTGTTCCGCTCTGGTTCATCACTCTGAAGGTACCGCGCCGCCCGGCACCCTGGCGCTTCTGGAGTAGCCTGGTTCTGCGCACGCTCCTCATTCTGCTGCTGGTGTTAAGCCTGGCGGGTACCCAACTGGTCTATGGCGTCGATACCATCACCACAGTGTTTCTGGTCGATAGCAGCGACTCCATCCCCACCTCCGCGCAGGCCCAGGCGGAGCAGTTTATCCAAAATGCCCTTGACCATATGCACGCCGATGACAAAGCCGCTGTGGTTGTCTTTGGCGAGAATGCCCTGGTCGAACGCGCGCCCAATAACACCCCGGCACTGGGACAATTCAGTTCAACACCCATCGTCGAGCGCACCGATATCGAGGAGGCGATCCAGCTTGGCCTGGCGCTCTTCCCGGCCGATTCGCAGAAGCGGCTGGTACTGCTCAGCGATGGTGGCGAGAATACCGGCCGCGCGCTTGAGGCGGCCCGGTTGGCGGCGGCTGGGCATGTACCGATCGACATTGTCGATCTCACGCTGCCCGAGGATGCCGGGGAAGCCCTGGTTGCCGGCCTGAATGTGCCCGCACATGCCCGTATTGGACAGGAAGTCACCCTGGATGTGGTGATTGAAAGTAGCAGTGACCAGACCGCTCAGGTGCGCATTCTGGCAGACCAGGAGATTATTGTCGATCAGATGCAGGAGCTTGTCGCCGGGCAGAACCGTTTTAGCGTTACCGCGCAGAACGATGAGCCCGGGTTCCGCCGCTACGAGGTGGAAATTATCCCGGAGAACGACAACCGCCAGGAAAACAACCGGGCCGCCGCGCTGGTGCAGGTGCAGGGTCCGCCTCGGGTGCTGCTGGTCGCCGGCCGGCCGGACGAGGCGCGCAACCTGGAAGATGCCCTGACCTCGGCAAATATTCAGGCTGAGACAGTCACTCCCAATCTTATGCCCGTCGATATGGCCGGGATGAGCGAGTATGAGTCGATTGTGCTGGTGAATGTTCCCGCGAACGAACTGCCGATACAGGCGATGGCAAATCTGCCCAGCTATGTGCGTGATCTGGGCAAGGGACTGGTCATGATTGGTGGGAAGGAGAGCTTTGGCGTGGGCGGCTATGGTCGCACCCCGGTTGAAGCAGCGCTCCCGGTCTACATGGATGTGCGTGACCGGGAGGAGCGGCCCAACCTGGCGCTGGCCCTCGTTATTGATAAGTCGGGCAGTATGGACGCCTGCCACTGTTCCAGTCCCAACCGCCGCTCCACGCCGCTGGAGCAGAGCGGCGAACGCAAGGTCGATATTGCCAAGGAAGCGGTCATCCAGTCCTCGGTATTGTTAGGCGAGCAAGATACCCTGGGAGTTGTAACCTTTAACGAGAGTGCGCACTGGGCGCTGGAAGCCACACGCGGCCCCACGATTGACCTGGTCGCCGACGCGGTAAGTGGGGTTGAACCGCGCGGCAGCACCAACGTACGCGCCGGTCTGACCGCCGCAGAGGAGATGCTGGAGAATGCCGATGCCCGCATCAAGCATGTTATCTTGCTGACCGATGGCTGGGGCGGGAGTGGCACCAACGAGGATGTTGCCCAGCGGATGCGCGAGAAAGGCATCACCCTTACCGTCGTTGCGGCGGGCAGCGGCTCGGCCAACTATCTGCAAGAACTGGCCCAGGCCGGCGGCGGACGCTACTACCCGGCGGAGGGTATGTCCGAGGTGCCGGAGATCTTCCTGCAGGAGACGATTACGGCGGTGGGCAACTATATCATCGAAGCGCCGTTTTTTCCGACAGTTGTCGGCGACAGTCCGGTGTTGTCCGGGTTTACTGAGGGCTTTCCCCGACTCTTTGGCTACAATGGCAGTACACTCAAAGATACCGCGCGCGTCGTAATGGTTTCTGAGGACGAATCACCGCTACTGGCGCAGTGGCAGTATGGCCTGGGGCGGAGTATTGCCTGGACCAGCGATACCAAAGGTCAGTGGGCGCGCAACTGGGTTAACTGGGACGGCTTCCCCCGGTTTGCGGCGCAACTGGTCGGCTGGGTCGTACCGGAGCAGTCCAACCAGCAGGTTGTCACCAATATTCATGTAGAGGGCGCGCAGACAGTGATTGATGTGGCGGTGCAGGATACGTCCGGCACGCCGCACGAAGACCTCCAGATGACGGCAACGGTGATCAAGGATGGCGAGACACGCGAGGAAGTACTATTGACTCAGGTTGCCCCCGGCCAGTACCGCGCCGGTATTCCCAGCCCCTCACCGGATACCTACCTCGTCCAGTTGGCGGGGCGACAGGATGGGCGCGCGCTGGTGCAGGATGTGGCCGGACTGGTTATCCCCTACTCGCCGGAGTATCGCCAGAACCAGAGCAACCCGCTGCTGCTGGACCAACTGCGCGAACTTACCACCGGCACGCGCCTGACCAACCCGGAGGAGGCGTTTGCGCACAACCTCTCCGGCGTCGTGCGCGCCCAGGAGATTGCCCTACCGCTGGTCTTGCTGGCCCTGCTTCTGCTGCCGGTCGATATTGCCATGCGCCGTTTGCTGCTACGCCGCAGTGATCTGAGCGCGGCGCGTACCTGGGTGCAGAACCATCTGCCACGCCGGGAGGCCCGTTCCACCGCTACCCCGGACCCGACGCTGGAACGGCTGTCGAGCGCCAAGCGGCGGGCCGGACGGACTGCCGCCCCAGGCCGATGGACAAGTGACACAGCGGGGCAATCTGAACCAGCGGCGAAAGGTGATGCGACAGAGCGGCCAGAAGCCACAGAACGAACGACCCGCAACCCGCAACCCACAACCAGCGAGCAACGTCCTGCAACCGGCAAGAGCGAACTTGACCCGGCAGCCGGTTCCGGCTCGCTGGAGCGACTGCGAGAGGCCAAGGAGCGCGCCCGGCGGCGTTCGCGGGGAGAGCAGTAACGGCATTCCTTATTAATACGCGTTACGCGGTTGACATGCAACTCGGACTTTTGATCAGATGGAAGCCGGATTCGCCTCCGGCATCATGGTACTGTTTTTTCTTTTTCACGAACATTTGGCTCTTCGAGCCAAATGTTCGTGAAAAAGACTGGAATCTTCCACCCTGCCGGAGGCGAAATTTCCTTCCGGGTTCGTGATTGCGTAACTCCTGTTATTAACACGACTTACGCAGTGGAGCCAATTCCGGCCTGGTGCCAGACCCGAACGCCGGCTTCGCCTGCGGCAGCATGGTACATTATGTAGCTTTTTGCTAAACATTTTGCACAACGTGCAAAATGTTTAGCAAAAAGCTGGAATCTTCCGCCCTGCCGGAGGCGAATCGGGCTGTTCATCCAGGTGACTCTGCCTTTTATCTGATCAAACGTTCCGTTTGCATGCCCACCGCCTAACTCATGGTATTAAGCAGATCAAGCCGGATCAGACGGTACACGCCGGTGCTGCTGCCAGAGCACCAGCGTCAATAGTAGCCCCGGTAGCACAAAAATCAGCGCCAGCGCAACTGCCAATGCCCGGGGCGTCCAGCCCGCATCATTGGCTACCCCCGTCAGATAGGCCGACAGTGCGGTTGTCAGAGTCAGCGCGGCATACTCGATGGCGAAGACGCGCCCACGTAGATGATCCGGCACCGCCATCTGGAGCAGCACCGTGCTGTAGACCCACTGCACACTGCCACCCATATGCGCCACCAGGACGGCCAGTAGCGCCAGGAGCAACGTCTGCGACCCGCTGATCCAGAGGTAGCCCAGCGTTGAGAGAAAAAAGGCCGGGCCAATCGCGCGCTGCAGGAAGCGCACCGAACCGCCGCCGAGATAACTTGCCGGCAACGGCCCTACACCGGCACCAATTCCCCGTGCTGCGTAGAACAGCCCGATACTGGTTGCGCCATCCCGCCCCACTGGAAAAATCTCGCGTCCATAGAGCGTCAGCAGCAAGAGCACGCCACCGCTCAAGTTCCAGAGTGCTTTGCTGAAGGCGTAGCAGAGGAGATCGGTGCGCCGCCCAATAAACCGCAGTCCTGCGCTTAGTTCGGGCAGTATACGGTCGCCGGGGGTAGGATGCCGGATGGGTTTGAGTGTTCCAGACGACGGATCAGCGCCCTCGTCGCCATCTGTTCGGACCACTGTCCGCCGTTCGCTAAACGGCACCCGCCAGACCAGGAACGCCGAGAGCACAAACGTAGCCGCATCCAGCAGAAAGGCTGCGCGCACCCCCAGCGTACCAACGACGATACCACCAAGCGCCGCGCCGAGCGCCAGCATCGCCGACCAGGTCGCCCCGCTGAGGCCATTGGCCGCAACCAGTTCTACCCGACTGACGATATTTGGGATAATTGCCGAACGCGCCGGTTCAAAAAAGGAGGTCAGGGCAAACTTGAGGGAGGTGACAACATAGATCAGCCAGATATCGTCAATGCTCTGCACATGTAAGAGCAAGATCACCAGGAGCGCCCGCAAGATATCGCTCACCATCATGATCAGCTTGCGCGGCAGGCGATCAATCACCACCCCGGCGAACGGCCCGACCAGTGCCGCCGGGAGAAACTGCGCGACCAGCAGCGCACCCATCGCCTGCCCCGACCCGGTCAGCGCCAGCAGCAGGGTGTAGAGTGCAATACTATCAAACCAGTCCCCAAGCTGGCTGACAACCTGCGCATACCAGAGACGGCGAAAGCGCAGGTTCTGGCGCAGCAGCGCAATATAGCCGACGGGTGTCGGTGCCATGCCCGGCTTACATCCGCGACTTGATCGCGCGTTCGATATCGCGCTGGGCTTCGCGCTTCGCTATATCTTCGCGCTTATCATATACTTTCTTCCCGCGCGCAACGCCCAACTCAACTTTGGCCCGCCGCCCCTTGAAATAGACGCGTAGTGGCACCAGGGTCAACCCCTTCTGCCGGATTAGCCCGATCAGGCGGCGAATCTCACGGCGATGCAGCAGCAGCTTACGCGGCCGCAGCGGATCATGGTTGTAGTAGACGCCGGCCTGCTCGTAGGGCGAGATATGCATTTCGTAGAGAAAAATCTCTTCATTTACAAACCGCGCATAACTCCCGCGCAGGTTCAGTCGCCCGGCCCGAACCGACTTGATCTCGCTGCCGGTTAACGCAATACCAGCCTCGTAGGTTTCCTCAATATGATAATCGTGACGAGCGCGCCGATTCTCGGCAACAACTCCCGGATGCTTTTTTACTGCCACAGTGCAACCTCGTCCACACAACAAGTTCTGTAAAGTACAGGAGTTACGCGGTCGGTTCCAAACCCAGGCGTCTGCCTGGACAACTGGCCCGATTCGCCTCCGGCAGGGTGGAATGGAACATTCTTTTTCCGGAAAACGTGGCTCGGAGAGCTACATGTTCCGGAAAAAGACAAAAACGTACCATGCTGCCGCAGGCGAAATACGCTGTTATCGAGAGCAAACAGTCCGTTTGAACGCGCACCGCGTAACTCGTGTAAAGTAGCGAACCAGCAATGCAGAAGAAATCTTCTGCTTGCTGGTTCGCCAGAAATAGCTAAACCATATTATACCATGTCGCTCTGCCGGCGCTGGTGCGCGGCTGGATTACCCCTCAAAAGCGGGGTTGGGGGCGATTGCCGGCATACGCTTTGGGTTCGTCACCGAATGCCCCAGCAGCGCCGTCAGCGTTACGAGCGTCGCAACAATTATCGCCGGCGGCAGCAGACTCAGAAGCGGCGGCAGCCCCAACACAATGCCTAGATTCTCGGTAATGTAGCCCGCCTGCCAGCAGAGCCGGACATAGCTGCTCCAGGGGGTGCGGAGTGTCTCTGCCGGGAAGACATGCCCGGCGACAGCCTCGCTCCAGGTCAGCATAACCGAACTCAGGACCAGCAGAACGATGCCGGATCGGATCGCCAGACGGTAGCGCATAGCCGCATCCCAGACAACCCGCAGTAGCGGGACAACACCCAGCGCCAGAAACGGCAGCGACGACACCAAATAGCGTGGCCCGGCTGCAGCGCCGCCCCACCAGCGGGCCGCCGAGGCATAGAGCAGCAGCATCCCGGCGGATACCCCGACAGCGACCAGCAGTTCCGCCCGCAGTTCACCGCGCCGCCACCAGAGCAGATAGCCCGGCAGCGCCGGCAACAGCCAGGGCGCCCGCACAAACAGCCCCCGGAATGGACTGAAGGTCAACCCCCACAGCGCTTCCAGTTGCGGGTAGGTAATACTCATAAAACCCGTTTGATACTCGCTGCGGTGGAGCACCGAGTAGGCATAACTGACCGGAAGCGGCGTCCCAAACGCCACCAGGTTGTACACCACCAGCAAAGCGACCGGTAGCATCCCACCGATGAGTACCGCGCGCAGCAACGACCAGGGCAGTTTTTGCCAGGCATAGATTCCCAGCACCGCGACAATCAGCGCCGCCGGATACTCACTGATGACCGCGTAACCCATCAGCAACCCGGCCAGCAGTGCCCGGGCCGCACCACCCTGGCCCTGCGCCAGCCAGACCAGCAAGACAAACGCTCCCAGGCAGAGCGATGCCACCAGTTGATGGCTATAGAAATTCCCGGCATAGGTTGCGGCCGGCGTTCCCAGACCGTAGGCCATAACCAGCAGCAGGCGCAACCCATGCGACACACGAAAGATTTCCAGGAAGCGATACAAGAGCGCGCCCGCCGCGGCTGCCGGAACAGCGATAACGACCAGAGTCAGCAGATACTGGGCCATAAACCGGCGAATACGTTCTACGCGTAGCGCGTGATCCTGTTGCCGTGACGTAACATCCGCACGCGGTTCACCGGCAAGCCACTCCAACCAGGTATTCACTGCCGGAACTTCCAGCAGCGGCAGAGCCCCGGCGTAGACCATCAGGCCCATCAATGCCGGGCCGGGAGGCTTTTCGCTATACGCATGACCATTGTAGATCGCATAGTTATCCGTTTTGCTCACATATGCATCAATCTGCACCGTACCACGCTCCGTCAGGGCGCGTACCAGGCTCAGACGTGCAAACTGCATGCGATCAACCCGACGTGGTAGCACGTAGGCATAGGCGATCAGGAGAATGCAGAATATAAGTAAGATGGTACGTCGTGTAGTTGAATATTCCATAATAACCCGCACCCCGGTGATTGAAGACAAACACAATGCAACAATGACACCTTTTTCACAACCGGTACACAGAACATGCTGCCGGGCAGGAACTGCTGAAAGGCAGATGTTACAGACATCGATGAAATGCACAGCCTACCGTATCACATCAGCATGTTACCGAACCACTCTTGTTACGATTACTCTAACAAATCATAATGAGAAGTTCCTAAATGCATTCCAGAAACAGATAACAGCCTGCTCATCTGGTACAGGGTATCGAGTTATGCTATAATCGGCCAATTGAGCAGGACCATTGTCACAATTCCATGCACAGATTTGTAGTAGCAGGAGGAACCCATGCGCAGATCCTATGCTGCGTTGCTGCTGCTCTTCGCGCTCCTGGTGCCCCTACTGGCGGCATGTGGTGGCGGAGGTACAGCAGAAGCGCCCGAAGCAGCCACCGAACCGATAGAAGCTGTCGAGGAGCCAACCGCCACAACCGAAGAGGCCATGGCGGAAGCTACCGAAGAAGACATGGCAGAAACCAGCGAAGAAACTACGCCCGAGGCAGACGAAGAAACTATGCCGGATGCGGACGAAGAAGCTACACCCGAGGCGGATGAAGCGACCACTCCGGAGGCGGCTGCCGGTACCCCGGTCGAAGACCCGACGAGCTTGCGAGTAGGGTTGGTCACGGACCTGGGCCGCGTGAACGACGGCACCTTTAACCAGTTTGCCCACGAGGGTGCATTGCAGGCAGAAGAGGAGTTCGGCTTCGATTATAACTACATCGAGACCCAGGCAATCGCCGACTACGACCCTAATATCCAAACTTTTGTCGATGAGCAATACGATATTATCATTACCGTCGGCTTCCTGATACAGGATGCGACCCTGGTCGCCGCGCAAGAGAATCCTGAGATTACCTTCATCGGTGTAGATCAGTTCTATGCGGGCGAGGATGCCGCGCCGAACCTGGTCGGTCTGCAGTTCCGTGAGGATCAGGCCGGCTTTCTGGCCGGTGCGCTGGCCGGAATGATGACCGAGAGCGGCACGGTCGGGGTTATCGCCGGTGTGGAGATTCCTCCGGTGATGCGCTTCAAGAACGGCTTCGACAATGGCGCACGCTATGTCAACCCCGATGTCAACCTGCTGGGGGTCTACCTGCCGACCTTTACCGACCCGGCCCTGGGTTCCAGTACTGCCGAGCAGTTCGTTGGCGAAGGCGCTGATGTCGTCTTTGGCGCAGGCGGGCCGACCGGCAGCGGTGCGATCAAAGCTGCCGCCGAGCAGGGTGCCTATGTAATTGGGGTCGATCAGGATGAGTATGTTACGACCTTTGGCGGCGGCGAGTCGCCGGGCGCAGAGAATGTCCTCTCCAGCGCGATCAAGCGGGTAGATGTCGCGGTATCCGATCAGATTCGGGCATTTGTCGAGGGAACATTCGAGGGTAACGGCATTGCGCTCTACGAGGCCGCCAACGATGGGATCGGTTATGCCGACTATCATGAAACGGCGGACGAGGTACCGGAGGAAGTGAAGCAGCGGATGGAAGAGATTCTGCAGATGCTGTCCGAAGAATCCCTGACCACCGGGGTCGATCCGGTCAGCGGTACCCTTGACGAGGCGACCATCCCCGAACCGGTTCCATTCGAGCAGTAGGTATAAACCGTGAAGCGTGAAACGTGAGGCGTACCCTCGTCACCACGTTTCACGTTTCACGCCTCAGACTGCAAACCGCGTCCGCAGCAGTTCGCGCTGCTCCTCAACATCCTGAGTATAGTCGGGATTGAGCAACTGCACCCGGCGCGCGGCAACTTCGGCCTCCTGATACACCGAGGTCGCCTCCCCCAGTCGCCCCTGGGCTTCGTACAGAACACTAAGCGTGAGTTGGGCCTGAATATAGCGCGACAACAGCATTTCGCGCTGCTCCTCGACATAGGATGAGTCACCAAAAAAGGGACAGTCATCCATATAATCGCCGCGATAAAGCTGCACTGCCTGCCGGAGATCCTGCAGGGCGTCGGTCTGATGACCCTGGTGAAAATGGGTAATGCCCTGCTCAACAGCAGTAGTAAACGCGTGTGTATCCGACCAGGCAATAACGCCGGGTTCTAACCAGTAACGCCCATGGTGATATTGAATAATCCGGCTCTTACTGGCATGCTTTAAATCGGGCTCAAGCGTGCGCCGCAACGCAGTAAGCGTGCGGTGAAAGGCATTATCCGCCTTCTTCGTATCCTCCAGTTCAGCATCCGGCCAGATGATTTCAATCGCTTCCTCTTTCGTGATCCCCCGGCCCAGCCGGTCAAGCAGGAATGCAAACAGCGCCTCGGCCTGATGCGTGCCCGCCTTATCGCCACCCCAGCGGCTGATCGCCTGGCCGTTGCGTTCAACCCGCAACGCGCCCAGCGCATAGACATACAACCCATCAGAGACCGGCACAGTCGTTTCCCGCCGGCGGGTGGCCTCAACAGTTTGCCGGGCCAGTTCTTCTTTCTTGGTTTCAATCTCCTCACTCTGCTGCGCAAGATGCGCCATCACCTGTTGCTGCTCCTCACGCGCCCGGGTATGGCTGATCACCAGCGCCAGATAGTTGCTCAGATAATCGAGTAACCCATGTTCAACCGTCGTCAGAGACTGCTCGAAGCGGCGCGGCCCAAGTGCCATCAAGCCAAAACACTCTTCACCGCCACACAGCGGGAGCAAAAACTGCGCCGGTGGCCAGAGTTCCCAGGCCTCTTCTAGAATCATCAGCTTGCGCGGCGGCATCACATGCGGCAACTGGGGCGGAACCTCCACCTGACCGTGCTGCGCATGAACCGTCAAACCTTCCGCCGAGATAACCATAATCAGCCCATCGCGCACCCCCAGCACGCGACAGACCGCCGCCAGGGTGGTTTGAAGCTGGTCATTCAGGCTGCCATGCCGGAAAACATCATCACTCAGTGTATGCACCAGGCGACCATAATCAAACTCACGGCGGTAGAAACGGCGGTCAAGTTCGCCCCGGAACCACTCGCTCAACGGCCCGATTGAGGCAACCAGCGCCACCACAGCAAAAATCGTCACCAGCGGAAGCCCACCCGTAAGCTGCAACCACTCCCGGAACCATCCCTCCAGTAATAGCAGCAGACATACATAGAACGCCGTCAGCAAACTCCCCGCAATTGAGTAGAAAAATGCGCGGCGCGCAATGCGGGGGGGCAGCAGCGCGCGGTAGGCAATCACCGCATAGGCCAGTCCGATCAGCGCCACAACAATCAAAGTGCGCGAAAGCGCGTGCGCTCCAATCAACACTAGATCCGGCGTGTGCTGCGGCGGCAGGGTCCGCGCAACAATACCGGCCAGCGCGCCAACAACGCCGGTTAGCACCGTCAGCACGATAATGCGGCGCAGTATCCGCTCACGCGCATCATCCAGAGCCTGGCGATAATCGATCCACATAAACCCGACCGCCACCAGCAGCGGCAATGCACGTTGCGCCACCCACGCCCAGTAGAGCAGCGGTGTTTCCGGCGTTGCCAGGCTTGGCTCGCGCCAGTACCCGCCCAGGGGAACCTCCTGACCAAAGGTGAGGGCTTCACCGGGTGCCAACAGCGTATAGAACGCCAGCATTGCCCCGGTCGCATAGCTCAGACCAAGCAGTCCCCGGCGTAGGGGTTTCACCTTCCCATCGGCCAGCAACATCACAACAAAGTGGAGAAATGCCGGGGGGGTCAACACAGTGGCAATAATCTGCGCCCGGTCAAACGCATGCTGTGAGCCGGAGTCGGTGGTTAGCAGCGGAAGCATTGCCGTCAGGCCGTAGAGCGCCAGATTGAGGCAGAACCAGGCGAAGGCTTGATTGGTGCGATCACGGGGGGCGCGGACAAGCAGACTCAGGCCCATCCAGGATGCAAGGACGGCCATCAAGAAATCCGGGCCATGGAACAAAAATGGTTGCAGCGCTTGCATAGTGTCGTTATCATAGCATACGGTGTGGGGAACGGCAATAGGGTACGGTACAACATAGTAGACTTTTCAGTATCAGACAAAATGATGGCCTGAATGCAACTGCAAACCACGCAGTTGAGCGGTATGGAGAACTGGGATAAACGCTGTCCTGCCAACAAACAAACACCAAACTTCCCGATTGTTAAACCGGCAGGGCGCAACATCAACTCAACCTGCCTGGATTCAAAGCACGCAACTTACGCGGTGGGGTTCCAAACTGGAGGTTTGATCTGATGGTCGCGTACTTCACCTGCGGCAGCATTGGTTCTTCTTTTATCTTTTTCACGGAAATTTTGCACAAGGCGCAAAATTTCCGTGAAAAAGAATGTTCCGTTCCACCCCGCCGGAGGCGAAATCTGCTTCCAGGTCAGTGAACGCGTAACTCGTGTCAACTCACAGAAGGCATGCTGTGTGCGATATTATCCTTGATAGACCTGGCGAAAGCGTTCGCGCGCACGAAACAGGCGGGTTTTGACGGCGCTGTTAGAGCAGCCGAGTGCATCGGCAATCTCCTGCGTGCTGCGCCCCTCATACATATGCAGTACCAGCGGAATACGGTACAACGGCGGAATCTGCTTCAGGGCCGCCTGCACCGGCTCACCCTCGTCCAGGCGCGACTCCATCGCCTGGGAGGCACCCAGCAGCGGATCGGATTCGAGCAGCGGGGTAAACCGAATTCGCCGTCGCCGCCGCAGATAATCATAAGCGGTATTGGTGGCAATCCGGTAAAGCCACGCGGCAGCACTGGCCTGCGGGTCATGCTGCTCCCATCCACGCATTGCCTTGACAAACGTCTCCTGGCAGAGATCCTCGGCCGCTTCCCGATCACTTACCAGGCGGATAAGATGGGCCAGCAGAGGTCGCCGATAATCTTCGTACAGAGATTCGATGCCGCTGTAATCACGGGTCTGTTGTATCATCGGCATCATTGCGAATGTTCCCTCACAATCTGTATCGTCACACCAGTATAGTTACGATACCTGTACACATTTCTGAGAATGGTTGAATACTGGTTGATATTGTAACAATTCCAGCGTTAACCAGCATCGGACCAGAGGCTGTACCTGTGACACGCGTGCGTCAAGGCCAGATCAGACTGGAGGGGGAGAAAAAAATCAGTCTAAAGTATGAAAATCCGGTATTTCCAGGCCACGTTCCAACATTCGCGCCATAGAATCCGCAGAAAGTATTCCAGCAACAGTGTTCATCGGCTGGAATCAATGCTGCATACAACTACATTTCTGGAATAAAAGCTATGGAAACGCATACGAAATTATCAGAATCTACGTTTCCCAGCCAGGACTGGGTAGATCCGGCTCCGGCTCAACCGGTGCCGGCGGGGACGTTGGACGTGACGGAGCCTCTTCCGGCGGTGCGGGATCCGGCTCCGGCGGCGCTGCCGGCGGCGCGGGTTCCGGTTCCGGTGGCGCTGCCGGCGGCGTCGGGGTTGGTGGAATGACATTCCAACCGGGTGGCTTGACGGACGTTGGCGCACTGGTTGGCGGCGCAATCGGCTGCTCTTCGTCCGGTGGCGCAGTAACTGGTTCTTCCGGTGCGCGAACCCCCAGCACCACACCGGCATCCGGCAATACCCACTCGTCTACCAGGGGTTGCGTGCTAATGATCGTTCGCGGGGGAACCTGATCAAAGACCTCCGGGATACGATCACGGGTCTGCATGTCTACTGTATCGACGGCGATACCCAGTTGCTCCAGGGTTGCCAGCGCCGTATCCAGATCCATCCCTACCAGGTCAGGCATAAGTTTTGCACCGGCCACAGGTGGTTCCGGGGTAGCGGTTATCGTCCCTGTCGGGGTTTCGGTCGGTATTGCAGTCGGCAAGCGCGTCGGAATAGGCGGCCAGAGTTCGATAGGCACATTCCGAAACTGGCCGATGCGCCGCAGCACCGTGGCAATATACAACTCCACATCATTCTCAAACGCCGGGGCATAGATCGGGATAATCTCCTCAACCGTAGTCACGCCCCGCCGCTGAATATAGCTAAAGGCAATCAGCCGATACCAGTCCTCAATACCCTCATCCCAGGTTTCGTAGTCACGCCAGCGGCCAAAGCAGCGGTGATACCCCGCGCACTCGATATTGCCGACATTGCGCGTGGTTGAGCCATCCGGCTTGATGCCCGACCAATGGGGATTGGTACCCGCCGAACTCTCGTGGATAAAGAAGGCCAGCGCCACGGCGTTATCAATCCCATAACGCTCACTGTGTGTTACCCAGGCCGGGCCGCTGCCGGTAGCGGGTGAGCCATACGAGGCCAGGATTGCATCAACCTTTTCGGCGCTCAGGGAGGGCTTGCCGCGCACATCGGTCCACTCCTCGGGCGGCGGCAACCCCAGGTTAAGCGCGGTTGGCGTCACGGTTGGCGTCGGGGTGGCACTGCCCGGTGGAGCCGATGATACCGTCTCAGGTGTGGTGCTGGTGCCGGCACGGCGATTGATGGATGCAGCGATGGCGGATTCAGCGATTGGTGGGAGCAACGTTCCGCGGGTGGCAGTGGTCGTGACGGTGGCATTGGCGGAGATAACCGGGCGTAGTCCCAGCAGCGGTGGCGGCCCAATCGCAGCAGCACGGGCAACAACTGCGGGAGTAGCCGTAGCAGCAACCGGCGCAGTGCGCGTCGCTACCTTCAGCCCCATCCGTTCCACACTTACGCCCAGAATAAGCAGCAGCAGGAGCAACAGCAGGAGCGACGCGCCCCAGTTCGGATGTTGCACCTGCCGCGTCCACCGCTGCGGACGCGAGTCACCGGGTTTCCTGGCGCGCACAGCTTTCCACCATGAGCGGACCATCGCATTCCTTCCCTGAATATCCTGACCACATACAGCGTGGCTGGTGCGTTCATACCGTGATGTCGAACGCGGACAGAACCCTCCTGATTATACACCTGTTTTTTATAGAAACAAGACATAATCAGGCAGGAATCGGTGAATGCCGGATTACAATCGGCAACCAGAACTGATTCGCCTCCAGATCACTCGATCTATCGGACACAACCAAACGAGGCGCAATCGCACTACGGCAGATCAGCGCCTCGTCCGGTAGGGACGCGCTTCTGCGCGTCCGTAGTCCATTATGACCTTTGAATTTTTAATCCGGACATCACTGGATAAGAGTCCTGGCTTATGAAGTTTGAAAATAAAATCCGGACATCACTGAACTATTCAACGTTTATCATAGGCAGGCACAGTGGCCTGCCCCTACCGGGTTCTACCTATCTCCACTCGCATCCAGCACCGCCTGCGCAATCTCTTCACCCCGGCCCTGCGGTAAGTAGACATAACGCCCACCGAGCCAGGTTGCCAGTTGCTGCGCCTCGCCCCGCGAGACAAAGCTGCGCTGTGTGTCGATAACCACCGCGCCGATCCCCGCCGCCCGCAAGCGCCCGGAGAGCCGTTCGACCTCCTCACGTGCCTGAGCCAGCCGCTCCTGCTTGGTCTGCTGCGGATCAAAGTTGAGCGGTACATTGGGCCGTCCATCGGTAATCAACACCAGCGTCGTCTGGTGGATGCCCCGGCTGCGCGCCTGCTCGGCCATCTGGAACGCGCCCAGCAGCGCCGCCGCCAGGGGGGTTCCGCCGCCGGTGGGCAACACATCAAGCGCCCGCTTTGCCAGTTCCACGCTCTGTGAGGGCGGCATCAGCACATCGGCGCGCTCTCCCCGAAAGGCCAGCAGCGCTACCTGATCCCGATGCACATAGGCCTGCTGCAACAGCGCATTGACCGCACCCTTCGCCTGACGCATCCGGTGCAGCGCCATCGAGCCGCTGGCGTCCACTAGAAAACAGAAGAGCGTTCCGGCCTTGCTGCGGAAGCGTTTGACATGCAGATCATCCACCCGCAACGCGATCGGCGTCTTGCGCTTCTGGGCCTTCGTGCGCTTGCCCTTGCCCTTCGTTTTCTGGCGCACCTTCTGCCAGGGTGCGGCGGCGCGGAGAGTGGCGACAACATCCAGCCGTCCCTCACCGGGCATACCGGGCACCGAGCGAATATGCCGCCCGCGCTGTCCGGCTGTGGTTCCACGCGAGCCGCTGCGCCCGCGCCGCCGAATGGTAAAAGGCGTCTCCAGCACATCCGGCGGAATCTCAGACTCTAGCGCTGAGAGCACCAGATCTTCAAGCGCCTGGAGTTCCTGGGACTGCTCCGGTGGCTGTTCCGGCTCCTCTTCATCCTGTTCATTCTGCTCTTCGCGCTGTTCCGGCTGCTCCGGTGGCTGCTCCGGTTCCGGTGGGGGCGATTCCGGCGCATCCGGCTGTTCCGGTTCAAACTGAGGTGTACGGGTGGCACGGGGCAGCAGAACATAGCGAATGGCACGCTCCATATCCTCGTCGGCGACCTCATCACGCCCGGCCAGTGCTGCCGATGCCAGCGCCGCGCGGGTGGCAAAAATGTCGGCGCGGTGGCCCTCAACCCCCAGCATCAGCGCGGTACCCGCCAGTTGCTCGACCTGTGCATCGCTGATCTGAATGGTGGGCAGCAACTCGCGTGCAGCCATCACCAGCGCCCAGAGCACCTGCTCCTCCTCGGTCCATTGCTCCAGTCGATCCGGGGAAGGCGACTCGCCATTGCGGGTCAGCAGCAGATTGCGCCGCACCACTTCGGCGCGTTCGGGAGCGGGGGAGCGGGTCAGCGGAGCTACAATCAAGCCCACCCGGTCCAACAGATGCCGCCGGGGCGGTCCCTCCGCCGGGTCATAGGTTGCCAGGAACGCAAAACGGGCCGGTTCGATTACACTTAACCCGTCGCGCTCAACCCGCACAACACTGCTGTCAAGCGCCGCCAGGATATGGTTGATGGTGCTATCTTCCAGAAGGTTGACGCCGTCGGCGTAGAGCAGACCGCCATGCGCGCGCGCCAGCAGGCCACTGCGGTGGACGCGTGTCCCGGTTGCCAGGGTGCCCTCCAGATCCAGCCCACCCAGCAGCCGATCTTCGGTAACGCCAACCGGCAACTCAACAAAGATGGACCGGGTCGAAAGTTCCGCCGGATCATCCGGATCATCCCGGTCTTGCAGATCATTAACCATCAGCGCCGGGTTGGTGCCGGTCGTCAGCAGGCGCGCAAAGCTGCGCATCAGGCTGCTCTTGCCGGTGCCGACGCCCGCCGCCAGCACCACCCCACCCAGGGCCGGATCGACTGCCAGCAGCAGCAGCGCCTGCCGGGCTGCGTCCATCCCCACCAGCGCCGAAAAAGGAAGCGTTCGTTCGATACTCATAGATTTATGCCAACTATATCACAGGAGTTACGCAGTTGACATGCAAACCGGGCGCTTGACCAGATGAACGGCAGAATCGCCTGCGGCAGCGTGGGACTTTATTTATCTTTTTCACAAAACATTTGCACAACGTGCAAATGTTTTGTGAAAAAGCATGGAAACTTCCACCCTGCCGGAGGCGAATCGGGCTGTTCATCCAGATAAACACCTGATGTGGAACCGACCGCGTAACTTCTGTATATCAGGACGACATGCGGACGCGCGTCTGCGCGTCCCTACCGCCTTTGGGAGCGCAGACGCGCAGACGCGCGTCCCTACAATAAGAAATCCGCCTTTGAGCGCTATGGCTTACCCGGCCTGCCCCAGCACTTCGTTCAGAGCCCGCTCAATCTTCGCCTCATCATCCTGGGTCTCCAGCGGATCTTTGCGCAGGCGATGACGCAGTGCCAGGAGCGCCACGCGCCGCACTTCGTCCTCACCGACGGTCTTATGCCCTTCAAAAGCAGTCAGAGCCGTGGCAGTCCGACTGATGGTCAACTCGCCGCGATGCCCATCAACCTCCAGGTTGACGCAGAGTTCGGCAATCTTATGCAGCACCGGGTCAGGCAGTTCAACTTCGGGCAGGCGCTTCTGAGCCGACTTGATCTTGCGCTGCAGGCGGGCCTGCTCCTTCTCCCAGGCAGCCGCGAAGGCGTGCGGATCATTGTCAAAGGCACGACGACGCTTGACAATCTCGACCCGCTCATCAACATCGGTGATGGTGACAATGCGGGCATGCAGGCCAAAGCGATCAAGCAACTGCGGCCGCAGATCGCCCTCCTCCGGGTTGCCGCTACCGACCAGCACAAAGCGCGCCGGATGGCGGATGCTGATACCCTCGCGCTCGACAACATTCACGCCACTGGCAGCCACATCCAACAGCACATCGACCAGGTGATCCTCGAGCAGGTTAACTTCGTCAATGTAGAGAAAGCCCCGGTTGGCGCGGGCCAGCAGTCCCGGTGCAAACGCCTGCACGCCCTGTGTCAGCGCTCGCTCAATATCGAGCGTGCCACAGACCCGATCCTCCGTCGCACCCAGCGGCAGATCGACCACCGGCACGGACGTTGTGGTTGCCCGCAGGCGCGTCGGCGCTTTCGGCTCACTCTCGGCCGCCTTACGTTTGCTGCTACTGGTACAGCGGTCGCACAGACCGGCGGGACGCTCCGGCGCACAACCGTAGGGACAGTTAGCGACGGCTTTGATCGGGGGCAGCATAGCCGCCAGTGCGCGTACCGCTGTCGATTTGGCCGTTCCCCGGTGGCCCATCACCATCACGCCACCAATGCTGGGGTCGATCACACAGAGCAGGAGTGCCAGTTTCAAATCCGCCTGCCCAACGATGGCGGTAAATGGATAGGGCGGCGGCGCGGTTTCCCGTCCGTTCGCCGGGGCAGCGGGGGCTGTTTCAGCAGGTTGAGTCATAAGATCAGTCATTGCTTATCTCGTACTTCGTAACTTCCACATTCCGTATGCTATCACAGGATAGACCGAGTCGCGGAACATCCTGAGAAGAACAGGCATAAACCTCTCGATTTGATTGCAGTTATGCTGTGTTCTGCCACTATACCGTAATATCTGAGAAAGAACAAACAGGCATAAAACAAGGAACAAATAAGCACTCCAGTGCCGGTTCGCGGGCACAAAACAACCTCAGCGCCCGCAGCTCGGGGCGAGGTGCGCTGAGGTCCGCTTGCGAACAGTGTGCGACAATTGTCGCAGGTCTACCCACTAACCCTGACTACCTGCCTCGCCGGTTTCGGGCGGAGCACCGGCGGCAGGTTTCTTCCCGCCATCACGCAAACGCCGGGCAAATGCCGTGATGTTGGTGAAGAAGAAGGCCACCACCAGACCGACAACCGTAACCAGCAGCGATGTCCAGCAGACGATGAGCGGCGACAATGGACCAATCATTGGGGAATCCATAAGCTTTCTCCTGTCCTGTTACCTACACCTGAGCAGCGTAGGACGGCCCAACGACCCTACGTCACTATGTGACATTACATGAAAACATTGTACATATATATTCTACCACATAGTGCAAGTAGTTGTGCAGGAGCCAACGACATATTTCCGCCAGACTGTCCAACTCGCCCATATATCCCGGCAGAGATGCCGCGTCCTGATGGGCCATATCGCAACACCCCGGCATAACACCCGCCGGCACACCGGCTGAACATTCGTTGTTTTTTCACATTCACCGACAAAAACAAGGTGACAAAGTGTTGACTGACACGCAAAAAGACCTGATCGAGTGCTTTTACCGGCTACGCGACCGGCAAATCAGCGATAGAGCGGCGACGCCGGCCGCCGCAAATCCACATAGCGGTACGCCTCGCCACTCTTCTGTAACGCCGCCAGGATTGCGATCTTGCTGTCCAGTTCCTGATCGCTGCCAAAACAGATCGTGGTATTGCCGTCAATCGTCAAGACCAGACCCTTCTTGGGATCGCGGTTGGCTTCGGTGACATACATGCCCAACTCCTGCAGCAGGCGTGTGACGACATGCTGCGTCGGTGAGTCCATATCCGACTGATTGCCCACCGGCGCGGCTTCCAGGCCGATAACCGGCAACGGCCTGATATCCATCGTGCTGCTGAACAACTCCGCGGCCGACGCGCCATCGGGAACAATATCCGGCTCGACTGCGCCAAAGACCGCCAGGAAATTGTTGTAGTCGAGCGGTGTCACCTGCTCCATCGTCACCGGCGGGGTGGTGCGGGTCATGATCTGCTGCGCCAGGCCGGTAAACAGCGCATCAAACTCGCTATCGACCAGCGCCAACTGGCAGGCATCGGCCATCTCGCGGATCTGGCGGCTCAGCGGGATCTTGAGCAGCACCGGCAGACCAACCTGCGCCGCAAAATGTTCGGCCACACCGCTACCGTCGTCGCGGTTGATCACCAACCCCAGCAGGCGGGTACTCCCGCCCATGTCGGCAAAATATTTGGCGGCACGGGCAATATTGTTCGCCGCGTAGAGGCTCTGGCGATCATTGCCACACAGGATAATCACCTCTTCGGCCAGGGAACGCGCCAGCGGCGTAGCAAACCCGCCACAAACTACATCGCCCAGGAAATCCATCACAACATAGTCGAGCGCCCACTGGCTCAGGCCGAACTTCTCCAGCAGATCAAAACCAAAGGTAATGCCGCGCCCGCCACAACCGCGCCCGACCTCCGGCCCGCCAATCTCGCAGCCGTAGACCGTCGCCGCGCCCTGCATAATTGGTGTCTTGAAGATGACATGGTGGGACTGCAACTCCTCCTCGCGCCCCGCCTCCTTAAACTCGCGCCAGGTATCACCCAGCGTTGGCAAACTCACACCGCCAAACAGCGCGTTACAACTATCGTGTTTGGGATCGCATCCCAGTTGCAACACCCGGTTGTCCAGCAGGGCCAGTTTGCTGACCAGATTGGTCGTAAAAAACGACTTACCCATTCCACCCTTGCCATAGACAGCCAGCATCCGGGCATGGGTTGAACCGGACGATTTGACGCGTGCAGGCATTGTCGGGCTCCTTCCACGTTGCGTAGTCGATCAGGAACAAACCATGATCGGGGCATACCACGCAGCGCACATCACAGGTTACGCATCCTCCTGCGGCCATTCGACCAGCACCTTGAGGCAGGAGGGATCTTCCAACGCCAGCCGGTAGGCGGCCTGAATCCGGTCAAGCGGCACGCGATGGGTCAACAACCCGTTGACATTCAGTTCACCACTCGCCAGCAGATCGCGTGTGCGGGGCAATTCACCATCGGGGCCGAATTCCCACTCCCGCGCCGCCAGGATCTGCGCCTCGCGCATAAATATCGGCGCATAGGGAACATCGATATGTTCGTAGTACCCCAGCAGCAGCACCCGTCCATGGTCAGCCAGCAGCGGCAACGCACTGCTCAATGCTCCCATCGAGCCGGTCGCCTCAATAATCAGGTTCACCCGCTCACCGCCAAGCGCTTCCTCCGGCGAGTCCTTGCTCACATCGATCATCTGATCCGCCTGCGAAGCCGCCAGTCGCACCCCGACCCGATCAGCCACGGCCACATGGGACGCTCCGGCCCGACTTACCAGGCGCGCGGCCAGTTGGCCGACAATTCCCTGTCCCAGCACCAGCACCCGATCATTGCGGCGCACCTGGGCTATGTTGATACCATGCAGTGCGGTTGCACCCAACGCCAGAACGACGCCAACCTCCGGTGAAACACCATTCAGCGTCACCACCCGCTCAGCCTGGGTCGTGATATACTGACTCTGCCCGCCCCAGGCCGGATTAACGCCCTTGAAACAGCGCGCACCACCGACATAGACCCACTCGCCCATCATCTCCGGCGCAACATCCTTGCCCACCCGCACAACCTGGCCGACCGTCTCATAACCGGGAACCACAGGAAACGACAGCGCCGGGTGGGGCATCCGCCCATCAAGCAGCATCCGCTCGGTTCCGGCGCTGATCGAGGTAAACGCCGTGCGTAGCAGGATCTCCCCAGCCTTGGGTTCCGCCACCATCACATCCCGGAGTTCAATCGCATTCCGACGAGGAATAACCACAGATTTCGATTTTATTGCCATAGCCCTACCCTTATCGTCGTCACTACATGCCAATAAGCCGCAGACCAACCCATCCGATGAACCAGACCTGGACATACTTAGGTGCGAAAGCTGTTCCGCCCCTACAACTGGTCTACCACGGCGGGACGAAACCGGTTTCGTCCCTACTTCATCTTACTGATTAACCACCCCGGTACGCAGTGCACGCCGCTCACGCCCGGAACGAATCCCCTTGATAATAAACTGTACCGCATTGAGGAGATAGGTAATATATGCAAACAACATCACCAGCATCACGGCACGCTGATCCCATCCCAACCATTGCACCACAAAATAGGCATTGTGCGTCAGAATGGCTATCAGATTACCCAGATCCTCCCAGAAGAACTCCCGCGCCATAAAATAGTGCCCGTAGACATCCTTCTCCCAGAGCATGCCGGTAATGGTTAAAGCCCAGATCAGCGCAATTTTAATCCAGACGCTGATCGTCGCCGCCATTAACCCTTGATCGGTAAGCAGATAACGGACAACCAGAAAAAAACTTATCAGAAAAGCCAGAAACTGAATCGGAGCCAGAATAATCTGCACGCGCGTCCATGGAGACGCCTCACGCCGCGCAAGTTGTTCAGGTGTATACATCTAATCCGTTTCCTTCACTGGAATGCATCGTACTATAACTCGGGCTTATGCGGCGGTATCGAAAGCCATCGCCGTCTGTAGATCGACGCTGCTTACGCCCTTGAAATCCTGCACGCTGATGCCACGCAGCACCCCGACCGCCAGTACCATCATCAGCGCTTCCAGGCCAAAGATCAGCGTATAGGCCGTAGCCGGAGCCAGCAGGTTGGTTTCGATCAACCCGGTATGCAGCGCGCCGCTCAACACATTCGCCAGTCCGTTGCCCAACCCTTGCGCCATCCCCCAGAGCCCCATGTAGAGGCCCACCTGCCCCTCAACCGTCATCTCCATCATCATCGACAGCGCGCCGACATTGAATGTTCCGGTGCCAAGCCCCATGATCAGCAGACCAGGATCGAGCAGCGAGCGCTGGAGCGTCCACCCGGCCAGGGCGATCAACGCCAGGCCCAGCGCAATCCCCAGACCACCGAAAGTCGCAATGGTCTTCTTCGAGATTGGCAGCCGTGTCGAGAGCAGTCCGATCAGCAGCATTCCCAGCAGTACCCCGCCACCCCAGACCTGCTGAAAAGCAGCCGTCTCGCCCTGTTCCATACCAAAAACTTCCGCACCAAAAACCTCCAGGATGGCATCCTGCAGGAAAATACCCATAATCGCCACTAACACGAAGACAAAAAAGCCGCGCACCTGCCGATTGCGCCGCAGGATCGTCCAGGCCACCGCCGGCGCATGTTGCGTCTGCTCGGGTTCGGCCGGCCGCGGTTGGGCCGGCAGTTCCGCGTGTACTTCGGGTGAAATGCGCCGCTCCAGTCCAATCAGGCCCAGCAGGATCGGCCCCATCACCACAAACGGCGTCAGATTGTAGAGCAATTGCATCTGCTGCGGATCGTACACCGGCATTATCACTTTGGCAACCTGGGCGGAGAAGATACTGCTGAGGATCAAAAATGTCCAGACAAACGCCACAACCGCGCCGCGCTCTCGGTCGCTGGTTGTCTCAGCCACCAGCGCATTAATTGCCGTGCCATTGGCCGCAATCGCCAGACCGAAAATTATCAGCAGCGCAAACGCCAGCAGCGTCACCGGCAGCGAACCGGCCCCCAGGCCAATTGCCACCGAGGGCAGCAGCAGAAATACCAGACTCGCCGTCAAACCGCTCAACAATATGTAGGGACTGCGCCGATACCCCAGGATTGGGTAACGGTCCGCCAGACGACCAAAGACTACCTGGAAAGGCGAGAGGAAGTGATGCAGGCCGATCAGGGTCGTCACCACGACACCGATTGCGCCAAGTTCATAAATGCTGATGCGGTTAAAGTTAAAGGTTAACAGGGCAAACATCCAGCCAACGCCGATGCGCATCATCGCCAGCCGTAGCATCTTAAGCGTCAGACGGAGAAACCTCATCGTTGCCTGCCTTTTCTCATACGCTATCCGAGAATCTGAACAGGTGCAAATGTAAGAGGTAGTACCGATTGTGAACTACATTTGCCCCAGAGAAATATGCAGAAGATTCAATGTTTGCCAGGAGACGATTTGAGTATAGCATATAGTGAAAAATGGTGCAATTTGTGCGAAGGCTGTGCAATCACACGACAGGTACTCGGACTTCTCAAGCATAGCGGAGAAAAATGTCTTACCGGGAAGCGACCACTAGCGCAGTGATCTGCGTGTTCAGCGGGTTTTGCCCATTCTAGTGCGCCAGCACAAGCATTACAGCAGACGACGACGGGCCGTTGGCAGGTGGTGAGTAGTGCAGATTTTGTACTACGAATCAATTTTTATATATGGTGTTCAAAAATGGGACGATATCCGCTATAATAGGACGTTAAGAGCAGGTTTTTTCTTAAATGCAACAAACTGCTCGTATCAGGCATCTGGTCTGCCTGGAAACTGGGCCCCCTACCCACCAGACTCGACCCAGTCGGCGCTTGTTGACACATTGCCTGAACCGAGCGGATTGAGGCGGAGGTCGGCTATGTATGTACGCTGGATTGTACGGCGACATAAGAATGTGTCCGTTGCCGACACGAGCTTTCACGACGCATATCTGGTCGAGAGTTATCGCGACGAGGCGGGCAGTCCCCGGCAGCGCACGATCTGCTACCTGGGGAATATTCGCCAGATGGGGAAGGACTTCCCCGCCATCGAGCGGGAGTTATTTATGCTGCGTGCCGAACGCATTTTACAGACGGTCACCGAGATCACACCGAACGACCGCGAAGAGATTATCGAGATGTTGCAGCAGAAGGTGCCCCCGCTCAACCATAGCGAAGTGCTGCGGGCCTTCACCGAGAATCTGCGCTGGTACCATCGCTGGTGGGAACAGCATGGCGGTAGTCCGTCCGAAGCGGAGATCCAACGACTGGTGCGTGAAACCAAAGGGGAGTTGCCGGATATGAGTTAGCCGGCACTAGAAACCAGGAACGAACAACTGAGAACGGCGAAGCGCACCTCCGGAACCTGGAAGCCGGCACCCGGAGGAGATCGTGCTGCCTTGCCTGCCATCAGCATAAACATAGCCTCTCACGTCCTACCACCCACCACCCACCAGTCGTCTTAACGCCATTGTAACCATACGTCGGGAGATGGTATGATGAAGCTACTATCCTGATTCCAGATAAACTGCGACAGGGCATGCCGCCGGCTTTTTGCCCAAAAAGCCGGAATAGAGCAAGACAACAAGCCATATTCGTGCTACACTTGGTACAAGGTACATACACCGCAACGATGTACCTGCGCACGGGACTGAGGGAACCCCGTGCAGGCACTACACCGCTGCGCACGTATGCACCGCTATTCAAATCCATATGTATCATTCATACCGCCAGGCTCTCCACTGGATGCGCCCGCCGCGAGTGAGGAACCCTAGCTTCAGGCTAGCCCAGGAGTCATGTCATGTCAGTCTTAGAAATCGCACAACTTACCACGACAACCGAGAATGGCGTTACCCAGTGTACTGCCTGCCAGTGGCGCTGTACACTACGACCGGGCGATACAGGGCGGTGTCTTATGCGGATCGGCAGTAATGACGGCATTATTGCCCAGAATTATGGCCTGATCAGTGCCGCATCGGTCAGCCCGATTGAAGACTACCGGCTCTGGCACTTCTTCCCCGATTCGATTGCGCTCTCGATTGGCGGCTGGGGCTATGCCTTTCCGGTTGATCAACAGCGCGGTAATTATGCCCACATCCCCACGGTTGAAGAGAAACGCCGCAAACTACCCCCGCAACGCGCCGCCGCCTTTGCGCTGGAGCGGCTCTGTCGCGGGGTGATCTGGGCCTATGGCGAACCCGCCGTATCACATGAGTATGTCCTTGATCTGCTCCAGACCAGTCGGGCCTCCAGCCGCTACACCGCTCTGGTGACCACGGGCTATCTGACCCACGAGGCACTTGACCGCTTTGGTCCCTATCTTGATGGTATCAGCCTGGACCTGCGGGGTTTTGGCGAGGTTGCCTATGCGCGCCTGGCCGGTGTGCCCGACTGGCAGAACATTCTGGGGGTGATTGACCGGGCCCGCCGGCACTGGCGCTGCCACATCGAGGTGACAACGCGTCTGCACCATGGCGTCAACGATGATCCACTCGAACTGCGTGCCCTGGCCGAGTGGATCCGCGACTATCTGGATGAGCAGACACCCTGGCATGTGCTGCCGGGTGATGCCGGAGTTGAAACGGCGGCTGCGGTTGTGCGGGCCCGGCGGATCGGCCACGAGAGCGGCCTGCAGTTCGTGTATGGTCCTGAGCCTAACCAGAACACACTCTGTCCCATCTGCCAGTCAACACTGATTACGCGCGAGAATGGCATTGCACGTATGGTCGGCATTAGCGACGGGCAGTGTACCAACTGCGGCTACAAGGTTTATCTGCGCAACTCGATCTTCAAACGTTAATAACACGACTTACGCGTTGGGCGTACAAGCCGGGCATTTGACCAGATGAAAGGCAGACTCGCCTGCGGCAGCATGGTACTTTTTTATCTTGTTTCACGAAAATTTGGCTCTGTGAGCCAAATTTTCGTGAAACAAGGATGATCGGTTCCGCCCGATCGGAGGCGAAGTATATCTTCCGGTGGAGCACCGCGTAACTCGTGTTATTAACACGAGTTACGTGGTGGGCATGCAAACGGAACGTTTGCTCAGATAAAAGGCAGATTCGCCTGGATGAACAGCCCGATTCGCCTCCGGCAGGGCGGAAGATTCCAGCTTGTTGCTAAACATGTTGCACAACGTGCAACATGTGTTCTATAAGAAAAAGTTTCCGGTTGAAATATTCTGATACCAGGAAGGTCAGGCTCCTGGTTGTACCTCCCCCAATGATTGCCGGGAGCATAGGGTAGCAGCGGAGTGTTCCCGGCAACCATATGCATAAATGACAGCGCCGGGGGCGGATCGGAGCCGACCTGCAACGAAGGCGCTGCGCGACCCACGCGGGTTTTGCCACACCCGCAGGTTGTTACGGGTTTGCACATACCCAAGAATGTGCAATACCTCCTGGTAGAGCAAGACCAGACAAACAGAGGCAGCGCCTGAGCGTTCAGGCAGTATATTTCACACCTTACGCCGCGCTTCGATGGGAATTGTTGCAATCCTCACAAGTTACAGCCTTCACAAACAACACAGCAGAATCGGCATATTTCATTCCTCTTTGTTATAAGCTGGGCAAAGGCTGTGAAAAGGCCTGCAAAAGGGGTTGCAATTTCCGAAACCCTGGTATATAATAGTTTTCGCTGGAACTATTCTCAACCGTTTGTAACTCAATCGGGTCCAGTATTAGCGTTTCGAGCGTTTCGAGCGTTTCGAGCGTTTCGATAGATACATCAGTCTGCATGCTGCGCCAGTCCTGATAACGCAGCGTGATTTCTCATACACAGTAGCAATAAATGTATAGCACCCGGTGGATGTGCGCAATATGTTGCCTGAGAAAAGGAGGTCCAGGCAACGCTGGTTTGTTATACCTTTATTTCGCTATTTCGCATTATCAGGATGTAGGATAAGCCCTGATGTGAGCCTTTGTGAGCCTTTTGGAGGAGGTACTGTTATGGACCACGAAATGATGCCACCCCGCCCGCTGATGGTCAACTCGTCCGCCGTTGCCGAAACCGCGACACCTGCACGCAAAACGACCAGGCTGACGCAGGAATTGCTTGCCGGGATGCAGTCCGCTGTTGGTGCGGCCTATGTGATGGGTTTGACCGCGATGGTTGTGGTCTGGATCCAGAACTGGAGCCCCTGGGCTCCGTTCAACGATGTTGCCGGTGCGCTGGTGCCCTCCCTGGCGGCCGCCGGTACCGCCTTCAGTTTCCCCGCCGTCATTCTGGGCACCCTGATGCACTTCAGCGTCTCGGTTGTGCTGGGGTTGCTCTTTGCGCTGCTGTATGGTCGCGTTATTCAGCCGCACTTCAATGATGGCGTGCCGGTGCTGGCAGGCTTTATGTTTGGTATCCTGACCTGGCTGGTGGCGAACTTCACGGTCGTTCCCTTCCTGGGATCGGAGATTTACGGAACGCTGCCGTTCCTGCTGGTTCATCTGGTATTTGGCGCAACCCTGGGTCTGCTCTATCCGATTATGCCGGGTCTGAAGCATAAGGGGTAGCTGCTCACGGTTCGTTGCCACAAACGATAGCGTAGATACGATCTTCAAATAAAGCGGTTTATCATCCAGCGCCATGTGATGATAAACCGTTTTATCGTGCTCCAATATTTTGAGGTTTTCTGCGTATTGACAGAGTTATGCGTTCACTCCTTTGGAAACGGATACTATAGCAGTCCTAAATTGTTTGTAAACTTCTCAGTAACTTGCCTGGCATTAGGAAACGTTTGAGCAAAGGCCAGGGTTTATAAGTCAGTTAGGACTGCTATATAGCAGTCCTAGGGAAGCGGAAACTTTAATCCATCCCTTGGTCTGCTCTCCCCCGCTTGGTGCTGCCACGCCCACTGGACGATGGAGCACAGAAGGGATGAGTATTTCCTTCCGCTTCCCTAACTGACTTATAAATTACAGGATTTACGCGGTGGGGTTTGTTCTGGCCTGGTGCCGGCCCCGAACGCCGGCTTCGCCTCCGGCAGGGTGGAACTGACCATTCCTTTTTCACGAACATGTGGCTCGGAGAGCCACATGTTCGTGAAAAAGACAGAAAACGTACCATGCTGCCGCAGGCGAATCGGGCCGTTCATCCAGGTGAACACCTGGTTTGGAACCGACCGCGTAACTCGTGTAAATTACGGATATAGCCCGTAAAGCCCAGGTGCTTCTAGCCCTGGGATAAAAGGGCTTCACTCGCTTTCGCCGCTTCAGTCGCACTTGTGTTCTGGATGATTTTAAGCTATACTACTCATTATGAGCAACA
>DAOTUI010000176.1:0-9788 GCA_034437035.1 Chloroflexaceae bacterium
ATCCTACTTGACAGTTAACATAATGAAAATGCTTACTAATCCCTTCCTGATGCGCCAGAAGGTTTTTTCTGACAACCCGAGATCGTTCAGACTGTCAAGTAAGAAACGCTGATTCTGAACCATGTCTAACCGTTAATCGTTAACCAGCAATAACCCCTAACCGTTAACCCTTAACCGTTAACCCCTATTATACCGGCTCCTGGGCCAGTTTTTGCAGTTCGTAGAGCTTGGTCATGGCCTCGATTGGCGTCAACTCGTTAACATTCAGCCGCTTGAGATACTCTACCACCGGATTCGGCGCAATATCGAACAGCGATGGCTGGACGGGTGCAGGTTGCGGCTCGGCGGCGGCGGTTTCGTCCGTTGTCGGCGCGGGTGCGTGATCGGTGGGTGCGGTAGTCGGCTCAGGTTGGGCGGCAGGTGGCATGTTGCCATTGCCCGCGCCGCGCTCCAGGTCAGCCAGGAGTTCGCCGGCCCGCCGGATAACCGGGCGCGGGATGCCCGCCAGTTCGGCCACATGGATACCATAGCTGCGATCCGCGCCACCGCGCCGCAGTTCGTAGAGGAAGACCACATGCCCCTCCTGCTCAACCGCGGCCATATGGTAGTTCTGTACGCGCGGGAGCAGTTGCTCCAGGGCGGTCAGTTCATGGTAGTGCGTGGCAAAGAGCGTGCGACACTGCAGGCGCGGTTCATTGTGGATATACTCCACCACCGCGCGGGCAATCGCCATGCCGTCGTAGGTACTGGTGCCCCGACCCACCTCATCCAGGATGATCAGGCTGCGGCGGCTGCTCTGCGCCAGCAGCGCGGCGGTCTCGGTCATCTCGACCATAAAGGTACTCTGGCCGGTGGCGATATCATCCTGCGCGCCGATGCGGGTGAAGATCCGATCCACCAGCCCGATTGTCGCCGCCTCGGCGGGCACAAAACTGCCTACCTGTGCCATCAGCACAATCAGGGCCACCTGCCGCAGCACGGTGCTCTTGCCCGCCATATTCGGCCCGGTGATGACCAGCAACTGCTCGGCCTCCGTGTCGAGGGCGGTATCATTGGGCACAAACGCCTCATCCAGCACCTGCTCCACCACGGGATGCCGCCCGCCGCTGATCTGCAGGTGCGTACTCTCGTCCAGCACGGGACGGGTGTAGCGCCCACGCACAGCCGCTTCACCCAGGGCCGCAAACACATCCACCCGCGCCAGCGTCTGCGCCGTGGTCCGCAGTCGGTCGGTGTAGGCCATCAACTCCTCACATATGCGCCGGAAAGCCTCGCGCTCCAGTTCCACCAGTTGCTGCTGCGCGTTGAGCACAATCCGCTCATACTCCTTCAACTCGGCGGTGATATAGCGCTCGGCATTGACCAGCGTCTGCTTGCGCTCATAGTGTTTGGGCGCCTGTCCCGACTGCGCTTTGGGCAGTTCGATATAGTAGCCAAAGACCTTGTTGTAATCCACCTTGAGCGACTTGATGCCGGTGCGCCCCCGCTCGCGCGTCTCCAGGCCATCGATAAAGTTCTGTGCCTCGCGGTTGGCCGCCACCAGTTGATCCATACGCTGATCAAAGCCGGGGCGAATCACCCGACGCGGTCGCTCACCGCCCTCCTCACAGCGCAGATAGTTGGAGGTACCCAGCAGCGCGGGCGGATCATCATCCAGGGCGCGCTCCAGCAGTGCCAGCACATCCGCACAGGCATCAAGTAGCTCCGCCGACGGGCGGGAAGCTGCGGCTGCGTTGCCGTCGCCGGTGCCGGGTGCCGATTGCGACGCATCCGGCGCTTCTTCCTCTTCTTCTTCACCAAAGAGATCATCACCCACGACGCGGGGAGCCGGTTTGCCGTGCTCGCGCACCACCGCCGCGCCGTTCTGCGCCGATTGCGGCCCCCGGTTTTCAGTTCCCGGTTCGGCGGCGCCCAGCACGGCGACCTGATCGCCAATCGCGGCAATCACAGCGGGGATCGCGCGCAGTGCCTGACGCAGTTGCACCAGATCGCGCGGCGTCGCCACACTGACGCCCTGGATAATCCGGTTAACCGCCCGCTCCATATCGCCAATCTCACCCAGCGCCCGGCGCAGTTCCGCCCGCAGCAGCGTATCATCCACACAGGCCGCCACCGCCGCCTGCCGCGCCAGCAGCGCCGCCAGATCCAGCAACGGCTGCGAAAGCCAGCGCCGCAGCAACCGCCCACCCATCGGCGTGCGCGTCCGATCCAGCACGCCGATCAACGCGCCCTTGGCCTTGCCGCCGCTTCCCTCCAGAATCTCCAGATTGCGCCGGGTCTGCGGGTCAAGGAACATAAACGCGCCCGTGGTATAACTGCGCAGCGTGGTAATCTGCGCGGCAGTAGTGCGCTGCGTCTCGTGGATATATTGCAGGACCGCGCCGGCCGCGCGCGTCGCCAGCGGCTTCTGCTCCAGCCCAAAGCCGGCCAGCGACTGCACCCCGAACTGCTGGAGCAGTGTATCGCGGGTAGTGACCGCCTCCCAGCGCCAGGCGGGCAGCGGCGTAACATGCCCATTGGTCCAGCGCGCGGCGTTCTCCTGCTCCAGGCGGCGCGCAACCCGCTCGTGGGGCATTAGCAACTCACGCTCATCCTTTGTCATCGGGGCCAGATCATGCGTCAGGCGGGCAGTAGTGGGCGCCAATCCCGGCAACCGCAGGTCGTCGTCATCAGGAACCAGCACCTCGGCCACCTGCAGGCGCACCAGTTCGCCCTCCAGTTGCACCGCCGCCCGCTCGCCGCTAAACTCGGTAGCGGCAAACTCCCCCGTACTCAGATCGGCATAGGCCAGGCCAATCTGCCCCTTCTGGGCAATCACGGCAGCCAGGTAGTTATTTTTGTTAGTGGGCAGCAGCGCCGTGTCGAGCAGTGTGCCGGGCGTAATCACCCGGACAATCTCGCGGTGGGCCACGCCGCGCTGTTTGCCGATATGGTCCACGCCGGAGGCAAACACCGAACGCGGGCGGGTATCCTTCTTGCTCGACGGGGTTTCGCTCATCTGCTCGGCGATGGCGATGCGGTAGCCCAGATTGACCAGCCGGGCCACATAACCTTCGACGGCGTGGTAGGGCATGCCGGCCATCGGCGCAAAGAGCTTCTGCTCCTCTTTAGGCTTGGACTTATCGACCGCGTAGTCTTTGCGGGTCAGCGTCACATCCAGCAGTTCGGCTACCAGCTTGGCATCATCGTCAAAGGTCTCGTAGAAATCACCCAGCCGGTAGAGGAGAATCGCGTCCGGGTTCTGGGCCTTGAGTTTCTGGTACTGGCGGTACCACTCGTGGAGTTCAAGTTTAGCCATCGCGTGCTGCTCCCATCCTGCGCACTATGCTCGTATTTCCGGGTCCGTACTCAATTGTCGGGATGTGCCATATTATAGCACAAATGGGCGTTGTGGTGTGTAGAGATCCCCCCAAGTCCCACCCATAACTAGCCCTGATAGTATACACCAGACGGGACGAAGGTAAGGGCGTGAAGGCTGGTTTTGCCGCACGGCTATCGGGTACACTGGACGGAAGAATCGCTGTTTGCACGGGGAAACCCCCGCCTGGACCCAGGAGGATTGACCATGCCCATCCGGTATGCCCTCTATGAGAATACCCTGACGAGCGACCCGAACGATTATAGCGCGATGGTGCAGCCCTCCGGTACGGCTGACCTGGCGGTGATTGCGCAGCGCATACAGGAACAGGACGCCTCCCTGACGCAGGCCGAGGTGCTGCGTATTCTGGAAGCGGAAGCACGGGCTATCGAGCGGCTGCTACGCGACGGCTGGCGCGTCAATCTGCCCGCCGTCAGCCTGGTGCCCCGTATTCGCGGGGACTTCGCGGGTGCAAACGACAGCTTTACCCCGGAGCGGCACCAACTGGATGCGGTGGCAAACCCGGCCCCACGCCTGCGCGAACTGCTGCAAACCCAGGCCCGGGTCGAGAAGATCGAGGCCAACAAGCCCGAGCCAATCCTGCTGGAGTTCACCGACATCAGCAGCAGCACAGTCAACAGCACACTGACCCCCGGCGGCATCGGGCGGGTCCGGGGCAATCAACTGACATTTGATCCCAAAGATCCCCAGCAGGGCATTTTCCTGCACTCGGATGGCCGCGATCTGCTGCGGATCAACTTTGTGGCGACCAACAAACCGGGTGAACTGGTCTTCAGCATACCCTCGAGCCTGAAGGCCGGAGCATACCGACTGGAGGTGCGCACGGTTTTACCGGGTTGCCCGGAGTTGCGTAGTGGCGCGCTGGCGAGTGCGCTGACGGTTGGGTGAACCGGGTTATACTGATTTCGTTGTCATCGCTACGGTAGACACAGTGGACCTAGAGGTGATGAATGGGAACGTGTAGCCCTGTGCCGTTGCGTCCGTTCCGGCTGATTGCCGGGTTGATGGCAAACTGGTATAACACATGACGATAGTATGGAAAACGGCAGAGTTGCGCTGCAGCGCGTCTCTGCAATAAAAATACTATCCTTTGCCTACATTCTACATAAAACCCCGCCCCCCGGTTTTGGAAATACGTGCATCAAGTGTACCGGCGAAGGCCTTCATGCTGTCGGCATCGAGCGCATCGAGCGCATCCAGTTCTTCCTCAGTCAGATCATAGTCCACACAGGCTGCGCGGGCATCATCGATCAACTGCCGGCGAAACTCCGCGTCGGTCATAGCCCGGCCCAGCACCCGCTCCACCGCTTCCTGTGACATCTAGATACCCCTTTCACTGAGATTGCTGAGGCGCGCCAGTTCTCCCTGTGCGCCTATCTCGATAAACGTTTCGCGTGCCTGATTTAGATACGCAGCCGCCGCCGAAAAGTTTGTCCCGGCAAGTGCCTCGGCATAACGCGCCTGAGTACGCGCGCGTTCAAAGCGGTTTTTGATCTCGGCAAAGATAGCCAGGCCGGCCTGAAAATGCTCATCGTAGGGCAGACCCTGGCGTGCCGCCGCCTGGCCCAGCAGCCGGAGAGCGATACCCTGATCCAGTCGGCTGCCGATATCTGCAGCCAGGGTGGACGCCTGCCGCGCGTGTTCCGCGCCACGAGCCAGCAGTTCGACCGGTGTCAATCCTGTGCGATCAGCTTCATCCGGGGCAGCAGCGCTTAGCAGATCCGCCTCGGCCAGGGCATTTAATACCTCAACCTGAAGCTGCGGTCCCTGGACACGCTCGGCAACCTCTCCGGCGCGACGAGCCAGAACGCGAGCATGGGCGGGTTGTGATAACGCATTATAGGCATTTGCCATATGTATAAGCGTATTTCCCTCTTGATAGCTGCTGCCAAGTTCCTGGTGTAATGCTAACGCCTTTTCATAAGAGGAATGCAACGCCCGATTATAGTTTCCACGATTAAAAGTAATCATGCCAAACATGTCATAAATATGCGCAAGACCGGCTTTGTCCCGCATATCCTGGCAGAGTTTGATGGCCGTTCGACAGTGTGCCTCAGCCTGATCATACATGCTTAAACAGTAATAGGCATAGGCTGTGTTGGTATAGGCAAAACTGAGTGCATATTTCGCACTGATATGACGTGCCAGATCTTCGGCATAAACATAGTGCTCAATGGCTCGTTCATACTCCCCCTGGAGTTGCCAGAGATAGCCCAGGTTGTTGTGGGAGCGGCTACAGCCGTACAGGTCGTCAATATCCTCCTGAGCTGCCAGGGCGCGTTCAAAGTGGGCGCGGGCCTGCGGGTAGTCGCCGCGCATGCCGTGGATCGTCCCCAGTTGCGTGTGCAGGCCGGCCTCGATCCGTTCATCCTCGCGCGTTCGTTGATCCGGGCACAGGTGTTGCAACCCGGCGTTACAGACCTCCAGTGCCCGGTCATACTCGCCCCAGCGCATCAGGACCAGCCCCATATCGGCGTAGATGGCGGCGACCAGCAGCGGTGATACAGCGTCCGGGTGCGCGTGGGCCAGCGCCTCGGCCCGGTGTAGTTCGGCGATGGCCTGGGCATACTGGCCCTGCTTCTCCAGGGCATCGCCGCGACCACGCAATGCTTCGGCGGCGACGGCCGGAGGGAGTGTAAAAGCCACTCCCTCCGCCGGAGCCTCCTCGACTGCCAGGATTGCAGCATACTCAGTAAGGGCTTCATCGTAGCGCCCGATGGTGCTGAAGACATCTCCCAGTGCCTTGTGTACCTCCCAGGTCTGGGGATCGGTCGGGTTGGCCTGCAACGCCTCCAGCGCCCAGCGGTAGTACTGGATCGCCTCGTCGTTGGCGTAGGTATCGCGCGCCGCATGCCCGGCCCGCAACAGGTAGGTGATAGCTTTCGCGCGGCTGTCGCTCAGGCGGTAGTGGTGCGCCAGCAGGCCGTAATAGGGTTTGAGATCAGCGGCGTGGCGCTTCTCCAGGTATTCGCCAATCTTGCGATGGAGTTCGCGGCGACGGGCATAGAGCAGGCTCTGGTAAGCGACCTCCTGCATCAGCGTGTGGCGAAAGAGATGCACCTGCTCGGGGACTTCGCGCTCCAGCAGCGTAAACTCCTGCGCATCCAGAGTGCCCAGTTGGTAGCGCAGCGTCTGCTCATCATGCGGATGGATTGACTGCAGGACACCGAAAGGGAACCGCTGCCCGATCACCGAAGCCACCAGCAAGATCGCGCGGCTGTTTTCGTCAAGTCGGTCGATCCGCGCGAGCAGGAGCCCGTGCAGGCTCTCGGGCAACTCGTCCAGGGCGGCACGGGCCGGGTGCGGTCGCTCCGTCGGCAGTTGACCATAGACCCGCTGCCGCTCCTGCCCGGTCACCATGCGCAGTAACTCTTCCAGGAAGAGTGGGTTGCCGTCAGCCCGCGCCACAATCTGTTCGCGCAACTCGGTGGACAACGGCATCCCGGCCAGGCGGGTTTCGATCAGCGCCTCGCAGTCCGGCAGTGCCAGTTCCCCCAGTGTCAGCAGATCTGCACCATCAGGCTCCGAGGAAGCGTGCGGATCGGGGCAAGCGGGTTGCGCTTCCCCGACATCATGCCAGGTAAGCTGCGGCCGATGAACACCCAGCAGCAACACGGGAAGATCGCTGATGCGCGCCGCGATATACCGCCACAGGTCGAGCGAAACCTGATCGGCCCAGTGCAGATCTTCAAAGACCAGCAGGATTGGCGTCGGCGCACCGGCAGCCGCCCGTACCAGGTCGGTGAAAAGCTCAAAGCGGCGCTCCTGGCGCTGCTGCGGATCAAGCGCGCCCGTGACCAGATTATCGGCAATATCGATCCGCACCAGGTCGGCCAGCAGTGGGAGCCAGGTCCGGGCATCGCTGCCCAGCACGTTGAGCCGGGCAGATACCTTGGCAACCCGGACATCCGCCGGATCACCGGACTCAATCATGCAGAGCGCCTTGAGCCACTCGCTCCAGGGAGCATAGGGAATATTGTTGGCATACGAGAGACAGTTGACATGGAACACCTGCATCCCGGCAGCCCGAGCTGCGGCAACCAGAACCGCCGTCAGGCAACTCTTGCCCACCCCCGCCGCGCCACTGATGCGGAGAACCCGGCCCTGTCCGGAGATTGCCGCCTCTAGATGGGTATGCAGCCAGTCCAATTCAGTCTGCCGCCCCACTAGCGGCGCAGCAGCGGCTTCCGGGGTGGCTGATTGTTCGCGTTCCCCCAGCAGGCGCAGCAACTGCAGCGGCTCGCTTTTACCCTTGACCGCAACCATGCCGCGATCGTCACACTCCAGGCGCGCAGCAACCTGCGCCGCCGTGGTCGCGCTGCACCAGATCTCCCCCCAGGATGTTTGCCCCATCACCCGCGCGGCGACATTGACTGCGTCCCCCATGACCGTGTACTCTTTGCGGGTTGCCGTGCCCACATTGCCGGCAAACACACTGCCGGTATTAAGACCAATGCGCATGCGAATTTGGGTCTGCGGATCGAGCACCAGCGCCTGTACCAGCGAATCTTCCAGAATCTCCGTCGTAAACATCGCCAGCGCGGCCCGAGCGGCCCGCTCGGCATGATCTTCATAGGCGACCGGCGCGCCAAAAATGGCAAGCAGCTTATCGCCTTCATCGGCCAGATCCAGTTTGTTGAGCACCCCGCCAAAACGCTCAATCGCGGCCTGCATCGGGCGCAGGAGCGTATCGAGCAACTGGGCGGCCTGCTCCGGTTCCAGCGCTTCAACCAGCGAACCTGGCCCGACAACCTGGGCAAAGAGCACCGTCACCGGACGCAGATCGGCTTCAACGCGAGGCCGCTGCGGATCAATCAGGATGCGGCTGAGCAACCCGGCGGGCAGGTAGGGCGTCATCCGGTCAAGCTGTTGCACAATCAGCGGGATCGCCTGCTCCGGCGGATCGGTTACTGCCGGTTCATCGGGCAGCAGGGCCGCAGGCAACGTATTCGTATGCAGCGTATCTACCCGAACATAACCCGCCGCCACCGCGACGCCCGCGGCATCGGCGGCGATCTGTGCCCAGGTAGTAGGGCCAACCACCAGTTCCCCCCGCCGGCCGTACCCTTCGGCGCGGGCTACGCTATTCACCGTACGTCCCATCGCGCTGTAGCGGAGCGATTCGGGGCGTCCGGCGCTGATCAGCGCGACCCGGCCGCTCTCCACCCCGATATGCATGCTGAGGGAGAAAGTACCCAACCCTGGGATGGTGCGCTGAAACCGGGGCCGACCTGCCGGATCGTCGCCGCAGGTAGCCAGCAGATCTAGCGCGGTGCGGGTGGCGATATGCGCATGCTGCGGGCCCCGAAACAGCACCAGCAGCGCGTCGCCGCCAAAGGTCAGCAGATCACCCCCGGCCGCTTCGATAAGCTGGATCAGCGCGTCGAAGAAGGCATTGAGTGTGCCGGTGACAATCTCGGTGCCCTCGCGCCCCAGCACCGACAGGCGCTCGGCCAGGGCGGTAGAGCCGCTGACATCGGCAAAGAGCAGCGACCCTTCAACCCACTCGACCCAGGGGCCGGTAGCGGTTGTGGCAAGCCGGCGCGCAACCAGATGGCGCGGCAGGTACGTGCTGATGGTGTAGCGCGCACTGGCAAGCTGGGCAAATGTCTCGAACAGCAGGCGGGACGGGCAATCTGTACGACAGAGCGTCGTAGCAGTGTCAGCGGGCAGGTAGCGCCGGAGCGCCTGTTGGAACAGCGCATCGGCGAGGTGGGCAGTGTGAGATGGTACATCAGCGTGGTTAGCCATAGTGCTCCACGGCGGCAATGGTTCTACGATATACGAGAGATATGCGTATAGACCATTATAGCGTACGGATGGAGCGAGGACAAGGGGATAACAAAGATGTCAGCGAGACGCACACGACTATGTTCGTGAATGAACCATACCAGACCAGCGGACATGGTGCAACCTGCCTGGCACGATAGTTGCCTTCTCCCTAACGGACAGCAAGAATCGTGAACCGCGAACCAGAAACCGCGAAGAAACAGGCTCCCCGCTGGATCTGCGCCGGCTGGGTTCACGGATGTTTACCCTTTAGGGCGGGAAGCCCACCCGCTTCCAGCGGTGGGAGGAACGCCCCCGCTTCAGCCCGCTTTAGCTCATGTTTGCGTGTTACGTCACTATATACTATACTTCTATTTATGAAAGTGATTGCCCAATTAAAACTTCAGCCGACGCCCGCACAGGCCGACGCCTTGAAACGCACCCTGGAAACAGCCAATGCTGCCTGTAATACCATTAGTCAGGTTGCGTGGGATACGCGCACGTTCCAGAAATATGCGCTCCAAAAGCGAACCTATACCGACGTGCGCGAACGCTACGGCCTGTCGGCACAACTCGCTATTCGGTGTATTGCGAAAGTCTGTGATGCGTATAAGCTGGATAAACAGACACAGCGTACCTT
>DAOTUI010000177.1:0-25733 GCA_034437035.1 Chloroflexaceae bacterium
CATGGTACTTTTTGATCTTTTTCACAAAAATTTTGCACGAAGTGCAAAATTTTTGTGAAAAAGAATGGAATCTTCCGCCCTGCCGGAGGCGAAATTTCCTTTCGGGTGAGCAACCGCGTAAGTCGTGTAATTGAAAGAGGGACGCAGCGTGCGGAGGTTGGGGGCGCAGTACGCAGAGTTCGGGAGCGCAGCATGCAGAGGTTGGGGGCGCAGCTGCGCCCCTACTGCATGGTTATAACCACTGCCGGCAGGGTAAAGGCAAAGGTACTGCCCTCACCCGGTATACTCTCCACCCAGATGCCGCCGCCGTGGGCCTCAACTGTCAGCTTGCAGAAGGTTAACCCCAGCCCGCTGCCGTCCCTGCGCCATTTGCCGGCCTGCCCAAACTTGGCGAAGATCTTCTCCTGATCGGCTGGAGCAATTCCCGGTCCATAGTCGCGCACCGCTATTGTTATCATCCGCTCGGGATAGAGCGTGACAATCATCTCGTTGCTGGTACTGACCAGCAGCGCGGCATCGGCGGCTACGGGCGGTGTCTCCGGCTCCTGCACCTGGATCGTGACGGTACTGCCGCGCGGCCCAAACTTGAGCGCATTGTCGATCAGGTTCTGCAAGACACGCATGATCAGATCGCTATCGGCATAGACCTGGGGCATACGCGCTACCGGTTCAACTTCGATCTCAATCTGCTTTTTGCGCGCAATCGGTGCCAATCGGTCAATCGCCCGCTGAATAATCTGATCCAGCGCGACGGCTCCCCGGTTGAGCGGCATCCGGCCACTCTCCAACCGGCTGATGTCGAGCATCAGGTTGACCATGCTCAACAGATGCTCGGCGCTTTCAAAGGCAATTGCCAACACTTCGCTCTGCCGGGGTGCCACCTCGCCGATGATCCCCTTGAAGATCAGATCAATCGAGGTCATGATACTGGTGAGCGGACTGCGCAGATCATGGACAATCATACTGGTCAGATCCTGGCGCAGTCGCTCGGCTTCTTTAGCCGCCGTAATGTCACGCAAGACCAGCAGCAGCGGCGAGCGGTCGGTGTCGGCAGCCGCAGATGGTTCCATTTCCGGCTGCGTGCCGGTGACACGCAGGGCGGTCCACTCCAGGGCACGGGTGCTCGCATTGGACTGGCTCAGTTCTCCCTGGGCCACCTCGCTGCTCCCGGTGCCGACATTAATCAACCCGGCCTGGAGTGCATGCCACTCGTCCGCCGCGTAACCGGACTGTCTGGCCCAGGTGCCCAGAAAGTCTTCCAGCATCTGATCGACAATCCGGGCCTCGGCGATTCCGACCAGGTTATGAAAGGCGCTGTTGACCACGGCGATCTGGCCGGTATCGGTGATCAGGAGCATGCCTTCCTGGGTTGAGGCCATAATCGAGGCGAGTTGATCCCGCCCACGGCGTACCTCGCTAAAGAGGCGGTTGCTCTCGACGGCAACCGCCGCCTGACCCGCAAACAGGGCCAGCGTCTCCAGATCGGTTGTCGATGGCACGGTTTCAACATAACTGACACAGATCGCGCCCAGGGTGCGCTGAGTGGCGCGCAACGGGATGGCAACCCAGGTGACGACGCGATCTTCCCCCTCTTCCCCTCCATCTGCCGGAACATGCCGACTGGTGACCGGGCGGCCGCTGTTGATCGCTTGATGCGCCAGGCCCATCAGCATCTGATCATCGGCAGGGGACGAACCCAGGCGCACGGTGGGGCGCAGGCCGATTGGCGATGTGCCGGAGTTGTCGGCATCGTCCGCGAAGAGAAACACCAGGGCATTCTCTGCCGTGGTGGTTTCAATCATGCCGCTGGTGGTCATCTGGAAGATCTGTTCGGACGAGCGCAGCGAGGTATTGATTGCCATACCCAACCCGTTGAGGGCAATCATACTGCGCAGGTTATGCTGCTGCTCGTTGTAGAGCCGGGCGTTTTCGATAGCAACGGCGGCCTGGTTGGCGAAAATCTCGAGTAGTTGCACCTGCTCCGGCGAGGGCTGGAGGCTATCTTCCGGTTCCTCAACCCGGAGCAAGCCCAGGATCTCACCATGCCGGTCGCGCAGCAGGCTAAACAGCGTGTCGCGCGCATGCCAGCCCCCCGGCAGTGGCGGCGGCAGATCGGGAATGTAGGTCTGATCGGGCGGCCCCCAGAGCTGGAAATAGTCATCGTAGCGGTGATCGATCAGGTAGGTCGCCGCGCCCCGGCGAAATTCCGGTCGCAACAGCATCTGGAGGCGCTCCAGCGGCACACGCGTCGTGCTGAGTTGCGGAAACATGCCGGCGGCCGGGCCGGCGGCAACGACCCGCCGCAGGTAGGGTCGGGCCATACGGTCCCGCTCGACCAGCGCGATCACGGCGCTGCGAAAGCCGGTGTTCTGGCTGGCAGCCTCGGCAATCTGGTGCAGCAGTTCGTCCTGACGCCGCTCGGCACGCAGTGCGTTGCCCACCCGCAGAATCTCCCGCAACTGATGGTTGCTCTGGTCAAGTTCGCGTACCCGGCGGGCCAGCGCCTGATCAATCCGGGCAAACTGCTGCGCGTTCTCCAGCGCAATCACGGCCTGGTCGGCGAATGCCTCCAGCAACGTACGATCCTCTTCGATGAACGGCCCGCCGGTACGTTTGTTCATCGCCTCAATCACGCCCAGGATGCCGCCGCGCCCACGTAGAGGCACCGCCAGCAGGGAACGGGTGACATAGCCGGTGGTGGTATCGGTGGCGGCGTAGAAGCGCCCATCGTTGCTGGTATCATTCACAATGGCCGACTCACCGCTGGTTGCTACAAACCCGGCCACACCGACGCCGTGGGGCAACCGCTCCCCCAGCAGTTCGTGGCCCTTCGGCCCGCAGGCATAGGAGAAGACCAGATCACCGTTGGTCTCATCAACCAGCAGCAGCGAGCCCTCTTCCACATCCAGCAGTTCCTGTGCCTGCTGCATAATCAGTGAGGGCACCCGCGCCGGGTCAAGCGTCGAGGTAATGCTATGGCTGATCCGGTGGAGCGCGGTAAGCTGGCGCGCCTGCTGTTCGGCCCGGGCAAACAGGTGCGCATTCCGGATCGCAATCGCCGCCGCGGCCGCCAGTTCCTCCAGCAGTTCAACCTGCGCGGCGGTATAGCGCATGCCCGGCTCCGAGCTAAACGACACCAGCGCGCCGATAACCTGGTCGTTGACCAGCAGCGGTACGCCCAACCAGGCGTAGACATACAGCGTATCTTCAATCAGGAGTGCCGGGATATTGCGTCGCTCGCACTCGGTAAAATAGTCATCGGTGCAGATCGGACGGCGGGTCGAGACAACCAGACCGGACAGACCGGCATCCTGCCGCCAGAAGAGCGGATTGTAGTGCCGCTGATCCCCCTCGACCAGGTAGGTCATCTCGAGCCACTGGTCATTTTGATTATGCAGCGCCACAAAAAAGTTGGGGACATCCAGCAGGCGCGCGGTGATGTCATGGAGTTGGCCTAGCAGGATCTCAAGCTGAAGCACACCCCGCAACGAGTGGACCGCTTCACTCAGCATGCGACGTTTCTCGTCTATCGCGGCGGCGGACTGGCGTTCCAGCAGCGTCACACTGGTCGCCACCACCGCCGACAGGGCGATCAGCGCCTCGGTCTGCTCACTCGTCCACTCCCCGGAGATGATACAGAACCAGCCGCGCAACTCACCACCGGCACGCAACGGCACATAGCCCGGACGATCATCCACCGACAGAACCGGCTGTCCGGCGCGCAACTGGAGCAGGGCGGATGGATCCGGCAGTGGCGGAACCGGCTCGGACTGATCATCTGCGGGCGGAAGCGGGGGATCGCCATCCCACACCAGAGCAAAACGGCTGCCCGGCATAATGATGGCAAGTGTGGCGACACACTGCTGATGTAGGTCCGGCAGCGTACGCGCCTGCGCTACTTCGGCGGCGTAGAACGCCCATGATTGTGAGAAGGCCGACGACTCAAGTGATAAACTCATGCGAGTGGATGAAACCATGGTGGTGTACTACCTGGCAACCCCAACCGAGTCAGATTGCGGTTACAGTCTGATCTTAACAGATATACGGGATTTTGACAATTTCACGGGATCCGGAAAGAACAATCACACAAAGAACCAGAAACAAACCAGTTGCCTGATGCTGGTTTGACGCTGTCCTGCGTCGGTTGGTATAATCCCAGGGATACAGATAATCGCACCTGGAATCCTGGAGATCTCAATGACAAATCCATTTGATCCCTCCTATCTTGCGGCGGCCAGTGCCACACTGGGACCGTTTGCATGGGCTTTCCTTGCGCTCCAGGCGGCCGGGGTTGGTGCAGGGCTCTACCTGCGGTTTGGACGCAAGGATAGCAATCCATTACGCAAGAATCTCTTATCCCGCCTGGGACTGGCATTGCTGGTTTTGGGGGGGATTGGTATTCTGCTGGGTATACTGCGGGCAAGCGATGTCGCAGTGTTCAGCCGGCGCTACTGGTTTTACCTGCTGCTGCTGGTCGAACTGGGTCTGGCCGGGTATGCGGCCTACTATGCGCGGAGCATCTACCCGCGCCGGCTTGCGGCCCAGCAGCAGGCAAGCCGCGGGCGGGGCTCCGCTCGTCGGTCAACGTTGCGCGCGCAGTCGTCCTCAGCGACCGTCGGCACAAATGGACGCGACCATGGCGACCACGCGGAGCCGGCGCATAGCACCTCGCGGCGGGAGTCGCGCCAGCGCCGCAAACGCAAGCAGCGGCGGTAAGCGTTTCCCCAGGGGCGCAGCATGCTGCGCCCCGACACCTCTGTTATACTCCCCGGAGATGAAAACCCTATGGGCAACATGGGCCGGCATATTGCAAAAAGTTAAAATGCATGACGTGGGACGAACAAAAGATGCGGCCCGTGTGATAGGGGTGCAGCGCACTACGCTGCTACCAGGTCAGAAAGAGGCATTGACCTTAAGGGCGTGGGCGAGGCGTTTTTTGTACTCCTGACGCGAAATCTCGACTGCGCCGAAGCGGGCCAGGTGGTTGGTGGTAAACTGCGTATCGAGCAGGACAAAGCCGCCGCGCTGCAACCACTCCACCAGATGGACCAGCGCGACCTTGCTGGCGTCGGTGTCGTGGCTAAACATACTCTCACCAGCAAACAACCCCCGAACAGCAACCCCGTACAATCCCCCGACCATCCGACCGTCGCGCCAGGACTCGACGCTGTGCGCAAAACCTAGTCGATGCAGTTGGGTATAGACATCGATAAACTCCGGCGAGATCCAGGTACTCTCACGTTCGGGGACGGGTTCGGCGCAGGCGGTCATAACTGCACGAAAGGCGGTATCAACACGCACCTCAAAGCGTCCACTGCGCACGGTGCGTCCCAGCCGACGCGGCACATGAAAGCTATCCAGCGGCAGGATCGTCCGTGGATCGGGATCATACCAGTAGATCCCGTCCTCCTGGGCCATCGGGAAGACGCCCTGGGAATAGGCCAAGAGCAACAGTTGGGGTGTGAGTTTGGTTTCCATAGTTGCCGGATAGATATCAGAAAAGCTGATCGGTTGTCAGGCTTACGGCAGAAAGCTGCGTGGCGGTGATGGTGTGCCCCGGAAGCACCTTATGAATCTGCGTATATTCGCCCGCCGTGGGAACGGTGTACTGTTCAACAACGTGCCGGTTTGCATCAATAATCCATACTTCACCCACGTTCGCCTGCGCATAGCGGGGCAATTTCTCATCGCGGTCATACCCAGGCGAAGTATCGGCGACTTCAATGAGCAGCAGAATATCCTCGGGGGTGGCGAGGGCATGGGCATAATAGTCATCGCGGGGATGTAAGAGGGCGATATCGGGTTGCGGCTCACTGTAGTCACTCAGGCGGATCGGATTCTGCACACTGATGATCCCCGCGTCACCCACCAGGCGTATAAGCAAATGCGTGAGTTTGTTGACAATACCCACATGGAGTGGACCAATCGGGCTCATAACATAAATCTCTCCATCAAGCAGTTCAACCCGATCATCTTCGATCAAAATCTCGGCCGCCCGCATTCGGGCATAGTCATCAACCGTGAACTGGCGGCGGGTTACTGGTACGCTCATTCTTCTCCTCCTGGCATAGACCAGTTGTTTCTTGCTCAGTTATAGAAGTTACGCGGTGGACGTTCAAACCGGACGTTTCACCTGATGGATGCCCGATTCGCCTGCGGCAGCATGGTACTTCTCGATCTTTTTCACAAAAAAATTCACAACGTGAATTTTTTTGTGAAAAAGATCGAGAATCTTCCGCCCTGCCGGAGACGAAATTCTCTTTCGGATCAGTGACCGCGTAACTCATGTCAGTTATGGGGTATTATAACCCGACCCAGGCGCTCGGCCTGGTAGTGCAACGCGCGCAGCAACTGCTCATAGCCGCGTTCCGCAAACAGATTAACCCAGTGCAGCCGGCTCAGGCGGTCAGGCATAGGGCACTCCTCATCAGTCACCATTGGTAACTTCGCTCTTGCGCTTTGGCGCAATATCACTGACCAGGTCCATCAAACGCTTTGTGGCGGCGTTCAGGTCGTCGCTTGCCACAAGCTCGTGGATTTCGTTAACTCGGCTGGTGAGATCAATGTTGGGCATGGGTCTGTCGTCCGTAGGGTGTCGTCCGTAGTCCGTAATCCGTAGTCCGTAGGCTGTATTAAGTAACAGCGGGTTTAGACCGTCACCACCGCCTGAAGGCGGCACTACGAGTGGCATATTCTTGCTGGTGATGCGATACTCACGCGGCCAACCGGCGGCAGCATGGCTGCCACACTCCATATCATATCATAATATCATATCGCGGTAGGTCAGGGGGAATTATACCGCATTTGATGGGTTAGGGGTTAGGGGTTAACCCCTAACCCCTAACCCCTAACCGTTCCCCCTCAATCATTAGAACCTCGTGAAGAAAATCGCAGCAGCCCGCAATCTGGATTATAATGCTACCAGAGGCTCTGTTCGATCCTGCTACCGTCACTACCTTTATAACCGAGCCGGTTACGCTCGCCGGTCTGAACGTTCGTTACTCACGTTAGAGTCATTACCGAAATATCATGCTATCACTACCTGATCGGGCTGCCCCCGCGGTAGCCCGGAATATTCATTCCCTGATCGAGGCCGGGGTCTATCGCGCCCGGCGGCTTGATCGTCCCATTCTGGTCAGTCTGGTGCGGCCGGTGCCCGCGGCTGACCCGCCGGCCTTCTTCGCGCGACAGACTTCCCGCGTGGCTGACCGGCTCTTCTGGTCGTCGCCGACCGAGGGTTATGCGCTGGCGGGGAGCGGTGCGGCCTGGACGCTGGAAGTTACCGGGCCGCAGCGTTTTGCGGATGCGGCTGCGGCCTGGCGGGAGCGCTGCACCGATGCGCTGATCGATAATGCTACGGATGCCACCGGCACCGGCCCGCTGCTGCTGGGAGGCTTTGCGTTTGACCCGCTGCGCCCGGCAACGCCCACCTGGGCGGGCTTTCCGGATGGGCGACTGGTGCTGCCGCGCTACCTGCTGACTCGCCACGCCGATGCTACCTGGCTGACAATCAGTGCTGTCGTCTATCCCAGCAGTTCACCGGAACACGTAGCTCAACGGCTGCTCAACCGTCTGCCGACGCTACCGGCTCCGGCAACCCTGTCCCGCCGGGTGCCACCGGAGCAGGTATTAACACTGGAGGAGCTACTGCCCGCGCAGACCTGGATGACAATTGTGCGCGCGCTGGTGCAGACCATGCAGCATGGCGACCTGGAGAAGGTCGTGCTGGCCCGGGCCTGCCGGGTAGCGGGTCGGCGACCGTTCGATCCCGGTGTGGTGCTGGCGCAGTTGCGCAGCAACTATCCCGGCTGCTTTGGCTTTGCGGTGGCGCGCGGGGAGGCCTGCTTCCTGGGGGCATCCCCCGAGCGGCTGGTGCGTCTGCAGCAGGGGACGGTTCAGGCGACCTCGCTGGCGGGGTCGATCCGCCGGGGCAGCACGCCGGAGGAGGATCGGCAACTGGGAGCGGCGCTGCTGGCAAGCGCGAAGGATCGCGCCGAGCATGCGATTGTGGCCCGCACCCTCGCGGATGCGCTGTCCGACCTCTGCACGGAACTGACCATGCCCGAGACACCCACGCTGATGAAGATGTCAAATGTGCAGCATCTCTACACACCGCTGGTCGGGCAGGTGGCCGGGACGCACACCGTTCTGGAACTGCTGGAGCGGTTGCATCCCACGCCGGCCGTGGGTGGTGCGCCGCGCGAACGGGCGCTGCCGTTGATCCGCGAGCGGGAGCAACTGGACCGTGGCTGGTATGCTGCGCCGGTCGGCTGGATCGATGCGCGTGGCGAGGGTGAGTTTGCGGTGGCGATCCGCTCCGCGTTGTTGCGGGGCGCGACGGCAACGCTCTTCGCGGGCTGCGGGCTGGTCGCCGACTCGGACCCGGCGGCGGAGTATGCTGAGTCGCAGCTTAAACTGCGGCCGCTGCTGACGGCGCTGGGTGGGGAGCCGGCATGAGCGACCTTCCGCAGCAGCAGGCGCTGCATGTTTTCGTTGGTGCATTTATCGACGAGTTGGTGCGGGCGGGTGTGCGCAACTTCTGCGTCTGTCCCGGTTCGCGCTCAACACCGCCGGCGCTCATGCTGGTGCAACATCCCGATGCGCACGTCTGGATGCATCTGGATGAGCGGTCAGCCGCGTTTTTTGGGCTGGGGATGGCGAAGGCCCGCCGCGAACCGGTGGCGCTGGTCTGCACCTCAGGCACGGCGGCGGCTAACTTCTTCCCCGCCGTGGTGGAGGCGCGCTATGCCCGCGTGCCACTGATCGTCCTGACCGCGGATCGTCCGCATGAGTTGCGTGATCGGGGTGCGCCACAGACGATTGATCAGATCAATCTCTATGGTTCCCACGCGAAGTGGTTTGTCGATCTGCCGGTGCCGCAGGCGACCCCCGATCTGGTGCGGTATGTGCGGACAGTGGCGAGTCGCGCGGCGGCAACCGCTAGCGCCGCCCCCGCCGGGCCGGTGCAGATTAACTGCCCCTACCGTGAGCCGCTGGTGCCGCTGCCGCCGGATGACTCGGCGGGTTGGGAGCAGCATCCCGACGGACGGCCCTACCTGGCGGTGACGGACGGTGTGCGCACGCCTGACCCGGCACAACTCCAAACGCTGGCGGGTGAACTGGCCGCCGTCCGCCGGGGATTGATCGTCTGTGGGGCGCAGGATGATCCGTATCTGGCCGAAGCTGTGACCCGGCTGGCGCGTGCGCTGAACTTTCCCATCCTGGCCGACCCGCTCTCCGGCCTGCGTTGCGGTCCCCACGCGCATACGCTGATCCTGGACCTGTACGACGGGTTGCTGCGCAATGGCGCGTTTGTGGCGCGCTATGTGCCGGAGGTGGTGCTGCGCTTTGGCGCGTTTCCAACCTCCAAGGCGCTGCTGCTCTACCTGCAACGCTATCCCGACTGCCGCCAGATTGTAGTCGATGGGGCCGGGGGCTGGAATGAGCCAACCAACCTGGCCGATCAGATGATCCACGCCGATGCACGGCAGGTCTGTGACGCCCTGACCGGCACACTGTCGGAACCGGTAGCACATGCGGCGGAGCGCAACGCCTGGGCCGAAGCCTGGTGTCGGGCGGATCGCCGGGCGCGCGCCGCCGTGATGGAACGGTTACGTACGCTGAATGAGCCGTTCGAGGGCAAGGTTTTTGCGGAACTGGCGGATCTGCTGCCCGCCGGCGCAACGCTCTGGGCCGGGAGCAGCATGCCGGTACGTGATATGGATACCTTCTTCCCCGGCAATGAGCGTGCAATTCGTATGCTGTCCAACCGGGGCGCGAATGGCATTGACGGTGTGGTGTCCAGCGCGCTGGGAGCGAGTACCGCCGGCAATGGGCCGTTGCTGCTGGTGATCGGCGATATCTCCTTCTATCACGATGCGAACGGGTTGCTGGCGGCGAAGCAGCATAACCTGAATGCGACGATTGTGCTGCTCAACAACGACGGCGGCGGGATCTTCTCCTTCCTGCCGCAGGCAACCACCACCGATCCGGCGCAGTTCGAACTGCTGTTTGGCACGCCGCATGGCCTGGATTTTCGCCCGCTGGCGGAGATGTACGGCGCGCGGTTTACGCGTGTGAAAACCTGGGCCGCGTTTCGCACAGCGGTCCAGAACGGACTTACGCACGCCGGGTTGGATATCGTTGAGATGATGACTCGGCGCGACCGGAATGTGACGCTGCACCGCGAGCTATCGCAGGTGGTGGATGCAGCCCTGGTGGAGTTGACATAACGAATTGACAGCATTGCAACCGTACCGATGAATGTAATCATCAACAACCTGCGCATGCATGTCCATCTGGCGGGGAGCGGACCGCCGCTGCTGCTGCTGCATGGCTTTACCGGCAGTGCGGCCACCTGGGAGCCGCTGCTGCTCCATGTCACACCCCGGCGGCGGGTCATTGCGCCCGACCTGATCGGGCATGGCGGTTCCGGCGCACCGGCCGATCCCGCGCGCTATCGCATGGAGCGTTGCGTCGCCGACCTGCCGGCGCTGCTCGATGCGCTGGATGTTGCGCAGGTTGATCTGCTGGGCTACTCGATGGGCGGGCGGATCGCGTTGCATCTGGCGCTGGCGGCTCCGCAGCGTGTCCGGCGGTTGCTGCTGGAGAGCGCTTCACCCGGCCTGGCCGATCCGGACGAACGCGCCGCGCGGGTCCAGTCCGATAATGATCTGGCCGACGCGATTGAGCGCGACGGCATCGCGGCGTTTGTCGCATACTGGGAGCGCTTGCCGCTCTTCGCGGGCCGGCAAACCCTGCCGCCCGCCGTGCGGGAAAAGCAGCGCGCACAGCGGCTGCAGAACCGCCCGACGGGTCTGGCAAACAGCCTGCGCGGGATGGGTACCGGGCAGCAGGAGTCTTTGTGGGAGCGCCTGGCGGAACTGACGCTGCCGGTGCGGCTGCTGGTGGGTGCGCAGGACCGCAAATATTGCGACATTGCCCGGCGAATGGAACAACTGCTGCCCGCCGCGCAGGTGTCGGTCGTGGCGGATGCCGGGCACACAATCCACCTGGAGCAGCCCGACCGCTTTGCGCAACTGGTGGGGGATTTTTTGGCAGAGCCGGGAATTGAGAACTGATACCAATCTGACTTCCAAACGGCAACAATTTGACGAACCACGAAGACCACGAAGACCACGAAGGAACACGAACGGCTGGATATGGGGGGCGATCGCGTGTATAGGGTGTGACGTATGTTCTTGCACAACGCCACGCATCTTTAGGCAGAAACGGTGGCTCCAAGCCGCCGCTCCATTGCGCGTGGTTTGGAGCGGCGGCTTGGAGCCACCGAATGCAGGCAGGAGCACATCCATAGAATGCAGAAGAATTCGTCACACCCGCGTGTATACGTCCGGTTCACTGTTGCACGCTCTACGTGGCCTTCGTGGTTTTCTTGCACGTTTGGCGGCACATTGGTTGGTATGAGAACCGAGAACTGAGAACTGAAAACGACGAACCAAGAAACCAAGGATTGAAAAGCTATGACAACAGATACTCCATCGGCGCATCCGGGAAAGCTACGCGCCTGGCTGCTGGCAATGCGGGTGCCGACCCTGCCGGCGGCGGTGGTGCCGGTGCTGGTCGGAACGGCGACAGCAGTGGCGCTTGGGGCGTTTCGGCTGCTGCCCTTTCTGGCGGCGATGGCGGCCGCGTTGCTGATCCAGATCGGCACCAACCTGGCGAATGACTACTTCGACTATGTGAAGGGTGCGGATACGGTTCACCGGCTGGGGCCGACCCGCGTCACCCAGAGCGGCCTGATTGCGCCACCGGATGTCCGGCGGGGGATGCTGATTACCTTTGGCCTGGCGGTGCTGCTCGGCGTCTACCTGGTCGTGGTGGGCGGCCGGCCGATCCTGCTGATCGGGCTGTTCTCGATTGTGGCGGGGATTATCTACACGGGTGGACCCTGGCCGATTGGCTACAATGGACTGGGCGACCTCTTTGTTTATATCTTCTTCGGACTGATTGCCGTAACCGGCACGACCTACCTGCACACCGGCGTATTCAACCTGGAGGCGCTGATTAATGCGCTGCCGATTGCAAATCTGGCAACGGCCATTCTGGTGGTGAACAATCTGCGCGATATCGCCACCGACCGCGAGGCGGGGAAGCGCACCCTGGCGGTGTTGCTGGGGCGGCGCGGCACGCAGATTGAGTATCTGCTGCTGGTGGGGAGCACGTATCCGTTGCTGCTGCTCACCTGGTTGATCGGGGCGGCAGCGGTCTGGTTCTGGCTGCCGGTGCTGACACTGCCCATGGCGGTCGGGTTGATCCGAATCGTCTGGACGCAGGCGGGAGCACCGCTGAATGCGGCGCTCAAGGGAACGGCGCGGCTGCACATGCTCTTTGGGGCGCTGTTTACGGTGGGGTTGCTGCTGTAGCCGGTGGCCTCACCCCTCCGACCGCACCATCCCATCGCTGCCACCGTTTTTGTGTATCTGCCGGCTTTCATCGGCAATGCAGACGCGGTTGCGTCCGAGTTCTTTGGCCTGGTACAACGCATGATCGGCGCGCACCAGCAGCGACCGGGTAATATCCTCCGGGGGATGGAAGCGCGCCACGCCAATGCTGACGGTGATCCGAATCTGCTGATCCATGTCAATGACAAAGGGCGTTGCTTCAATCACCTGGCGCACTCGCTCGGCGACGGCGACGGCATTCGCCAGGTCGGTATTGGGCAGCACCGCGAGAAACTCCTCGCCGCCGTATCGCCCGATACAGTCAACTTTGCGCATTGACCCGGAGAGGATACCGGCAATCTGGCGGAGCACCAGATCGCCGGCCAGATGCCCAAACTGATCGTTGATTTGCTTGAAGTGGTCAATGTCCAGCAGAAAAACCGACACCACCGGCTGCGTGGGTCCACCTCGCCGGATCGTCTCTTCGAGGAAGGCCAGCGCGCGCCGCCGGTTTGGCAGGCCGGTCAACTCATCGGTGCGGGAAATCTGTTCAAGCTTGGCCAGCGCCTCCTCCAGCGCAATCTGTTTCTGCACCAGTGCGTGGCGGGCTTTCTGCAGTTCGCGCGTCTTGGCCGCCAGTTCATTGTTGATGCGGAAGTACTCCTGGGCCGATTTGTGATCGAGCGGTGGGATCAACTCCGCATAGAGCAGGAGTTGCCGGTCCGGGAGCGGCAGAAACCAGCAGTTGTACGAAGCCGGGAGATCGGTCTCGCTGAGGACAAAACTTAACTGCCCATGGGTTATCGCCTGATCCTGGAGCGCAGCGTGCAGCATTGTCTGGAGGCGCGGCCGGCTGCTAAACACGAGGAGTTGCCGCAGATTCGCCGGTTCTTCGTGGGCTTTCCATAACTGTGCCAGGCTCTTATTCCAGGCCAGCAGGCTACCCGACCGATCCAGGAGTGCAATCAGGTTCTGGCTCTGTTCGAGGAGCAGTGTGGCACCATAGGTTGCCAGCAGTTGGATGAGTTCGGCCATTGCCTTTATCTCACTGGTGATAGTCTTGCAAGTAGCGTACCAGGTCGGTGGCACTGTCGGCAAACCCATCTGCGCCGATCCATTTCCAGAGATTGGGTTCGTGCAGGTAAGCCTGCCCACCGACGATAATATGCACCGCCGGATCGAGCTTTGCCGCGCGAATAGCAGCAATCAGCGCACCGGTGCGCCGCAGACTGGCGGCCAGCGTGGTTGAAATACAGATGAAGCGGGCCGGGTACTGCTGGAGCAACTCCAGCAGACTCGCTTCGGGTGTATCCGCCCCGGTGTAGTAGACATCCCAGCCATGCATTTCCAAAATATCCGCCACCATCCGCGCCCCGATTTCGTGCAGTTCATCGGGGGAGGCGGTTACAAGCACCGTGCCCCGGTTGCGGGGCAGTTCCAGGATCATCGGGTAGTAAATTGACATAATGCGTTGAGTGATTGCCGTGGCGATATGCTCCTGCCCGACCGCAATCTCCCCCTCGGTCCAGAGACGCCCAATCTCATACATGGACGGGAGGATAATCTGCTCGTACCAGACCGGAATATCCCAGACGGACTGGATAAACTCCTCGGCTATCCGTACTGCCCCGGAGATGTCGGGCACCAGCAGCGCCTGCAGATACCGCTGGAAGAGTTCCTGGAAAGCGGCGTCTGTCTGCCGGCACGGCTGCACCAGTTGGGCAAGCTGGAACATATCCGGGTAGACATCAAGCATAAGCTGGTAGACCGGGCCAATCACCCCGGCGCTGTGGGCATCCAGGTGTTGCCGGACAGCGTCCATCCAGGCGTTCAGGGCGGTGGGAAAGTAGTCGGCGGCAAACCCGCGCTTGACGTAGCTATGAAAAACCCAGATCAAAGTTTCGTGAAGCGTTCCGGCACTCTTGAGACGAAACTGCGTCAGCATAAACTCGGCGTGATTGGTATGGTTATCATACATTACCTCGAGCGCATTGGGACCAAGCATCTGGGTAATGAAGGGATGCCGGCGCATCCTCTGGTTGACATAATCAACCAGAAGCGGCGCGTGGAGCGCATAGGCTTCCGCCGCTGCCGCATCAATGGCGGCAAGGGTCCGGGCGAACTGCTCAGTTAACAGGGTTGTTTCCATCGTCGCGTTTCCCTGTCTGACGCAAAATGCACAACGTACAGTATACACGATGCGGGTATTCTGTCCAGATTGCCCGGTACTCATGTGCAACATATCAAATCATATGTTGCACATGATGCGCACTACTCAGTCGGACCGTGCCGGGTCTCGACGATCTGACTCCCCGCTGCCAGGCGGGCGCGGATCGCCCCCATGTCGCGGGCGTAGGCAACGTAGGTTGCACCAACCCCGACGAGCAGGATAACCGCAATGCCCAGGACGATCCTACGGCAGCCCCACGCGGGGCGTCCGGTGCTCCCACGTTGGGCTGTAACCGACCTGGGCGGAACCCGCTGAAACATTGCCATAAGCCTCCCCATGACCGACAGCATAATAGTGGGCCGAACGCAGGATGTCCGGCGACTCCTCGCTTCTCGCAGATAAGCATGCATCAAACCATCTCCTTACCGATTGGTATTCGCTCCCCTCTCGACTGTAGTATATCATGCAAAGAAAAGAGAAACCGGCATATGAAGGTCTTATCACAATTCTTATCTTTTCGTATCTTTTTGACACAAGTTACGCGGCCATCGACCCGCCACGGCGAAGGTTTGGATCACGAAAGCCGCGCAGTGAGCGAAAGCCGCGCAACGACCAACCCAGGCGTTTGCATGCATGAACGGCCCGACTCGCCTGCGGCAGCATGGTACTCTTTTTATCTTTTTGACGAACATGTGGCTCTGTGAGCCACATGTTCGTCAAAAAGGAGAGACTCTTCCACTCTGCCGGTTGTCCATCCCAGCTGTCGGATGGACAACCGCGTAACTCCTGTATGTGAGAACCCCTGTTGCGCCTTACGCAACAGGGGTTCTCAAAAAGGCCACTGGTTGCTCTGCCGGAAACAAATATTACCCAATCTCAGACACTACCGACTGCTGTGGCAGGGGCATGCTTGCTGCCGGCATGGTCGCCTGTACCTGGGCCGTCAGCCGTTCGCGCAGGTAAAAGGTGATCATGTGGAAGATCATCGAGTGGAGCGGCTCGTTATGCTCGTAGGCGTCGGTCTCGGCGGTGATACAGACATTAGCGTCGCTGCACAGCCGTCCCCCGGTCCCGCCGGTCAGCCCGATTGTTGTGACCCCCAGGGTGGCGGCGGCTTCGAGGGCGGCGACGATATTGGGTGAGTTACCGGAACCGGAGATGGCAATCAGCACATCGCCAGGGCGCGCCAGATTGCGCAGTTGTTCGGCCAGCGCCTGTTCGTAGCTGGTATCATTGCTCCAGGCCGTCAAGAGTGCCATATTATCCACCAGCGATACCACCCGAAAGCGGCGCGCCTGGCTGAAACAGTCCGGGCGCATCGTCGTCTTGCAGAGGTCGGCAGCGAAGTGGGCAGCCATCGACGCACTGCCGCCATTGCCACAGATGAAGATCGTTGCTTCCCGCTCGTGCGCATCCCAGATGATGTCTACAGCCTGGACAATGGGCTCAATCGGCAGCGCCTGCATGTGGGCGAGATGGACCGTCAGGTAGCGTTCCGCGTAATCTGTGAACGCTTCGGTGTGGGGGGCATTACCGTACGGAGCATAGTTCATTTCTCACTGTCTCCTTACACGTTGTCCGTCGGATAGCCGATGCAGGCCGACCAGGGCGTTGCGGGGCCGAACCGGCAGTCGGGCTATGCTACAGACATATCCATATGACACAACCTCGTCTTTCTCATGATGTCCGGAGCAGGCTGAAACCCGGCTGAACACATGGGGCGAATCGCGTGAGTATATTGTTATATTTTCTACCCGGCTTTGCGTGACTGCTCCCGTTATCTCGCCGGCGGTATTCTGCGTTATAATAGCGGCAACCGGTTTATAGTCAACTGGGTTATGCTGACAGACTACGGACTGATGTATTATGTCAAGCAATAGTGCCGTTCAGACCGAACATCTGACCAAACAATTCAAGCAGCGCGTTGCCGTCGATGATGTGTCACTGGAAGTTCAACGCGGCGAGATCTTCGGGTTCCTGGGGCCAAACGGGGCCGGGAAAACGACCACGATTGCGATGCTGCTCGGGCTCATCCGCCCCACCCGTGGGCGGGCCATCGTGCTGGGCCACGATGTTCAGCAGGAGCCCGTGGCGGCGCTGCGCCGGGTGGGTGCGATGATCGAGGCACCGGCGTTTTACCCCTACCTGAGTGGGTGGAATAACCTGCGTGTGTTGACACATGCCGCCGGCCTGCCCGATACGCGGATCGACGCAGTGCTGGAGATTGTCGAACTGCAAGCGCGCGCGCACGACCGCTTTCGGACCTACTCGCAGGGCATGAAACAGCGCCTGGCAATTGCCGCTACCCTGCTCGCCGAACCGGAGCTAATCATCCTCGACGAGCCAACCAATGGCCTGGACCCGGCGGGAACGGTTGAGCTACGGGCGCTGATTCGCACCCTGGCCGAGCAAGGGCAAACGATCTTTCTCTGTAGTCATCAGCTTCACGAAGTTGAACAGGTCTGTCGGCGGGTTGCTATTCTGAAGCAGGGGCGCGTTCTGGCACAGGGGTCCGTCGCCGAACTGCTCCAGCAGCGTCACGGTGGAGTGCAGGTACGGGTTGCGGGGAGGGCCGCCCACGCCCTGGAACTGCTGCGCGCGGTACCCTGGATCGGCGCAGTTGAGCAGCAAGGCAATCTACTGTTGATTAATGTTCCCGGCAGCCGCGTCCCCGAAGTGAATGCGCTTCTAACCCGGCATGACATTCCCGTGGCCGAAATCCATACCCGCACCGAGAGCCTGGAACAGTTCTTCCTGGAGATAACGGGAGAGCAGGGTTGCTGAATTTATTGCAAGCTGAGTGGATCAAACTGTCGCGGCGTCCGCTGGCATGGCTGCTGCTGATCATTTTTGTGCTGCTGATGGCGCTGTTCCTGGGCATTATTTTCCTGGCGGTCGGCCTGAGCGACGGCGCATTCACCGGCGGGGAGGCCCGCATGCAGATCATCCCGCGCGAAGATCAGCTTGAGCAGTTCCGCCTGATGCTGCGGTTTCCGGGTATTTTTGGCACCGTGCTGAGTCAAGTCAACAGCATCGGGGGCATTCTGGCGATTGTCCTGACTGCCGGGGTGTTTGGCAGCGAATACGGTTGGGGCACACTGCGCCTGCAATTGGCGCGCCAACCCCAACGCGGTCAGTATCTGGTTGCCAAAACGGTGGCGCTCCTGCTCTTCCTCTTGCTGGGCATCGCGTTGGCGATGCTCTTTGGGTCGCTGCTGGGCCTCTTCTTCGGTGCGGTGCTGGGCAACAGCGGCCAGGTCAGCGCCAGTGATCTGCTGCTGCTGCCCTGGCGCATGCTGCGCTCACTCTACGTTATGTTGCCCTACATTATGTTCACTGTCGCCTGCTGCGTTCTGGGGCGTTCCGTTCTGGCGGGAGCGGTGGGCGGGTTTCTCTTCCTGGCCGCCGATATCAGTGTGGGCGCATTCTCGTTCCTCACCAGCATGGGCGACACCCTGGCATTTATCTACAATCTGCTGGTGGTGCAGCAGAATATCAACACCCTGGTGGTGCTCAACAGCCAGAGCTACGGGCTCAACCCGGCAATTATCACGCGCAACCTCGATCTGACGGTCCTGCCGTCGCCGCTCCAGGCTGTACTGGTTATCGCGGTGTACAGCGGGAGCTTTTTTGCAATCGCCTACCAGATGTTTGTACAGCGGGATCTGACCGGCGCAACCTGAGGCAGGGCGGACGCGCAGAAACACGTCCCTACTGGCGCAACCTGAGGCAGAGGCAGGGCGGACGCACAGAAGCGCGTCCCTACTGGCGCAACCTGAGCAGAGGCAGGGCGGACGCGCAGAAGCGCGTCCCTCCAGAAGAGCCTGTCCCCCGTAACCTGTAACCTGTAACCTATCCCCCATCCCGGTATTGCTCCAACTCGTGCAGCACCTGATCCAGCCGGGCCTGGGTGGTCAGCAGTTGGCAGCGCATATGCATAATCACCTCAACCCCGGCCAGATTGACGCCCAGTTCATCCACCAGACGCTTGATAAAACAGATCTGCTCGATATCCGCCTCGCTGAAGAGCCGGATATTGCCGGGACTGCGCCGGGGTTGGATTAGCCCGCGCCGCTCGTACATGCGCAGGCTCTGCGCATGCAGTCCGGTGAGTTCCGCCGCAACACGAATGGTGTAATGACGCTCTGCCATGGCCTGACTCCGCCTAACTGCGCATCGCCCGCAGTTCCTCAAAGATTTCGCGTTCACGCGATGAGAGGTTTGTCGGCAACTGTGCCTCGACCGTTACATACAGATCGCCGCGCTGCTCCGTCTGGCGCAGCCGGGGCATACCCTGCCCACCCAGCCGGAAGACCCGGCCATTGGGCGTACCGGCGGGGATATTGAGCGTAAGCCGCTTGCCGTCAATCGTTGAGACCTGAATCTCGCCACCCAGCATCAGTGTGTAGAGATCGACAGGAGCTTGAACTTTGAGATTCTCGCCCTCGCGTTCAAAGCGCTGATGGGGCTGCAGGCGCACCAGCAGCAGCAGATCGCCCCGGCGTCCGCCACCGGCTCCTGGTCCACCCTCGCCGGGAACGCGCACCTTCGTCCCGTTATCCGCCCCGACGGGGATCTTCACGGTGATGAAGCGGGGAGTGCCATCCGGGTTGGTAAACTGCACGCGGCGCTGGGTTCCGCTAAAGGCCTCTTCCAATGTTATGTCAACTGAATGTTCAATATCCTGTCCATCCATATGCATGCCAAAGCCACTGGCCCCCGCACCCGGTCCGGCTCCGCGCCGACGTGATCCTGCGCCGCCACCGCCGAAGAAGGTCTCAAAGATATCCTGGAAGTCAAAATTGGCATTCCCACCGTAGGCATTCCAGTCAAAGCCACCCGCGCCACCCGGGCCACCGGCGCCTGCGGCCTGCTCATAGCGCTGCCAGTCGCGCCCGAAGCGATCATACTTAGAGCGCTTATCCTTGTCGGACAGCACTTCGTAGGCTTCGTTTATCTCCTTGAAGCGGGTCTCAGCCGCTTTATCGCCCGGGTTAATATCGGGATGGTACTTACGCGCGAGTTTGCGATAGGCCCGTTTGATCTCCTGCTCACCCGCGTTACGGTCCACGCCCAGTATCTGGTAATAATCCTTATATGCCATTGCGCACAACTCCTCTATTTGGAAGTACATTTTTTCGTTTTCTGCGCTTTCATAGTAGAACTTGAGTGTAATACTGTCAAGGTTACGCTGCACCGTCGCGCGGACACAAAAAGCCGGCTGCACCCAATGGTACAACCGGCATGCCTGCTACAGGGCGTCTGTTCCGGCTACGAGACGGAGGCGAAGGGCGCCTCCCAGGTTCGATCCCGCCGGAAGGGGGCATACGACGCCAGATCACGAATCGTGCGCTGGATCCAGTCCCGTTCCAGGGGATCATCATAGTCATGCATCAACTGCCGGATTGGCTCAAGATACTCCCGACGCGGCACATAGCTGTAGAACGGATCGCCGATGCCGATACATGTCCCTACACGCAAAATGCCATCTTCAGCCAGTTCGTGCAGCGCCTGCATCACACTCCAGATGTCACGGCAGCAGCGCTCAGCCATTTTGCCCGGAGTTATCTCCAGACGAGGATTCTCAAAAAAAATAAGCAGCAGTTGCAGTTTGGTGGGGGTGTCAATCGCCTGTTCGAGCAAATACTGGACGGTTGGGTCAATCATCGACGTTCTCCTTCACGAGATCCCCAATGATCTCTCAGCCGAGCTAAAGGACGCCATTCGTATGGGGCCTCATAGCACGGAAGCTGCCTCCTGCATCCTGGGAGGAAGCCGATGTCCGAACCCTTAAGCTAGCGAGAACCATTAGAAGGATATGCCACTACCTCATAAACGATTGTTCATCTTTTTACAAGTTCTGTTGATTATACAACAAACTGCGCCGCCATGCCAGATAGTTTTTTATAGATTTTATATCCTTTGCCTATGTTCAAAACCTGGGCAACGCGGCCCGCCGTTAGAATGGTCTTGCCGGACAGTTGAGGCGTGTGGTACTATCAGGCAAACAGATACCATGATCGATTCACACGACAGTACAGGCCATGTTGCCATCATGTAGAAGGAGCAGCTATGTCTACAATCAGAGTCGCCGTTCTTGGCGCAACGGGCATGGTCGGGCAGCGCTTTGTGCAACTGCTCCAGGGACATCCCTGGTTTGAGCTTGCCGCGCTGACCGGGAGCGAGCGCAGTGCCGGGCGGACCTATGGCGAGTCCTGCCGCTGGGTGCTGGACAGCGATATGCCGGCCCATCTGCGCGATATGCCGGTGCGCGGCAGCGAAGATCCGCTTGACGACTTCCCGCTGATCTTCTCGGCGCTGCCCAGCAGTGCCGCCGGACCCATCGAAGAACGCCTTGCCGCCGCTGGGCATATCGTCTGCTCGAATGCCGGCAACCACCGCATGCAGCCGGATGTCCCCTTGCTGATCCCGGAGGTCAACCCGGAGCACCTGGGACTGATCGAAACGCAGCGCAAACGGCGCGGCTGGAGTGGCGCTATCGTGACAAATCCCAACTGCACCATTACGCCACTGACGATGGCACTACACCCGCTGCACAACGCCTTTGGCGTCAGCAAGGTACTGATCGTCAGTATGCAGGCGCTCTCAGGTGCGGGCTATCCAGGCGTGCCCTCGTATGACGCCGGGGATAATGTCATTCCGTTCATCGGCGGCGAGGAATCTAAAGTCGAGTCGGAGCCGCAGAAGATCCTGGGAGTGCTGCATAACGAAGCAGTAACACCGGCCGGCTTCCTGACCTCGGCCCACTGCAACCGCGTGCCGGTCCTGGAGGGCCATCTCGAATGCATCTCGATTGCGCTGGAGCGGCAGGCTAGCCTGGAGGAGCTGATTGATGTTATGCGCCACTTCCGGGGGTTGCCGCAGGAGTTGAATCTGCCCAGCGCGCCGCCACAGCCGGTCATCGTCCGCGATGAGCCGGACCGTCCGCAGACGCGCCGCGACCGCGATGCCGGGAAGGGCATGGCAACGGTGGTGGGGCGGGTGCGGCACTGCCCGCTGCTGGTCTACAAGTTTGTGGCGCTGGCGCACAACACCATCCGGGGCGCAGCCGGCGGTTCGCTCCTCAACGCCGAGTTGATGGTGGCGCAGGGGATTGTGCAGGCGTAGTTACGTTATGTAAAGTGTGAGGTGTGAAGGCAATCGTTTCACGCCTCACGCCGCATCGATCAGATGGCCTTCGGCATGGCCCCCTACATCTTTGCCTTTGCCGAAGATTTCTCGTGGGAGGTTGAGGACTTCCTCGACACCGAACCGACGACGAGTGATTATCTGTTCATCCCCGTTCCCGCAACCGCCGGGCAGACCTTCTACGTTGAGGTGTACCACCTGTTTGAAGAGGCCGATACCGGCATATACCGCATCAGTGCGGGCACCCGGCTTGCGAGCGAACAGGTCTCATCAGCGAAAACGGATGCGAAAACGCAGGCAGGCTTACGACTCTTCCTGCCACTGGTGGCGCGGTAAATTTTTCACGACGGGCACATGTCTGATAGACATATGCCCGTCTTTCCCAACCCTCTGTATCATCTTCCCCATGTTATCCTGCTGCAATCGCCAACGCAATCTCCCCATTCTTGCGCAATCGTGCTACACTATAGGCAATGGGATAACTGCCAGGAGGAGATCAACGCAATGGAACAGCACATCGGAAGCTTCAAGGAGATCCTCGCCGCTGTCTTCGCTGTCCTCCTGCTTCTGATTTTGCTTGGCGTTGCAGGTCTACTGCTCGTCCAGCGGAATAGAGTTCAGGTTTCTACAGCATCAGATCAGGTTGCCGCCGAAGTTGCCGCTGCCAGCACAGCAACGCCTACGGCAGTTACGCCGGTTACTCCTTCGGCTGTTGCAACTGCCACCGTCTTGCCAACTGCCGACGCAACTGCCACACCGACCACCACACCCACCACGCCGCCGACGCCAATACCACCAACTGAACCGGCCGTGCCACCTATTGATGATCCGCCCGTCGCCGAGGTGTTGAATATGGGCATCCTCCGCGATGCGCCCGACCTGACAACCTCCGCTGTGCGCGGCCAGGTCTGTCCGGGTGATCAGGTTGCGGTTGTGGGCGAAGAGCGTGCCGGTCAGGGGCGCTGGTATGAGATCGAAGTTACGGCTACCGGGGAGAATTGCGACCCGGAACGGGTGCCCGTGGCAACTATCGGCTGGCTCGATAGCACCCTGGTATCACCACCCTCCTACGCCGTCAGCGACTATCTTGCCGGCGAAATGATCGCCGTCGTCTATCAAAATATCGCAGCGGCCAACGCTGAGGATATGGATACATATATGGCGACTATTCATCCGGAAAGTCCTTTTTACAACAGCACCGAACGTACCATTTACTGGATGTTCCAGAACTATGATCTGGATTACCATCTGAGTGCAGTCGATCTGGAGAGTCAGTCCGACCAGGAAGCCCGGATTGCATTCAAACTCTTTACGCGCAAGCTGCGCGGCCCCGAATTTCGGAATAATGAAATCACAGGTGTGTTTATTCTCCAGACCTATAATGGCACCTGGAAAATCTATGACCAGGAAGTATTAGATATCGAGTATAAGGAAGAGTTGCGACCGCTCTAAAAACTATGACGGAATCAGAAACAACAATTGCGGCACTCACCGACGACCGGGTAGTCTATCGTGACCTTCAGCCCTGCGATCCTTTGCTGCCGGGCCTGGCCGAGCTACGGGATACCCTGGGCGTGCCACCCGCCATGTTGCCGCGCAAACGCGATAATGCATACTCGCGCGTGATCATGGCGCTCCTCAACCATGCCCAATCTAGTCGGGGTGCAGCCCCCCTGCAGATGCTGCTGGTTCTGGGTGACACCGAGAATGACCGCCGGATGGCGGCACATTTGCGCACGGTCAGCCGGCTACCCGTGCAGGCCTTCATCGGCGTCGATCAGAACGATGTCCCGCCCCAGATGACCTGGGAGGGTGATACCGCCGACGCAACCCGCTGGGCCATGCTGGATGCCTGGCACGATCAGGTAATGCAGCGTGCGCAAATCGGCACGACACCGCTGGATTGGTCCCGGGTTGCACTGCTGATCGACATCGACAAAACGCTGCTTGGCCCGCGCGGGCGCGCTGATACGCCGATCAATGCGGCGCGCGCTGATGGAGCATTTCTGGTAGCGCAAGAAGTTCTCGGTGTGGGCCGACCTGATCGCGACGCTCCCCTCGACGAAACCGCCTTCCAGGAGTTGTATGCCGGCCTCTGCCGTTCCGAATATCACAGCCTGACGCTCGACAACCAGGACTACACCGTGTTTGTGACGCTGCTTGTGGCAGGTGGCGCGCTCTCCCTGGATGAACTTCGGCAGGGAATGCAGGATGGTTCGCCGGCTGACTTTACCATGCTGCTCCAGGCGGTTGCGCCCCGACTACCGGCAGCTCTGCGCGACCTGCATACTGTAGTTCAGACTGCCAATGCCGCCGGCGATCCCACGCCCTTCAAAGCCTTCCGCCATGCCGAGTTTGCCGCTACGGTTGTACGCATGGCCGATGGGCGGTTGACCTTCTGCCGCGAGGTAGTCACCACAGCGCGTACGCTGATCGAGCGCGGGGTGCTCTGCCTGGCCGCCTCCGATAAACCGTCCGAAGCATCCTATCCCACTCCGGAGCAGGCCGCGACCGGTCTGCGTCCCCTGCACCGTACACCCGCCCAGATCCGTTGATTAACACGAGTTACGCAGTCATGAACCCGGAAGGAAATTTCGCCTCCAGCAGGACAGTACCACGCTGCCGCAGGCGAATCCGGCTTTTGGGGCGGTCAACAGACCGAAATAAGGCTGCACCGCGTAACTCGTGTTCGTTAACTGACAGGAGTTACGCGGTCGGTTCCAAACCAGGCGTCTGCCTGGACAACCGGCACGATTCACCTCCGGCAGGGCGGAATGGGACATGCTTTTTCCGGAAAAGACAAAACGTACCACCCTGCCGCAGGCGAAATACGCCATCATCGGGAGCAAACGGCCCATTTAAATGCGTACCGCGTAAGTCCTGTAACTGAATCATCACTTTGAACAACTTGCCTTCTCACCTGTGTGTGAGCGGGTAAAAGCTGTGCTGATAATCATAGCTTTTCACTTCTCTTCATTTGTACCTGTGGCACGCTTCTTGTATGCATGCCGGGTAGCGGTCATGGAAAGATCGCTGTCTCTGGATGCAGAGTTTGCATATACTGGCACACTTTTTGCAGATATAAAAACAGGTAGTTATAAAAAACTACTACTTCTGTGTGCAGAGAGAGAAGGATTGATCTAGTGAAGGAAGGGAACCTATGAAAGTGAACCTGTCGGGACACATCTCACGCTTTACGCAGGTTGCCGGCATAGTGACGGCGCTGTTGGCGCTGATTGCTCTGACGGCGGTACCTCGCGCAGTAACGGCCCAGGCCGATGCGGCGGTTATCCCGCCCGTTGGGGGACCAGGTACAGAATTTGCCTTCTTTGCCACCGATTTTGAAGACGGCGAGAAAGTTGGCTACTGGCTGAATGCACCCGATGGCAGTATCGTCGCTACTGACGAGGAGACCTTTGCCAACGACGATGGTCGTGCCGACTGGACATGGGACTCCCCCGATAATGCCATGCTGGGCATCTGGGAAATGGTCGCCGAAGGTGAAGAGAGCGGCACAACCTGGGTTATCCCGTTCGAGATCGAGTCGGGGCTGCCGGAGAGTGGCGACCCTGCCCCCCGTATCACCGACGGTGACTATGCCGTTGAGCCGCCGGTTGGTCCTCCCGGCACTGAGTTTGACTTCTTTGCGACCGGCTTCGATTCGAATGAACTTGTCGGTTTCTGGCTGAATGCGCCTGACGGCAGTATTGTGGATATCGAAGGCAAGGCTGACACCAACGATAATGGACGTGTTGACTGGAGTTGGGATTCCCCCAACGATGCCATGCGCGGCACCTGGGAAATGGTTGTTCGTGGTGTTGATAGTAACCTGGAGCAGGTCATTCCGTTCGAGATCCGCTAAATGGTGGAACGTCTCCTGGAAACGTCGCCGGCATTCTAAAAATGCCGGCGACGTTCTCTTTCTCCTCGCAAAAACCGGTAGCGCCGGTCTATCTGTTGCCTTTCCCCGGCAAACACCGCAAATTATTTTCACACTGCGAATATAACAA
>DAOTUI010000178.1:0-9952 GCA_034437035.1 Chloroflexaceae bacterium
CTGGTTGTGGGGGCCGGTATACCAGGGCGATTGCAACATTGCTGTGCCGCCGCCAGGATCAGGCTTTTCTGTATGCTCATATCAATTCGGTTTGCAACGGGCGTATCTGGATCAGGTCACGTTCACCGAGAATTTGAGAAACCCCCGTACCGATAAAAAAATACCCGTACCGTTTCTTGTGTTTTCTCCCCTTTGCAAGGGGTAAATCCTGATTTTGTACCGCGAGGGTTACGCAGGCTTGCCTGGTTGTTTTGGCATAAAACCCACCAAATTTATAGAAAACAATGCGTTCTTGTTGGATTTGGCTTGCAATGGGTTTAGAGTCTGATTGACACTTTTTGTTGTAGCTAAATCAATCTACCCGGCGTGCTGTCCCTCGCAAAGCATCCCGGTCGTGATGACCTGCTCCGTCGTGACAAGAGCAAACACCGTCGAAAGCAAAACCAAAAGACCGACCAGAACAGATACACCACCCTTCATAATGTGGTGGTGACAAACCGTATTTCTTTTCATAGCAAAACCTCCCTTATCCATAAGTACGTGTAACCAACGAGATTGGTACCATCCCCGTCTCCTCATGTAAGTGGCCCAATTCCGGTTTTTGTGTGAGGGAGAAAAAGAAAGATGGTGGCTTGCTATGAAGCCACCATCACACCGGTGCTATATTGATAGGGTCAGGGCTATTACAACTGATAAAGCGCCCCCCCCGTTCGCACGCTTACACTACCTTGCTACATCAGCGGAGAATGTGGGGGAGGTAGACAACGGTACTACCATTATCCGTATCGTTATTATTCTGAGGAAGCGCTAGTTCGATGGGTTCCTCGGACGAATCTTCCATAGTCTCAGCAATACTAGCCTGAGATACATTACTGACGATGATAGCGTACTTACCAGAAAAAGTGGAACCGTAGCGATACTGAACCTGCTGTCCCTTGAGTTGGGGAGTACCGGTATATTTGTTGGTACCTTTTCGTTCTGGATCAGTCCACCAGGAATATCCTCCATAAGGGTCATTCACAATCACCGTGTCCGGGTTCTTCTTGTAGCCAGTCACAACAAGGATATGTCCCCGACCATACTCGACACCAAGGATAACTGGATGACCGCTGTCAATGCTCTTACTTATCTCCGTAAATGTTGGACTCCAGTCTATGGTGTTTCGAATGCCTCGTTCCGTCAGCACGTTCCGCATTTTATTGATGTCAGTTGAACCCTTACCCTTGATTTTACACTCTGTCGGTTTCGTTGTAACCTTACACCACAGATCAAGCGTGGGCTGCCGATCATACAATACATCACGCTTTTCCTTGCCTTCATAATGAAGGAGCATTGCCATTGATGAAGGCCCACACAGATTCCAACTAACACCTGGTTCTTGTTGCACATAGACTTGATCAACGTACCGAACATTCAGATTCTTGCCATTAGATGGTGGTGGTGGTGGTGGTACATCAACCCGCTCAAACTTCACTCCATCCGCAGCGATCAGGTGATAGGGATTATCCCCAGTGTAATCACCCATATAAACCGAACCACTGCGTCCCGCCTTAAAGCGGTAGTCCCCCAGACTTACCCAATTACAGAGGTTCTGGTTTTGATTCAGCAGAACCGTCTTCGTTCCGTCGGCGTAGGTAATCGTATAGCGAGCTCTGGTCGTTACAGGACTCTTATGGGTATACTTGGGAACATACACAGACACCCGATAAACACCATCGGTTGGGAGGTTGGGACGCCATCGGGCCCAGTCAACATTATTTTTGTGTGGGGGGGTGCGGGTACGGGTGTAGATAACCCGTCCGGCATCAGTTGAACAAGAAATCCGGTTCTGGGTTTTGATTTTCACCCAGTAACCAGGATAGCTTGACTCAAACCCACTGCCAAGTGGCGTAATAGTCTGAGACCACGCAGCAGCCTCAACCGATGGGACATCGTTTGGTACAGGAACAAGGAACGGAACAACCAGCGCGAACACCGTCAGAAAAACAAGCGATACTAAGCGTACAGAACTCCGTCTCATGCAATTCATGATATAGTCTCCCTTCTTTGGACAGTACTGGCAACCCGACCGAAAATATCCTCAGATCACCATAGCCCCAGAGTGAGCAACGAGACCAGGACCATTCCCGTCTCCTCATATAAGTGGCCCAATCCCGGTTTTTGTGTGAGGGAGAAAAAGAAAGATGGCGACTGCACAGCAAGCCACCATTATACGGGTGCTATATTGTATGGAGGGGGGAGGTCAACGAAAGAAGCATCAGTCGTCGTCCGCTTCGATGCCAATACGCATTGGTGGGCCCTGCGGGTCGGTAAAGAAAGACCTGGGCACCTCGACCACAGCCTGGCCCGCCATCAAGGGAGAGCGAAATGTCGCATCACCAAAGCGCAGGGCTACCTGTCCAGATGGGGATGGGTCAATGGCAATGATGACCGGCCAGTGATCGCCCTGGTCGGGCTTCAGGCTCAACGTCAGCCGGTAGCCGTACCCGGTGTCTTCATCGGCCAGGACAGTCTCCCCCTCGTCTTCGCTACCAGCACCACTGGCAACCCACTGTGGCTGCACAAACGGAGCCACGGCCGTATTCAGAAATTCGCGGGTAAACGAGATGAGCACCGCAATACCCCGCTCCCGTGGTGGCGACGATGGTATCGGCGACGGGGTGGAAGTCCCGACTGGCAGCGGCGGTATCTCGCCACGCTGTTCTGCTTCAACCAGCGCATAGGTCATACGGTAGATTTCGGCACAGTCCTGGCATGTCCAGAGATGCCACCACACCCCCGGATACGTTCGGGCCGCCTGGTCGGCCCCCTGTTCCAGTTCTGTCTCAATATAGGCCGCAAGCTCGTTGGCACAATCCTGACAGTTCGCATCCAGTTCTTCAGACGGCACGCCCACCACTTCCGCCGCCAACAGCATCAGCGTGACCCGGTTCGCCGCATCCTGGGCAATCCAGTCCCACAATTCGGGATCGGGTGTTCCAGGAGCGTTGGATAGCAAGGCGGCTTTCATCTTTTGGAGTATCTGCGGTGAGTCTGGTATACGCATAAGTTGCTCTTTTCTGCATTCAAGCGATGCAACTCAATTGATAACAGGAGCTTTCCGGCTCCACTCTGTAGGTGTCAAACGACGCAAAGACGTGTGGAAGAACTATGTTGTTCCGTCGTCGTCGGCTGTCCGCAGCCAGCGTGCAATCTCTGGATACTGGCCAGATGTGAGCCGCGCTCGTAGTTGTTCCAACGTCTTCCGGACGAACCAGGGGGTGGTTGCCGTGCGTTCGGCTATCTTTCGGAGCGAGTACCCTTCTCCACGCAGACGGAAAATCGCTTGCGCCTGCGTGGAGAAGTCTCGTTGGAGTATCTGGCTCAAAAGCTCCTCAAGTGTGTTGTCCAGGGCCATCTGTTCCGGTTGCTCTGCCTCCGATGTGGCTTGCTCTATCTCTGGATGCCCTTCAAGAGATACCATTGGAAGGGTCTTTTTCCGTTTGATAGTGCTCTGAACCGAACGGCAAATGACAGAATGTATCCAGCTAGACAAGCGACTTTGATAGCGATAGGTTGGCAGCGATTTGAAGATTTCCAGCGCGGCTATTTGAACCAGGTCATCTCTCGTCCATAATGGATGATCTACCCTCTCGGCCCATTGTACAAGCCCCTCGCGTTGCAATATGCGGAGAATAGCATCGAGCCATTGTGTCAAAGTTTCATGATGCTGTTCATGGCCTTGATCCCGCAACGTCCCTACCGTCTCGTGATCTTGATGGTAACAGTCCACTTGCTTCTTGAGGCGCTGCTCTTCAACCTTCCCCACGGACACATACGCCAACAGATTGGCAACATAATCCTGCTGCGTGCGCTCGTCAAGGTGCCAGTTACATGCTGCATTGAGATCGTCCAGGGCCGCGGCAAGTTGTTCATAGCACTGGCGGGCCTGCGCTTTTAGCTCCTCATCGGTGCAGGTGCATGCCAGAGCGCCCTTGAGATTGGCTGCCCATCGTTGCCGTTGCAATTCGCTCACCCGCCAGCCGGCCTCGCGCACCAGGGCCACCAGGATAGCGTCAAGCCGTTCTGGGAATTGCTGCGCCTCCGTCAAACCCCGTTCATCTTCAGTAGTGAGCGGGTTGACTGGCTTGTTCAGCGCTTCGTCTGGTTGCTCTTCCATGCTACCTCTCGTAAAATCTGGGGATTGTCATGAGCCTGATCTGGACATATTGTACTGGTTTTGTTGGAGAACAGCAACCATACCATACATAGCGACGCTGTGCTACAATAGGTCGCACGATGCACAAGCAGATACTACCTCCAACATGTCAGCGGATCTTGGGACTAGCCGAACGGACGCCCCGGCGAGCCGTCCATCTGGCGCGTCGCTCGGTGCAACAAACACCCCCTGATGATCACGTTCGCTACGCCTGGAGTGCCTATACGTTGGGGGCGACGCTGTTGCTCTGGGAGCGCATGCACGAGGCGAAACCCCATTTGCAAGATGCCGAACGTCGCTTCCGCATGGGCCATCTTGAAATTCCAACCCTTCTTTGCCGACAGGCCTTGCTGGTTGCACACGCGCTTGGAGGAACCTGGGGCGAACTGTCAGACCAGAAGTGGGAAGCAGTAGGTACAGCGTGGCACAACGTACATTGCCCGCTGGAAGCGGCCCGTACACGCATACACCAGGCCTTGCATTTGCATGTGCTTGTGCGCACCAAAGCGGCCCGGTCGTTGCTTGAGGAGATCCAGCCAGTGATCGCGCGCGAGGGTACCCGGTATGACCAGGCATTCTTTTGCACGGCCATGGCCAGCATCCTGGCTGATAGTGGTGAGCTAGAAACGGCTATCGCGCACCTCAACGACGCAGAACGTACCTTCCAGGCTGGCAAGCATACCCGGCAGGTTGCAATCTGCTGTTTCAAGCGATCCTGGGCCTATCATCGCCGCGAACAGTTTGACGCAGCACACGCAAATCTGGAACGCGCCCTGGCACTATTTCGCAGACTCGATCTGCCGCTGCATATCGCGCTCTGCAAACGAAGTTTAAGTTCATTCTGGTGTAAGCAGCAAAACTATCATCGCGCACATCAGCTTGCGCTGCAAGCCCAGGCAGAGGCAAGCGTTCTTGGGCGGCACGACATTGTAGCCGATTGCGACCTGAATCTAGGGAATATTGCCTATCATACTCGTGCATACGATATTGCCCTGCGCTCCTATCGTCTGGCGCAAGAAATCTATGCGGATCTGTCTAGCACCTATCTGCTGTCAGTAAGTAAGCGCAATCAGGCGCTGGTATTGTGCGCTCAGCACCAGCCGAAGGCCGCTCTGGAGGTTCTGACAACACTGGAAGCAGACGAACCAATTGAACGCGCTAACATCTTCCTTGACAAAGCCGGTGTCCTCATAGACATGCAAGCCTATGATATGGCGATGGATTATCTTCAGAAAGCCTGGCACGGGTATCAGCAGGTTGGCAAGACTTCTGCCGTAGCGACGTGTCTTCTGGCACAGGGGTGGATCTGGCTCCGGCGCTCGGACTATGCGCAGGCGCAGGTGTGTTTTCGGGCGGCCCAGGATGACCTCCAGGATTCGTTAGGGTGGCGCGTATCGTATGGGTTGGGGCGGTGTGCTTATGCACAAGGGCGGCTATCCGATGCACGGGAGTATTACTGGCAAGCCTGTGCTCGTGTTGCACGGCTGCGCCAGGAATTTGCCAGTCCAGAGTATTCAAGCGAGCTGTTTGCAGAAGCGCAGTCGCTCTACACCGATGCGTTGCGACTGGCGCTCGATTTCGATGATGCTGAACTGGTCGTATCATTGATTGAGCAACAGCGGGCGCTCGTCTTGCAACGCCAGTGTGCCAGCGTCGAAATGTACATTCCTCCGGAGGTACAGGCCGATTATGGGGAGCAGCAAGCCTACATGCACACGTTGTTGTCGAAGATACGCGCCAATGAAACGACGCCCTCTCTTGATGCAGCTATACCGTATTATTACCGTATCCTGTCAAACGCTCGACACAGCACGCCCAAGCCGGCAACACTCCTGGCAAAGGTGCCGGATCTCTCAGAGCTACGGCAGCACCTGCAAGCCAACTTTGACCGCTGGTTAGTACTGGTGTATGACCAATGGGAGCAGGATTTGCTCACCGTGGTGCTTGATGCCCACACGGTAACCGTGCGCTGTATTCCACTTGCATCGCTCACCCATCTTCTGGAACGCGCTTGCCAGAAGCGATGGCGCACCCATACCTATGGTAACCTGGCGTATGCGTACAGCACGAACCATACTCCCTGGGGAGTGCTGGACGAACTGGGCACACACCTGCTCCCGCCAGACGTACGATCACGCCTGGAGCCTGATATACGCTTGCTTATCGTGCCTTGTGGCCCATTGCATGGGGTGTCCTGGTCTGCGCTGCGCGTAGATGGGCAGTGGTTGTGCCAGCGGGCCATCGTTCACATTGTCCCGTCGCTCTCGCTGTGGTCACGGCTGGTTCATCAACCCGTTATGGGCGATGCGGCCTTGCTGATTGGCTGTGGTACGTTTGGGGCGCGGGGCGCTCCCCTGCCCCACATGCGCGATGAGCTTGAGCACGTGGCGCGGCTCTGGCCGGGGCGTATCTGCCGATTGGAGGAACATGCAGCCACTCGACGGACGCTGCATGAACTGGCTGCACAGCGGGCATTGCAAGACTATCGTGTAATTCATGTAGGCACCCATGCCCAATTGCTGGCATCCAACAGTATGCAGGCCCATATCAAGCTCTGGGATGATGATATGTTCGTAGATGAGATTACCGAATTGTTCCTGGGAGGGGCCCTGGTGGTGCTGGCGACCTGTGATGGTGCGGCGGGGGAGGTGTTGCCCGGCGAAGAGGTGCGAAGTCTCAGTTATGCGTTTCTGTCCGCTGGTGCCCGCGACGTTCTGGCGAGCATATGGCCGTTATATGGAGCATTAACGCAACCGTTGTTGCATGGGGTGTATGCGGCCCTGGCGCGGGGAGCGGATGCCCCCACAGCGTTGGCGCTGGCGTTGCGCGCATTGCTGGCGCAGCAGGATAATGATTCGGCCAATCTGGCCTGTTCGCCATTGGTCTGGGGAGGGTTTGTTGTGCAGGGAGCGGGAACCGTTCCCAGTTGTATAGCGGGTGGTACCACGCCCGCTTGTGACCAGGTGTCAAGTGCTACGACGGATTAGCTGTTGTGTCCGCGTCCATTGTCGCCTGGATTGCCCAATGGGGCCATTGGGGTGGTCAGGATCGGCTCTCCTTGCATACTCCCTTGCATTGATCGTACCTCCCTGGGTATACATTTGCGTATTGCGTCACGGGTTTGAACCGGTTGTGATGGTGCGTGGTTGCTATCTTGTGATGGGTTGGATTTATGGTTCAGCCATACCTATCCTAGGGTGTATCGCCGCTTTTGCCTAGCCGTATAACCAGGGTAAAAATACCCATGGATTCCTGGGTCAGAAATTCCTGCCCAGGAATCCATGGCCAAAATATCCATGGATTCCTGGGTAGACGTTCACGGTCAGGTGTGATATATGTAAGGGTATGCCCCTGAGCGGCCGTCTTGTATGCCAGATATGGGAAGATAGCGTATCCTTGAGGCAGGCTGTACAGGGAACATATCAACCCGAACAAAAGAGGAGCAGAACGATGCGCCCCCAACTACGTGACAAGCGGATTTTACTGGCGGATGATGAGGAAGTGTGGCGGATTGGTTGCTGTACCAAACTGGAAGAGGCCGGGGCGGTGGTCGAAACCTGCGTGCATGGTATGGAACTTCAGGACATCTTGACCAAACGGGCCACAGATTTTGATGCGGCCATTGTGGATCTCAAGCGTATGGGTACCGATCGAACCTTTGAAGAGATGCTCCCCCGATTGAGTGCCGCCTTTCCCAACCTCCCCATCATTATCTGCTCGAACGACGACACCATGGCGGCGCATTTCCTGGGGCTAAGCCAGGGCAACATCAAAGGCTTTGTGGTAAAGATTGATGGAACCGACGCGCTCTGCGATATGCTGGAAACGGTGCTCCGGGGCAAGCCGGGGGGCTATAGCAAGAGCGTGCTGATGCGAAACCGCCTCACTCCAAAACAACTTCAGGTGCTCAAGCTCATTGCCCGCGATGGGATGACCCGGCAAGAGGTTGCTGAGCACATGGAGGTGTCCGGGGTAGACGATCATTGCACGCAGATTCTCATGCGCCTGGGTGCCAAAAGTATGTCCCAAGCTGTCTATATTGCCATGAAAGCAGGTGTCCTCCGGTGAAGGACAATCTCCGCCTTTACGGATTATGGGCTGTCTGCGGGGCCAGTCTGGTGCTGATAGTTGCCAGTGCGTTCCAATCCTGGAAACGTCCGGTGAGCGCCATTTCTAGTATCGCGCCCTATTCCGATACGGTAGATGCGAGCACCGGGCGTGTGCTGCATACCCCCGGCGGGCCATACCGCTCTGTTGATCTGCATCGTGGCGACCGCATCGTCCGCTACGATGGGCGCACCTGGCTTGAAGCACAACGGTTGAACTGGCACGAACTTACCGAACGACGCCCCGGTGACAAGATTCAACTCCTGGTGCAGCGCGGCGCTGAGCAACGCTCGGTGGTGCTTCCGGTCAGGGTGCCCAACTGGTGGGAACAGGTTGTGCTGTCGCGCTATGCCATCAGTGCGTTTATCTGCTGGTTGCCTTCCTCGCTGATCCTGTTGACCATGATGCGCAATGTGCGGCGACAGCCTGCCGACCGCGATACGCTGCTGGTTGATCAGAGTAGTATACCGCTCTGGTTTCTTGGTTGGGTCAGTATTGCCCAGAGCATGGGCAGTCTCAAATATCCCGTCGCGGTGATGTGGACAGAGGCGCTTATTCCGGTGATAGGGGTGCTTATGTCCATCGTCTCGCTACCCTATCCGCTGGCTCCGAGGTATCTCCGTTCTCGTCTGCTTGAGTATACGTTGGTTGCGCTTGCGATAGGTGCGGCGGTAGCGGGGATTATACACGCGCTTCAGTCACCGTTTCCGTCGGCAGACTGGCGACGCATGGCACAATTGCTCCGTCCCAATGATCTGGTCTGGAACGGAATGTATGGGATAGCATCTCTTGGTGTGCTGGTTGCCCTGTTTGGTATCATTATGACCGCAAGTTCAGAATGGCTCACGAAAAAGCTGCGCTGGCTTGCGCACCACAGCCCCTCGCCCGTTGCGGACTGGTTGCAACGCCTCGCAAGCAGGATTGAACGGCTCTACCAGCAATGTCCAACCAGCATCAAGGTCATGTCCCAATTCCAGAGCATGATCCTGTTGATCTATCTGGTGTTCGATATGCTCCCGCGCCTCCAGGGAGAGGCAGGGGGGGGCTATAGCGTTTTGTTTGCGACTATTCCATTGAGCTATTTGCTCCTCTATGGTGATATTGAGGCTCAGAATCAAGGGCGTCGAGGGATATGGGGCATAGCCGCAGGGGTGGCTATCATCCATATATTCGACGGTAGCGCCCGCTTGATCAGTGGGAATTATGGAACTGGTGGCGCAAACTGGGCTGATCTGAGCAGTCTTCTGCTGGTAGCTCTGGGAACGATAGGGGGTGGAATGGGCATAGCAATACATCAATTGCTGCGCGGGCGGGAGTCGCCGCTTACGATTGCTATAGATGGACTCTTTCACCAGACCAACGAGGAGGATTTCTGGACCCATATGACACAGGTGGTCGGGGCATGCGTCGGGGTTTCGACCTGGTTATGGGTGAAGTGGCAGGATGATAGCGAGTGGCAGATTACCAGACAGTCCGGGCCGGCCCGCGAGGCGTGGTTGGATGCCCCCGCGATGCAGGAGGGCCTGGTGAAATTGTTTGCCTTGCGACCTGTAAGTGTCATTGTTGATACTCTGGAACTCCCCACTACGCTGATATTGTTGCCAATTGTGCGAAACCAGCGTGTGGTCGAAGTGTTGGTCGCGGCCA
>DAOTUI010000179.1:0-19182 GCA_034437035.1 Chloroflexaceae bacterium
GCAGGCATGTATCGGGGGCAGATGCCCGCCGGCAAGGACTACCTTGTGTCAAGCCTTTCGTGCATATGTACGGAACAAAGTGGAGGAAAAAGTGACCAATTTGGTGTCTTGACAAAGGGGTCCACCATACTCAGCCCCACCAGCCCGCTGTTTCGTGGGCGGCAGGCGGAACTGGCCCGGCTGCTCCAGCTCTGTCAGGGCGATGTCACCGCCTATGTGATTGTCTATGGCGGGCGGCAGACCGGCAAGACCAGCCTGCTACTGCAACTGGAGCGCCAACTTCACAGCACCGTGCGCGTCTGCCGGGTGGATTTCCAGGGGCTGCCCCGCGCAACCGCCCCCCGGATGTACCGCTTCCTGGCGCAGCAGATTGCGGCGGTACTGCCGCTGACCCCCACGCCGGACGCGGTGAATGATCCGCCCTCGCTGGTGCAGTTCCTCACGCAGGCACTGGGCACTGCGGAAGTCTCCCGTCTGGTGGTATTGCTGGATGAACTGGGTACCCTGCCCGACGCCACCCGCGACGACCTGGGGAATGTGCTGCGCGCAATGTTCTACGCCCGCCTGATCACCCCGGCCCTGGCGAAACTCCAGATGGTACTGACCGGCGGGATTGAGTTGCACCACCTGGTAGTGGCGGAAGTCTCCACGCTGCACAATATCTGCGAGGAGATCTACCTGGGCGATCTGAGCAAAGCCGATGCGATTGCGCTGGTGGCGGATGGCCTGGAGCCGCCGGGTATTCCCCGCGCCGACGGTGAGCAGGTGGGCCGCGCGATCTCTGCCTGGGTGCAGGGGCACCCCTACCTGACGCAACGCCTGGGGCACCTGCTGGCGCAGGCCCACCAGCGCGGCGACCCCCTCACAACCGCCCGGCTGCATGCGGCCATCGACACCGTGCAGCGCCACGATGTGCTGCTGCGCAACCTGTATAACAAGCTGACGGAGTATCAGGTGTGGGACGCTGCCCGCCGGATGCTCACCAACCCGCCCCGCTTCAGCCGCCTTGACGACGCGATGGCCCGCCTGGAATTGCTGGGGCTGGCAAAGGATGTTGCCGGGCAGTGGGGCGCGCGCAACCCGCTGCTGGAGACGGCGCTGCGCGACTGGCTGGGGCTGGAGCCGCTGCATGAACCACCCCCGCGTATCCTGTTACCCGGCGACCCACCGCCACCGCCGACCCCCATCCTGGGTGCCCGAACTTATCGAAATTCCCGCCGGCCCCTTCCTGATGGGCAGCAGCGATGCTGACACGATGGCCCATAATGACGAAAAACCGCAGCACCGGCTGGAATTGCCGACCTACTGGATGGGGAAAACCCCCGTGACCAATGCGCAGTTCCGTCCGTTTGTCGCGGGCGACGGCTATCGCAATCGGGACTACTGGACCGAGGCGGGCTGGGAATGGCGTGAAGAAAGCAAGATAATGACACCCCGCTACTGGGACGATATGAAGTGGAACGGTGACGACTATCCGGTGGTGGGGGTAAGCTGGTTCGAGGCGGTGGCCTACTGCCGCTGGCTCACGGCGCAAACCGGCATCCCCTTCCGGTTGCCGACCGAGGCCGAATGGGAGAAGGCCGCGCGCGGCCCGGACGGGCGGATCTGGCCCTGGGGCAATATCTGGGAGGATGGACGGTGTAACAGTAAAGAGGCTGGGAAGGAGCGCACCACGCCGGTGGGCAGTTTCCCGGATGGGGCCAGTCCGTACGGGGTGCTCGACATGGCGGGCAATGTCTGGGAGTGGTGCGCGACGAAGTGGCAAAAAAGTACCCCTACGAGGTTGAGGATGGGTGGGCGGATGCATATCTGACGGGCGATAGTCAGCGGGTCATACGTGGCGGGTCGTGGTGGAACGAACAAAAGCTCGTCCGGGGGGCGTACCGCAACAGCGACAACAACCCGCGCGACCGCTTCAGCAACAACGGCCTCCGGCTCGCCAGGTATTCCCTCCCGCAGGGTAGTGACGAGTGACGAGTGACAAGACCAGACCAGACCGGAGGGAGCACAGTGTGGTAGTTTCTGCTTTCTGCTTTGTGCTTTCTGCTGTTCAATGGGTGTCCCTTCCCCACCGCGCGCAGCGCGCAGCGCGATGTTTTGCGGTAGTGGCGAGGAACTGACCGATACGCCCGGCTGTCGGCCTTCGGGAGAGCGGCTCGGCAGGTAGGGCGCAGGATCGGGCGGCAGATCGGTCAGATTGGCCACCCGCTGCCGGAATGCCTCGGCCTCGGCGCGGGCAGCGGTGCGTTCGGCCGCACTGGTGGCAGCATCGGCGCGTTGCTCGGCGGCTTCGGCACGCTCATCGCACAGGCGGCAGGCCTCGTAGAGTTGCGCCCCCAGGTAGCGGCATGCTTCCACCAGGAAATGCCCGCTGCCCATGGCCGGGTCGCAGATCTTCAACTGCAACAATGCCTCCGGGTGCGGATCGTCCGGGCTGGTACGCGCCGCGACCGGCGGGCCTTACTGCGAATGGTCCCGATGCTCATGGCCGCCGTATCTTCAATAAAAATGGGTGCCGCGCTCAGGACGCCCAGCGCATCGAGCAGCCGCCGGCGGGTGCGATCGGTGGGCCGCGCCCGACAGGTGCGCGTGTCCAGCCCGGTATGTATCGCCAGCAGGCGGCCCAGCAGTTCCTGCCGTCCCATCTCCAGCGAGATCATCCCGACGGTCTGCCCGCGCTGCACCCCCAGCATATACGTCAGCGAGAGCGCAAAGGAGGTTTTCCCGTTCCCCGGACGCCCCCCCAGCACCATCAGGTTGCCCGGCTGCAACCCCCGCTGCCACCCGCAGGCACACGCCGCGCAACCACAGACGAACGGAGGTTAGCGCACGACCAGCGGCAGGAACATGCGCCGCTCGTTGGTAGTCGCTCCATTGTCTCTGGTGGGGTCGGCGGGCGACGGACCAGTGCTCCCCGGTGCCGGATCGGGTGTGGACGACGCGGGCGGCGGCGCCGCTTGCAGCGCAGTCGCGGCGACATCCGCGCAGCCCTGCGGGCCACAGCGGCTCAGCCAACCGAACAGCCCTAGCGCAAAGTCCTGGTTTTGTGCATAATTACATCCGCCAAAGATATTCACATCACCACTAGCAGCGGCACGCCCGGCTCCATAGCCGGTTGAACTCACGACGGTCTGACCGCCACTCGTTTGCAAGATCGGAGTGCCGCCAGCAATCGTATTGGTCGCCGCCACATTGACTGTGCTGCCGACTGGCACGCCAAATGCATCGTTAACTACATTGACCGTGTTACTGGCGCTACAACCAGACAGCAATACGGCACTACCGAGCGCCATACCAAATCCGGCGATATACGGGCGCGCACCAGGACCAAAACTATCACTGTAGTCACCAATTACCAGCACACTGCCGCCCGCATTCACAAAATCCTGCACGCCCGCGAGATTGTTGGCTGTATCCGGTAACGCCAGAACGAGCACGCCAATACCTGCGAGGTCTGCCGCCGTCGGCTCACCGACAGTCATAGTTGTCACACTGTAGCCTGCGGCTGTCAGCCAGTTACTTAATTGTGAGACAGAACTTGCATAATTACCCGCAATCAGGACGTTGGTGTTCGCCAGAAAGTAGTTCAGGTTCTTGCGCGTCCAGCAGGCCCCCTCTGAGTCGCAGACCTCGATCTGGACCTCGATCTGCTGCTGCGTTGTGCCAGCGAAGAGCTGGGCATCCGTAGGCACGGTCACATCCGCCGTCCAGACGCCCTCGTTGCGCTCGGTGTCCGGCGCGGTGGCCGCAACACTCGCCGTCTTGGTGCCGCCGGTGGTCTGGTAGTCAAAGTTGAACGACACACTCGCAATACTGCGGAACCCGTCGCTGTAAGTCACGTTCGCTTCAAACGGATGGGGTTTGCCGACCGCCAGCGATCCGCCAATCCCTGGTGCAATGCCGGAGATGGCAATCGGGCGCTGGGCAGGTTCCGCAGCGCAGTAGGGCGTGCCATCCGGCAGCAGCGTGTCGTTCGGATCGAGACAGATGATCCGCACATCGCCGTCGGCGTCAAACGTCCCCGTGTACGGCCCATCCTGCAGGTTGGAATGAACCGGCGAGGTCACTGGGTCTTTCCCCTGGATCGTCCAGCCCAGTGCGAAGGCGCCATCGAAGAGATCGAAGCTAAAGATATCACGCGCCTCGTCAAAATCAGTCAGACAATGGGCTTTGCCACAGGCCAGGAATCCATCAGGCAACGGTGCATAGGGGTTCTCGCCCGGCAATGATGGCAGCAACCGTGCAAGGTTTTCAGTGGTCCCGGCCGCCACATAGATGCTGACGCTATCCAGCGGATTGGGAAACACGGCGGAGGGATAGCTGCCCGGACCAAGCTGCCAGTAGCGGGTTTTGAGTCGGTACAACGGCAATGTGTCGATTTCCAGCGGGAGCGTTCTGATTGCCGGACAGGCCGTCGTAGCATCAGAACCGACGTGCGCGGCCAGGTCGGCGCCATCGCCGGGCGCCCAATCAACTATATTGGCACAGTTCACCGGGATCACGCCCCCAAAATCCGCGATACCTTCATTGGCTTGCCAGATGTAGCCCTGCGTTCTGATATCGTCCACCGGACCAGACTCGATCAGCACCTCTTGAATATGCGCCCGAGTCAGGTTGGGGCCATACACGATCACGTTAATCGGGTCGTTGGGCGTGACGCTCGCGTCTTCATCGCCTGCGATGAAGTTGTTCTGGCTAGGGCGAAAGAACATGGGCGGCACGTCCCAGTCGGCATCGTTGGCTGAGGCCAGTTCCGGAGTGGTGGGTTCGTCCAGCAAGGGGACGTTCTGTGGCGATGCGACGGGAGCGGCGGGGACGGTTTCAGCGGCAACCATCGTGGATGCCGGTGGACGCGCAAAGACGGTTAACAGACTGAGGGAGATCGTCAGCGCCGGCAGCAGGCGGATCAAGCGCCGCCAGTGTAGTGGGATGAACAACGACATGGTTCAACTCTCCTTGTTGTGGTGTCGCAGAGGACACATGCTGACTTCCGAGAGACAGATGACGATTACGGTTCCAACGCGAACAGAGTCATACATGGATGCAGTGTCCGCAAACAACGGGAACAACCGGGTTCCCGTTGGAAATCCGGCGACGGACCAGATGAGTGGAGAACGGTTAGCGGTATTGGTGCAGGATAGAGATGTGCAAGCGCTGTCGGCAAGCGAATGATGTGGGGTAGTACCTCCGGCGAGGGACGTGCCGGCGGGAACGATGCACGATGGATTCAGCTGCCAATAGTGTCTTGATGGCTTTATCGTACCACACAGGATGGGAGATGTAGTTAAGTATGTGTTAAATATTGTAATATTTTGTGTATATTTGGGAGACTTTCGGCACGGCGACAGCCACACTATCCGGCAGTGTGTGTCGCGCTGCCGGATAGTGTGGCTGTCGCCGGCAGACACGCTTGGGCTCCTGGCCGGGCGGACCTATCGGGAGCCGCCGCACACGCTGCTTATTGCGAAGGGCGGCGTTGGTGCAACGCCGGCGGCGGGGTAGCAGGCAGCAGATAGTAGCGTGAGCGCCTGGATTGGCATTGGGGGTGGCATACCATGGAACGTCGCGTGAAGCATACTGCCTGGGTTGCGAAATTGGATTGTGCTACACGGGTTATAATTGGCCACGCATCATTCTGGTGATTGCGCTGTCTTGCTTACCCCTGCTCCACGAGCAGTACGCGCAACCCCGCCTGCCCCAATCGCTCACTGGTTGCCGCCGGTGCCGCGGTGTCGGTAATAATCCCGGTGAGCGTGTTCACCGGGGCTACTAACCAGAAGGGCGCCCGATTGAATTTGCTGCTATCGACCAGCAAGTAGCTTTCGCGGGCGACGCGCAGCATGATCCGCTGCAAGGACAGGCTGTACAGATTGCTGTTGCTAAACCCGTCTTCCAGGCTGATGCTCGTTGCGCCCACGAAGGCGCGATCCACCCGTACATCCTCTAGCACCCGCTCGGCGAGTGGCCCCCCGAAGGCATTGATCGACGGATCGAACAGCCCCCCTGTGCAAATCAGGCTGATATCCGGATGATCGGCCAGTCCGTGCATAACGGGCAGTGAGTTGCTGATCACGGTCACGTCTGCTTTCTCACCCAGGAATGGACACATTGCCGCCACCGTACTGCCACTATCGAGGATCAGGCGCTCCCCCGGCATAATCAATTCGGCAGCGCAGCGAGCGATGGCGAGCTTGGCAGGTTGCTGCACCTGGGCGCGGTGCTGAAACGATGGATCGGTGGTGGCACTGCCGGCGGCAATCGCCCCGCCATAGGTGCGCCGCAGCAGATTGCGACGTTCCAGTTCGTCCAGGTCGCGGCGCACAGTCATAGCCGACACGCCGAGCGCCTGCACAAGATCGGTGATTGATACCGCTCCGTTCTGGCGCAGTGTTTCAAGGATCGTTTGCCGGCGTTGTGGTCCGATCATTGGGTGCTCCCTCTTGGTTACAGGAAGGCAGATCTGCGAAAGTCTACCAAAATATAACAAAATATAACATTACTTAACACTCGATTAACAAAAAATAGTGATTTCTGTGGTAGCATAGAGGTACGCCTACCACAAGTAATCATAGTCTACCACAAATGAACAAGTCCTGTGCGCACAACGCATAGACACCCTGAAAGGAGACAGCATTTATGCAACGCACGCTCCGGTGGTTCGTTTTCGCGCTGACGGTCCTGTTCCTGCTGCCCGGCCTGATCGCCGCGTGTGGCACAGCCGACACCGCAGCAGATGCCCCTGCTACTGAACCCGATACCAGCACGCAGGAAGCAAGCGCGCCCCAGACAGAACCGGAAGCTCCGGCCTTAGGAGCTACCGATACTGCCGATGTGGCCGACACTGCGGACAACACTGATAGCGGCGACCCGTTCAGCACCGAGGCCATTGCGTCCCGGCTGCAAGCAGAAGGGTCAACGCTGAATCTCTACTGGCCGGCGGGCGGCACGATCAAAATGTGGATCACCGACGAGTTGGTACCGGGCTACGAAGCGTTTGTCGCAGACACCTATGGTGTCGATATGACCGTCAACATCCTGCCCACCGGTGGCGGCGACCAGGAATTTTTCCAGCGCTTGCAAGCCTATGAACAGGCTAACCCTGACACAAACGATTTCGACATTGACGTAACCCGCATCGTGCCCAGCGTCGATCTGATCAACGCGGCGGAGGAAGGCCGGCTGCTACCGATTTTGCCCGAGTATGCGCCGATGCTGCCACACATGGAGGCAGTGAATGCGCCGGGGCTGGACAGCTTCACGCTGGATGGGCAGACCTACGCAATCCCTGTGTACCAGCCGACCATTTCGTTCTTCTACAATGCTGACGAGGTGCCCGATCCGCCGCAGACCATGGACGAACTGCTGGACTGGGCCGCCGAAAACCCGCGCCGCTTCACCTATGAAGACCCGCGCGCAGGCAGCGGCATCGGCAGTGGTACGATGTTTATGCTCACCGTCATGCAGACCTTTGGCGACCCGAACGATCCGGCTACCTATGATGCCGGGATTGCCTATCTCGCCGATTTGCAGGAGCACGTCTACCCGCAGCCGACCGAGGCCGCGCAGATGTTAGAATTGATGAAGCGCGGCGACATCTGGCTCATGGCATTCTGGAATGACTGGGGGCTGTCGGCGGCCCGCGACCAGAATATCGACTTCATGCAGAACTATTTCCCAGAAGAGGGCATGCCTGTGCGCAACACGCCGGTCGCCATTCCGAGTTCGGCGGCCCATCCCACGGCTGCGCTACTCTTTGTGGATTATACGCTCTCAGACGAGATCCAGCGTGAATTGGCGCTGCTTACCCGGCAGATCCCGGCTTCGACGAGCGCAGAGGTCTGGGAGGGATTGCCCGACGATACATTTGGCTATGATTTCGCTTATATTCAGGACCGCACCTTCGCCGCTTTCAACAGCCAGGCCGGCCTGACTAACCTGCAAGTGATGGTCGATACGTTTACGGCGGAAGTGCTCGATAAGTAACAGGACTTACGCAGTGGGCGTACAAATCAGGCATGTACGCCTACAAAGGCCGTTTTCGCCTGCGGCAGCATGGTACGGTTGTATCTTTTTCAGGAAATGTGGCACATTGTGCCACATTTCCTGAAAAAGACGGTCCCATTCCACCCTGCCGGAGGCGAATCGGGCCATGGGTCCGGGCAAATGCCTGGTTTGGAACCGACCGCGTAAGTCCTGTTAATTATTCAAACTTCATCAGCATAGGTTTGCATAGTTGCGAAAGTGAGGATGATGTATGAGTGGCAAGTGGAAAGACATCAGTACCGTGAAGACCGAGCAGTATGAGTTGATCGCACCAACGGAGCGGGGGCTCATCCTCCGCGACAAAGAAGCGGGTGAAGCAGCGCCCTACCGCGCCTGTGTTGAGCATGACCAACAGCAGCGCTGGGCGGATAACTCCTTTGAGAGCCGGGTTGAGGCACAGATCTGGGTCGAGAATGAGATGGCGCAGATTCTGGGCAACCAGGTAGACGCGTAGTTAACGGTTATGGGTTAACGGTTAGCTGTGGAGTTTTATCAAGTTACACGACTTACGCAGTGAGCATTCAAACCGAACGTTTGACCACACTGCCGCCCTGCCGGAGGTGAAACCAGTCTTACACCTGGTTTCACGCCTGATGTGAATATGCACCGCATAAGTCCTGTTAAGGTAGCGCACCTGTAAAACGTATCGTGAACAGGTGCGCTACCTTGTTGGAGCATTATCGCCGGCGTGTGGCTTTTCCTACACCAGGGTACGCTCACTCTCCCGATCAAAGATATGAATTTTGTCCATATCGACAACTGTCTCAATCGTCTGGCCGGTCTTGACCGTTGAGCGCGGATCAAAGCGCCCGATGAATTCCTTATTACCACGCTCAATATAGGCATAGACTTCGCTGCCCATAACCTCAACCACATTGGCCTTTGCCTGAATTTTGGCATCCTCGCGCACGCCACGCGGCACGAACTCCGAGTCGTGAATATCCTCGGGGCGGACGCCAAAAACGATATCCTTCCCGATATGACTCCCCAGCGCATCGGTCTTCTCGCGGGGGACCGGCAGCGCGAATGCCCCCGGGATATCGACCATCAAATGACCGTTGGAGCGGTCCAGACGACCCTGAAAGAAGTTCATCGCGGGGCTACCGATAAACCCGGCGACAAACATATTATTAGGCTTATCGTAGAGTATCTTGGGCGTATCGATCTGCTGGAGAATGCCGTCCCGCATCACCGCGATGCGCGATCCCATTGTCATCGCCTCGGTCTGATCGTGGGTCACATAGATAAAGGTGGTTGCCAGGCGCTGGTGAAGCTTGCTAATCTCCGCGCGGGTCTGTACCCGCAGCTTTGCGTCCAGGTTAGATAGGGGCTCATCCATCAGGAAGACCGCCGGTTCGCGCACGATGGCCCGGCCCAATGCAACCCGCTGCCGCTGCCCACCGGAGAGCGCCTTGGGCTTGCGCTCCAGCAGATGCGGGATACCCAGCAGTTCGGCGGCCTCCTTCACCCGCCGGTCAATTTCGGTTTTGTCCATCCGGCGCAACTTCAGACCAAACGCCATATTATCATAGACCGTCATATGCGGATAGAGTGCGTAGCTCTGGAAGACCATCGCAATATCGCGGTCTTTCGGGGGAATATCATTCACGATGCGGTCGCCAATCAGGATGTGACCATCGCTGATCTCCTCGAGCCCGGCCAGGCAGCGTAGCGCGGTGGACTTGCCACAGCCGGAGGGACCGACCAGCACCAGAAATTCCCGATCGGGAATGTCGATATTCAGATCTTTCAGAACCGTTGTTTCGCCAAACCGCTTGTAGACATGATCAAACTTAATACTTGCCATGGGGAAAGCCTCCTCTTTGTAGTAAAAGACCTGTCGCCGGCGATCAACCCTGATCGCCGACAGGTACAGGACCAGTTGATTTCCGAATAATCAGGTTCATCTCCAGGGTGACACTCTGCTGGTTGCGCGTATGCCCCTCGATCCGGCCAATCAGCAACCGGGCCAGGTGCAACCCCAGGTCGCGCTGCGGGTAGTGCAGGGTTGTCAGCGGCGGGTGGGTATGCGCGGCCATGGGCACATCATCGAAGCCGACCAGCGACACATCGCGCCCGACCTCCCGCCCGGCCGTGTGGAGCGCATGCATGGCCCCGAATGCCACCTCATCGCTACAGGCCAGCACCGCCGTCGGGGGCTCCGGCAGATCGAGCAATTCCTGCATGGCGGTCACGCCATCGATCTGAGTGCGCCCGGTCTCCAGAATAAGTGTCGGGTCAACCGCAATGCCGGCAGCCGTCAGCGCCGCGCTATAGCCCTGGTAGTGCGGCTCACTGGTTGCCAGATCCGACGGCAGCATAATCAGGGCAATCCGCCGATGCCCCAGGCCCAGCAGGTGACGCATCGCCAGCAGCACTCCGCCGCAACCATCAACTGTCACATAGGGCACATCGTGGCCTTCCGGCGGTGGACCGGCGCAGACATGCGGGATGCCCTGCTGCACCAGGTAGGCCACCCGCTCATCAGCGGTCTGGACATCGAGTAGTACCACGCCGTCAACCCGACCGGTGCGCACAAACTGCGCGGCCAGCAACTGCTCCGGCTGCTCCTCGGTGGCAGTTGCCAGCAGCAAGTAGTAGCCCCGCGCCGCCGCCGCCTCGGAGAAGCCCGCCAGCAACTCGGATAGCAGTGGATCGGTCAGGCGGGTGGCAAGGGCAGGCAACACCAGCCCCAGGGTATGGCTACGGCCGCGCATACTGCGCGCAGCATAGTTCGGCTGGTAGTCCAACTCAGCCACCGCTGTCAGCACCCGCTGCCGGGTGGCCTCGGTGACACTGCCGGTGCCGTTGAGCACATAGGAGACGGTTGCGGTGGAAACCTGCGCCCGCTCGGCTACTTCTTTGATCGTCGCCATACGCCGCGCCTGAACTAACTCTGCGATTCGGGTAGTCCGGTTAATCGATTTAGCAGTTAACCGATTAAACACTTAAAGGATTAAGTGGAGTATAGCACGAGGGGAAGTTGGTGTCAAGGGAGTGCTGAGTGGGGAGTGGTGAGTGGTGAGTGGGAAGTGCTGAACTGTACAATTCGCATACATCTGCTATACTGCTGTGTAACAAGTATCTGACCAGGCAACAATGTGAAAACTCATGTCGTCAATACAGATCGAACTTCCATCTGGCTTCCGACCTGACCACGAACATGCCGTAATTGCATATTTGACAGACCGTTTGCGCGGGCAAGCACAATGGTTGCTGCTGTTTGAGGCTATCGATCTGCTTGATCAGGCGGTTGCCAGTGATGATGGCAACCGCATAACTTTTCGCACGTTGTATCAGCAACTGGTTGACCTGGTTTATGCTAATCTCTATATTGATGAATTGCTGGCATTAAACGATGTCAGACAACAAAGTGCAATGCTTTGGGCAAAGTATGCGCGCCAAATCGTCAGCGACATGGCACAGCGGGGTTGGCAGTTTGCTGATGTACCGGAGACGCGCCTGCTGTTAAGCTATCTGCTTTACTGGTGGGGAGCGTTTGCACGAGGCTATGCACTGGAAGTAGAAGTCTATCGTGACCTGGCGCAGAGCGGTATTACGTTTACTGCCCACGATCTACGCGATCCGCAGCAACGTTACTCACCAGGCGATCTGGTGGTTAGTAGTTTGCTGGGCGATATTAAGACATCAGTCTATTTTCTTCAGTATGCGACACCGTTAGCTCATGACTTCTATATTGTCCGCCTTTTTGTGGAGAACCGGGTTTACACCATGGTCGTATTCCTTCAGCCATCCGCATGGGACACAATTAACGGTGATACTGTTGAGAGTAGTTTAGAAATGATAATTCAGCATTTGCCACGTCCGGTTCGCATACGTTATCAAGGACACGAACTGGTGGTGATGGACTATGAGGAATGGAAACGGCGCATTGCGCGTCAGCAAGGAGCAGCAGAATGAGTTCGCAGACCTTTACCGATATGAGCAATACCGATTTTGAGCAGTTGATTAACGGCTATATTAACCGTGCAGCGGATCAGGCTGATCGGATACCCACCGATCTTTTTTTTGATCTGCTGCTTAAGCGGATCGCCGCCAGTAGTGGTGAAGCTGTTACCCTGGTTGTAGCGGTGAACAATGATGAAGTAGTCATCACGCCTGACCGGGAAGTAAGTGACCTGGTTGTGCGCGGAAATGAAATTTTCATTGGAGGGCGTTGCCTGGTGGTAAAACTGGTCCATCAAAGTGGATCAAATGAAACCCAAACTCCATAACGCGGGTTGATCATCTCTGCGCCTCTGCGGTGAAACGAAACTTCGTCGTAGACCGGGAACTACCGTTACATGTGAAAATACTTCGATCTGCGGGTGAATGGGGAGGCGTGATAGCGGTTAATACTACGACGAGATGTTTTCTCAACGCAGAGATGCAGAGACGCAGAGGGCGCAGAGATACCCCAAACCGGATGGACGGTTCAGCTTGTTCTGTGGCTTTGGCGGGCATGGTTATGTTTGCAGGCAATTTGCGTTGTGGTATTAATCACTCTATTACCTATTCTCCTCGCCCTCTCTCGATTTCATCGCCTGCACAATCGCATCAATCGTTGCATCCTTAAATAACTCCTCCCGTTCCTGCGTATAGTAACCGAAACCATGGGTATACTGGTTAATAAAACGCGCCGTGTTTACCACACCGATTTCCTGGATAAGAACACGGAGCGCGATGGTTGTCACTTCAGCAAGGGGAAGATTTGGCGGTGGTGTCATGGGCGGATCTCCTGATTGGCTCAGGTTGCAAAATGACATCCTGGTCTACCATCGTTTCAAATTCGATCTGGCTCATCGAACACTCCTTCCAAATCCGGCATGGGTGAAATAAGCGTAGCATAACTGTCGTTTGCAGGCAAGCGGTTGTTTAAGGTTGTTGTGTGGGATGGTCTTTGGGGGTGCCGCCGGCAGATGTGATAGACTGAGGTGAGCGACGGCACAGGATGGCGTGCTAAACATTACCAGGTTGGGGGCGTGTCAGCAGCATCTGGTGCATGCAATATTCGACTGCACTTTATTTTACCTCTACTTATTAAAATAACTTCTAGGAAGTGTTTTGATTACAATTCCAGTCAATACCATAGTCCCAAAGCGTCTTAATTTCTTTTTTAAAGAAGTCATACCAATAACCATCTTTGGGACGAAGTATAAATTTAGGTCTAGATCCACCCTCCATTTTGAAAGGATAATGTTCTAAGTACAAAACGCCTGATGGAGAATTCGGGTTGACTATTGTGGCACCAAATGTTAGAGTGTTTTTTACTGTACGAACGTATAACTTACCTTGAGGATTACTTTGTTGTAGTTCACACAAGTCTTCTAAAGTTCCGTTTATATCGTTTCTTGTTCTTGAAATATTCGGTCTTCCATAAGCACGACTTTCTACCAGTTCGATCAAGTTGTCTTCTGGGCTCACTACCATTACCTTGACACTATGACCCCGCTGAAGCTTTTGCTCTATTGTTGAATAATATGTTCTAATTGTACGTGTCAGGCTAACGCCAACTAACCATAATTCAGGAGCACTTTCAATGTCGGTTTTCAGACTTGGTGGAAACTCGTTAATAAAGACGGTGTTAGCAGATTGATCTAGTTTACTCGAAAGCTCTTCTACTCGATAACGACTTCCTAAAATTGAAATAGCGATTAAACCTAAAATAGCCAGTGTGATTGGCTCAAGAGTCTCTTTTGGTGCAAAACCCGATAAGTTGAGTGCAACCAGGCCAAGGGCGACAACTACTGTAACGTACAGATCGATATTTTCTCCTTTACGGAAATCTCTCCAAATTCGATAAAGAAAGCGCATTATTTCCGCTTGTGACACTGTTGTTTCAACGACCAGTATACCTGATTTTAAATTATTTGTCGAAAAAGTACAACTACTATTTTTGTGCGCAGCTTGATGGTGCGAGCAATACGCTGTCGCCGCACATGGACAACTTCAGAGTCCGGTATACATAAGGATCAGCAACTGGTGAAACTGCTAATCAGTATCGGTGACTCTTCCCCAATCACACTACACTCCCAACAGGTTTATCCACTGGCGTCGGCAATGGGTCTTCCGCCGATTCTTGCGATTGTTCCTCCGGCGCTGCTCCCTGCTCCCTCGCCACAATCAGCCCGTCGGCGATGGTGATGCGGCGTTGCGCTCGCTGTGCCAGTTCGTTATCATGCGTCACCATCAGGATGGTCTTGCCCTGCGCCGCCAGTTGCTCAAAGATGCGGATCACCATGTCCGCTGTTTTCGTATCGAGACTGCCGGTGGGCTCGTCCGCCACCAGCAGCGGCGGGTCATTTGCCAGGGCACGCGCGATGGCGACCCGCTGCTGCTGCCCGCCCGAGGTGGCCGCCGGCAGCTTATTGACATGCTCCGTCATCTCGACCTGCTCCAGCAGGTGCAGCGCCCGCTGGCGGAACGCATCCGGCGGATAGGTGTTGCAGACATCCATCGGCAGCATCACATTCTCCAGCACGGTCAGTGTGGGAATGAGCAGGAAGGCCTGGTAGACAATGCCCACATTCCGGCCCCGCCAGACGGTCAACTGCTGCTCGCTCAGGGTGTGCATGGCCGTATCGCCAATGAAAACCGTGCCGCTGGTGGGCCGGTCAACCCCGGTGATCATATTCATCAGGGTGGACTTCCCACTGCCGGATTTTCCCACCACCGCCACAAACTCGCCCGGGTCGGCCTGCAGACTGACGCCCTTGAGCGCCTGCACCGTTCCTGCCGGGCCGGCGTATGCTTTGACGACATCGCGCACCTCAAGCAGATGTGTATTCCCATGCTGATAGCGCCCCGCCGCCGGCGGTTTCTCCCCCCGCAATTGCCCGAACAAGCGTTGTAGCATCATATTGTCTCCAGAAAAAGAACAGAGAATTAAAGAACAAAGAACAAATAGGTGCGCAGACAGACACAAGCCTTACACACTTAGTTCTTAGTTCTTAGTTCTTCAGAAAACCTACTCGTACGCCAATACTTCGCGGATCGTCAGCCGGGAGGCGTTGCGGGCGGGGACATAGCTCGCCAGCATTGCCACGACCGTCACAATGCCCAGCCAGAGCAGCACTGCGTAGGAGGCATAGCTGTAGCTCAACGGCTGATCCAGCAGTTGCAACCCGATCTGAATACTCATCATGCGGCTCATTCCGAGCGAAACCAGCGTACCCAGCAGCCAGGCGATCAGCCCGATCAGCACGCCCTCCACGATGACGATCTGCTGGACCGCGCCGTCGGACGCGCCGATTGCGCGCATAATACCGATCTCCTTGGTGCGTTCCAGCACATTGATACTCATCGTGCCCATCAACCCCAGCCCGCCCACGATCCCGATCAGCGTTGCCATCATCGAGAGCACGCTCGTCAGGATATTAAACCGCTCGTGCAGCATGGCCGCATCCGCGAACGTGCTACGGATCAGGCGCACCTGGATATTTCGCTCCTCGGTGTAGGCTTCCAACTGCCGGCTGATTTGCGACAGCGAGGCGGGATCATGCCGGGCGGTGGCCACCCGCAACTCTTCGACATGCCCCACGCTACCGACAACGTGCGCATAGCCGGTATCGGTGACATAGCCGGTAGCCGGGTTGACCGGCGAGGTAAACTCCTGCGAGATACCTACAATGCGCCAGGCATACTCTTCGCCGTCGATCTTTAGCACCAGTTCATCGCCTACTTGCAGCGGCTCCTGTCCAAAGAAGTTGGAACTCAGCACAATCGCGTGCCGATCCTCCGGGCGCAGCCAGCGTCCCTGCACAATATTCAGGTTGAGCATATCGCTGGTTGCGGGCAGGCCATAGAGGTTGAGGCTATCGCCCTCGCTACCATCGGGGCGCACCGGGTAGGCCTGCGCGCCATGCCAGCCTTCCGCCCCGACCACGCCGGGAACCTGCAGCGCCTGCTGTGTGATGTAAGCGCTGCGGTAGGGCCGCGCCAGGCGCACCTCGATATCGTACTGCTTCGTTGCCATGGTCTCGTCCAGCGTGTGCAGCAGCGAGGCGCGCACCGTCAGCACGCTGATAAAAATCGCACCGCCCATCGTCAGCACCACCAGCGTGCGTACCAGTCGCCATTTGCGGCGGAAGGTGTTGCGCAATGAGAGCAGCAGCGGCCGTCCAAAGACCGAGAAGAGCGAACTGAGCAGCACGGTGATCTTCCCGGCCCGGCCGCTGCGGTTGCCGCCCGATCCGCCGCCATGCCCCTCGGCACTGAGCGCCTCGCGCACGGTGATGCGGACACTCGCGCGGATCGCCGGGAACGCCGCCCCCAGCGGCAGCAGCAGCGCCGCCCCGACTTTGAACGCCAGCACATAGGGTGGCAGACTGAAGTTCACAATATCGACATTCATCTGCCCGGCGACAAAGCGGGTGAAGCCCAGCGCGCCCAGCGTGCCCAGCGGCACAGCGATCAGCAGCGCCAGCAGTCCGAAGATGAGTACCATGCCTAAGTAGAGTTCCATAATAATTCGGTTGCGCGTGCCTACCGCTTTGAGAATGCCGATCTGCCGCACCTGCCGGGTCATAATCGCTTCAATCGTGTTAATGATCAGGAACATAGCCAGCAGCAGCGCCAGCGCCCCCAGTCCGCTCAGGATCAGCAGGATCGTTGGGAGCACCAGTTCCGCCGGGTGCTGCTGCGGGGTCGGCACTTCGGTGGTATCAACGGTGCGCCCGCTGCGCTCGATCTTCTCGGCAACCTGGTCGGCCACATGCCGGATATGGTTCTCGTCCAGCGGATGCTCGGCGACGACGATCATCATCTGGTTGTAGATCTGGTCATAATACCCCGTGCCCCCCAGCCACTCCAGCGTATCCAGGTTGATGTAGCCAAACGCCTTGCCCGCAATAACGGCGGGTACGGTGCTCAGGTCGTGGGTTGTCCCGGCAATCGGGATGCGACGCTGCTCGCCACCGGCGATCGCAACCAGCACCGTATCACCGATCCGGGCATTCACGCGGGGCAGCGCACCACGCTCGAGCAGCAACGCATGATCGGGGGGCGGCCATGCGCCCGCTTCCGGTTGCACAATATTGACCGTCATCTGCCCATCGTCGGGTAGCACAAATAGATCCAGGTCGTACCATTCGTCCGGACCGATCTGAATGCGCGCCGGCACCGTGCGGCGGCCCTCGGCCTGGGCTACCGCTTCCATCCGGCTCACCGCCTCCACCAGTTCATCATCAAAGGGTTCGGTGGTGATGATGGCGCCGGCCGGGTTGATCGAGAGGTAGGAGTCGTGCAACTCGTGCAGAATATTGTCCCGCGCGGCGACCACCGCACCGAAGGCAAACACTCCCACCGCAATCGACAGCACCACAAGCAGCGTGCGCGTCTTGTGGAGTGACAGGTCACGAAATACCTTAGACCAGCGGGGACGGAGCATCGTGGGCCTCCTTACGATCATTGCTGCGTGCTGGTGTCCAGCGTGATACCGTGCAGAAAGGTCTGCACATGGCCGGCGATCATCTCGTCGTCGTCCGGCAGCGGAAAGGGCAACTGATCCATCTGCCGCAGGTTCTCGGTGGCAAAGGCGCGGATCAGCAGTGGCCCGAAGAACTGAAAGATGGCCGCAAACGGATTAATCGGCCGAATATGACCCTGGCCGGCCTGCTGCTGCAGGTAGGTTGCCAGCGGGAGCAGGATAATCGGCATAATCCGCCCGAAGATATGCTGCGCCAGTTCCGGGTGGCGTGGTCCCTCGACAAAGAAGATGCGGGCCATCCGCGCCATGCCCGGCTCCTTGAAGATCTGAATATAGGCGTGTGCCGCCCTGGGCAGAAAGGTTTCGGGCGGGGCATTGGTGTCCTGTTGCATTACCCGGCTCAGATCCTGAAGCGGCTGGTAACTATGCACCACAGTCTCCAGCAGTTGCAGCTTGCCCTCCGGGAAGTAGTGGTAGATCAGCGCGGGCGAGAAACTCTGCCCGGTGTCATGCCGGACCTCGGCGGCGATCAGTTTGTTGGTCGTGCCCTCGTAGCCGTGCTGCGCAAAGGTTTTCATGGCCGCGCTGAGGATCTGGGCTTTTTTCTCTTCGTGGTTGGTTTTCGGTCGTGCCATAGCTCCGCCCATAATTCATTGACTAATCAGTTAATTAACTCTAGCATAGCACGGGATGCCGGGTTGTCAAGTCGTTCTTTGGGCGGATTGGCGACTGGCGATTGGCGATTGGCGATTGTTCCGGTAGGGACGCGCTTGTGCGCGTCCGTGAACTCATTTGGCTCATTTGGCCGCAAGCGCCCGGCGCGCCGTGGCCAGATCGTCCGGCGTGTTGATGTTGAGGAACGCCTGCCCCGCCGGGTCATAGCGGGCGATTACATCCGGCTCAATTATCACCGTCCGCACGCCCGCCAGGAAATCGGCAATCCGCCGCTGCCCCTGGTCCAGCATGCGCCGCAGTGGTGCGCAGCAGGCGCGGCTGTAGATCGCATGCAGCGGTTCCAGTCCAGCCGCGTTGCGCACTGCGCCGGGACGCGGGGAACGTGGCACCAGCGCATCATAATTGCGTGGGTAGTCCAGCATGGCCGCCGGCAGTTCGCGCCGGAGCAGCGGCATATCAGCGGCGACCACCAGGGCATACGGGTAGGTCATCGCCGCCAATCCCGCATAGATCCCGCCCAGCGCGCCCCCATCAGGATAGCTATCGGGAATGCAGCGCGCCGGCAGATCCGGCCACGCCTGCGGATCATTCAACACCACCAGTTGTTCCCCACAGAGGGGCGCAAGCTGCGCAAGCGTATGCTCCAGGAGCGTCGGCCCGTCCGCGCCCCACAACCGCAGCCGGCGTTTATCCTGCCCCAGGCGGCGACTGCTCCCGCCCGCAACAACAATCCCGGTGACCGGTTGCCCGGCAGTACCGTCACCGCATTGCACAATTGTCATTTGGTATCCTGTGTGCTTCATCTATGCTCATTCCCATGCTATAATGATTATCATACCCGGCAAGCATTAACCAGCTTACAACAATTCAGGCAGGAGCGGGCCCTGCCGGATGCGTATCCAATCCTTGTTACATTACCAATCGAGGGAAGTATGCTCCTGGTGTACACCGCCGATCTTCACGGCAACATCGCAGGCTATCGGCAACTCCTGGAGTTAGCCGCACAGCGCAATGCGCAGGCTGTTATCGTTGGTGGG